>NZ_SCNB01000012.1:0-100041 GCF_005502825.1 Kocuria sp. 2SI | reverse complement strand
AGATCGGGCACGTGCCTCCTGTCGAGTTCGAAGTAGTCCACGCGCAGCTGCCTGCTCGGGCGTTGGCATCAATTTCCAGATAGAAATCCCTCTACAAAACTCGGGGCTTGACAAGGTGATGCCGGTCTCGGTCAGGCCGTAGGCGTTGAGCACGCGGGCGTGCGGGTAGAGGGCCCGCGCGTCCTTGAGATCGCGGTTGGACACGGCCGCACCGCCGAGAATGAGCAGCCGGATCGATTGGTCGGCGACGTCGGCATCCGTGGAGTGTCCGACGACTTCGCGCCAGTAGCTGGGCGTGAGGTCCATGACCGTCACACCGGCCTGGCTGATCTTGTCGTGGAACTCTGAGGGCGCCCAAAGGGTCTCGGGCAGGACCAGTGTCGCGCCGGCGGCCAGGCTCACCCCGATCTGCTCGATCGAGGTGTCGAAAGTCGACGCCGCGAACTGCAACACGCGATCGGTGGCCGTGATCTCGTAGCGGGCCACGAGCTGGTCAAGCAGAGAAGCCAGGGCATCGTGGGAGGCGGCAATGCCCTTGGGGTGGCCGGTGGAGCCAGAGGTGAAGATCACATAGGCGATCTCCGACGCGTCGACGGTCGGTGACCCGGCTGAGGGCGCGTTTGTCACGGGGATGTGGGGCGTGATCGTGACAGTCTGCGTGTGAGTGGAGGCGGAGGGTTGCAGGGTGAGGGTGGCGACTGCGCCGGTGGCGTGACGGATCTCGTTGTGGCGTCGGGGTGGGTCGCGGTGATCGACGGGCAGGTAGACGAGGCCGGCTCGCCAGATCGCCAGCATGGCCACGATCTGCTCAGGCCCGCGTGGCAGGGCCACCATGACCGGCCTGTTGGTCGGCAGTGCGTATGCCGCGAGATCGTGTGCCAGCTCGGCAGACTGTGCAGCGAGCTGGGCATAGGTGAGTTCGGTATCGCCGCTGATCAGGGCGATGCCCCCAGGGCGAGTCTGCGCCATATGGTCAACACGGTCGCAGAGGTACGGGTGAGGGTTCGTCGTCATGACGCGTTCTCCTT
This sequence comes from Kocuria sp. 2SI, assembly GCF_005502825.1. Classification (NCBI taxonomy): domain Bacteria; kingdom Bacillati; phylum Actinomycetota; class Actinomycetes; order Micrococcales; family Micrococcaceae; genus Kocuria; species Kocuria sp. 2SI. Next base: position 99,013 of record NZ_SCNB01000012.1, on the reverse strand, counting down.
CCGAGAGGTCGCGGGATCGCGAAGTAGCGCGAGGACAGTGCCGGTGATCAACGTCAGCACCTGCCCGTGGTGCAGTCGGTTGCGAGTCATCTCGGTTGCGGCACCGTGGAAGACGCGGTGGATGGCGGTGACCAGCCACCAGGCTGGGAGGTCGGTGCGGAACATGCCGGCTGTCTGACCGCGCTCGATCAGAGCGGTGATGCGCACTTCGAGGGTGTCGTGGAGTTCACGCAGACGTGCCGGGGTGAGCTCGTCGGAGGCAGCCAGCACGATGGAGCGCGACTGATCCATCAGATGCCAACTGAGACCGATCACGCATTCCAGGGCGCGGACCGGATCGGGATCATCAGCAACGGCGTCGAGGGGCTCTTGACCGTCAGCGATAACGCGGCCGACGGCAGCGTCGACGAGCGCTGTGCGTGATGGAAAGTGGCCGTAGATAGTGACTCTGCTGAGACCGGCTTCGCGGGCGATGCTGGTGATCGTCGCATCGGGTCTGATCCGCAGCTGCGAGATGGCCGCGTCGATGATGCGCTCAGCGTTTCTCGCCGCGTCCGAGCGGCGGTGTTCAGGTCTGGGTGTGGTGCGGGGCATCGTCTCCAACTTCGGTAGTCAAACACGTCTGTTTGACTTACGGTATCAGAAACACAAGCACCAGTGTATGAGTTCCGTTGCAACGGAGATCGTCAGTCAGGTTCTATGACGCCGCGAGAAGCCGCATTTCGCGGGCGCCGGCGGCGTGAGGCGAGGTACCTGTACTACCCCGCCCCTGCCCCGATCGATCCGGGAAAGGGCGGGGCTGAGGTTCGCCGACCTCACATGTCAACCCACTGCCCGAGGAGTGCGGTCAGTGTGGAAACGCCGCGGGTTGGTGTAGGCCCGGAAGGTGCTGACGCAGCGGGCCGTCGGCGTCGAGGCCCGTCAGGGCCACCGGAGTGTCGCCGAGGTCGTGCGCGATCAGGAATGGGTCGGTCGAGAGGGCGCGGGTGCTGGTACCCAAGGCCGGGTGTCCTGCTCCGGTCAGGGTTCGGCCGTGGATGCGCACCGAGAAGGTGGACGTGGGCAGATAGGGGCCGGGATCGTCGCCGAAGCCGAGATCGTGAAGCAACGCCTGGGCGGCATGCGCGCCTTGGGCGGTCGCGTCATCCCAGTGGTCGATGCGGTAGGAGCTGTGTCCGGGATAGTGGTGGATCGCCACTCCTCCGGCGGCGTAGATCCGTTGGTCTGGAGCGTGCAGGGAGCGGAGGCGGGCGTCGACCGGCATGCCCTCGGGCCCGGTCCATGGGGCCGGTGCGTTGGCGAGGGTGCCGTGGGCGATGATCGCGAGATCACCGTCGACCTGCGTACCGTCGTCGAGCGTGAGGCTGATGTGGTCAGCGTGAGTGCGGATCATGCGTACGTCACGCCCGAGGTATGCCGCATGCTGAGGCTGATGCAGTTCAAGGAGCTGTCTGGCGGCGGGCTCACCGATGGAACTGGCGCCCGGCATCCGTGAGCGGGCGATAAGGACGGAGTCGTGGCCGGCGTCGGTGAGCAGGGAGGCGGTCTCAGAGGCGATCAGTCCGCCGCCGAGGATGAGCACCCTCGCCGAGGTCGTCTGGGCGAGGCGATCGCGTACATGTGCTCCGTCGGCCATCGAGTGCAGTGTGGTCAGGCGGCCAGAGCGCAGGGCCTCGTCGCGGCCGATGATCTCCTCGCTCAGCAGACGAGGACGGCTGCCGGTGGCGATGATGAACGCGTCGAAGCTCCGGCGGTGTCCGGAGTCGAGCTGGAGTTGGCGCGTGCGGGGATCGAGGGCGCGCACCGTATCGGCCGTGAGGCGCGCACCGGTTTCCGGGAGAACGGCCTGGTGGGGCTCGAGCAGGCCGGCCACTACGCCTTTGTTGACCAGGGTCCGGTTGGTGGGTTGTTCATGCGTGCGGGTGAACAGTTCGAGATCGAGGTCGGCGTCTGCGGTGTGCAGGGCTCTCGCCGCGGCGTTGCCGGCTGCGCCGCCCCCAATGACTGCGACTCGTGCGCCCCTCATGCATCCCCCTCGTCATTTGCCGTGTGGGTGAAGGCTGGCAGCAGGATGGCGTCGATGAACCAGGGGGCGTCATCGGCGTCGAGGCGACCGGTTCGGACCTCCTCGGCGGCTCCGTTCATCACCACGTGGGTGGTGGTCAGTAGCCAGGACACGGGCAGATCGGCGCGGAACGCGCCTTCGCGCTGTCCGCGCAGGAGCAGGTCGCGCATGCGGGCCTCGGCGTCCTCGTGCATCTCGCGGATGCGCACGGCCGGCAGCTCCTTCTGCGCGGCGGCTAGCAGAGCCCGGGACTGATCGACCAGGACCCAGCTGGAGGCGACCAGACGCTGGAACGCCTCTGTCGGGTCGCCGTCGAGCGGAACCCCGGAGAGGACCTCCTCGCCGCGCTCGAGGCTGTCGACGAGGGCGGCTTCGATGAGTTCTGCCCGGTTCTGGAAGTGGCCGTAGAGGGTCATGCGGCCCACTCCAGCCTCGGCGGCGATATCGGCGACCGAGGCGTCAGGGTTCTTGCGGATCGCGGTGACGGTGGCCGCGAGGATCTTTGTCCGGTTGCGCTGGGCGTCGGCGCGCTGATTGGCCGCGCGGGTCGTCGTCGGGGCACGTCGGGTGCCTCGTGTTGCCTGTGTCTTCTGGGTCGGCATCGTCCACCTCACAACTCGTATGGGAATGTATGAGATAGTGTAGCTGTTACAACCCGTACACCGATGATTGAGTTACGGTGCCGTCGTCCCGACCGGGCGACTCAGACAGAGGAAGGAGCGGCACGGCCATGAGACCGACACACGCACGTACAGGGGGTGCGTCATGACTGACACGAGCACCCCGGCCCCCAAGGCGGGGGCGAAGCAGTGGTGGGGGCTCGCCGTCCTGGTGATTCCCTCGACGCTGCTGTTCATGATGCTCACGATTTTGTTCCTGGCCGCGCCGAACATGGCCGCGGACCTGAACCCGTCGAGCACGCAGCTGCTGTGGATTCTCGACATCTACGGCTTCGTGATGGCCGGGTTCCTCGTCGCGATGGGTGTGCTCGGCGACCGGGTGGGCAAGCGTCTGCTCATGGTCATCGGTGCGATCCTCTTCGCCGCCGTCTCCATCGCAGCATCGTTGACGACGATCCCGGAGCTGATGATCGTCTGGCGTGCCGTGCTCGGCCTGGCCGCGGCGATGATGGTGCCGGCGACCCTGGGGCTGATCTTCGTGCTCTTCGCTGACCCGAAGCAGCGCGGCGTGGCCATCGGCGTGTGGGCCGGTGGCATCTCGGCCGGCGTGGCGCTGGGACCGCTGCTGTCCGGCCTGTTGCTGGAGGGCTTCGGCTGGCAGGCGACGTTCCTTGTCGCCGTGCCGATCATGGCGCTCGTCGCGATCGGCGCCCCGATCCTGGTGCCCGAGCACAAGGACTCGACCGCGAGGATCGACCTGCTCAGTGCCCTGCTGCTGGTCGGCGGGCTGCTGGCGATCATCTACGGCATCAAGCGCTTCGCCGCCCAAGAGCCCATCGGACCCTCCATCGGGTTGCTCGTTGCGGGCGTGCTCATCGGCCTGTGGTTCGTCGTGCGGCAGCTGCGCGCCAAGACCCCGTTGCTGGATGTGCGGCTGTTCGCCAACCGCACCGTCTCCGGCGCATTGGCGGTGTTCCTGCTCTCGGCGGCGGCGCTGGGCGGGGTGTACTCGCTGTTCACGCAGTACCTTCAGCAGGTCCAGGGGCTCTCCCCTCTGCAGGCAGGCCTGTCGATCCTGCCGGCGGCCGCGGTGCTGATCGTCGTCTCGACGCTCTCCCCGGTGTTCGCCCGGAAGTTCCGGCCCGGCAACGTGATCGCGATCGGCCTGCTCACCCAGGTGATCGGCTACATCCTGTTCACCCAGCTCGACGCCGGCACCGGCCTGGCGCTGGTGATCGCGTCCTTCGTGATCACCTACCCCGGCGTCGCCCCCTCGATGGCGCTGACGACCGACCTCGTCGTGAGCTCCGTGCCGCCGGAGAAGGCCGGCGGCGCCTCCGGGCTCGCGACGACCGCGAACGACCTGGGCATCTCGCTCGGTGTCGCGGTGATCGGCAGCGTCGGCGTGGCCGCCTACCGCGGCAACATCGACGGAACCCTGCCCGAGGGCCTGCCGCCGGAGGCCGCCGCGGCCGCCTCGGACAGCATCGACGGCGCCCTCGTCTCCGCCGGCGAGCTCCCCGGAGCATTGGGCGGGCAACTCGTCGAAGCCGCGCAAGCGGCATTCACTGGCGGCCTGAACACCGCAGCGATCGTCTCCGCTGTCATCGCCGCCGTGGCCGCGATCATCGCCGCGACCCGGCTGCGCCACGTCCGCCCGACGGGAGAGGCCGCTCAGGAGGCAACCGCACCCGCTACGGACGAAGCCACCCATTGACCCATACCCCGATGGGGTATACGCTAAATAACTCGTACACCAGTGAAGGAGTTTCGATCATGAGCACGACGACCACGACCGAGTACCAGGTGACCGGGATGAGCTGCGGGCACTGCGAGACCGCGATCCGGTCCGAGGTCTCCGAGATCGCCGGAGTGACCGGCATCGACGTCAGCGCCCAGACCGGGCGTCTGGCCGTGACCAGCGAGCAGCCTCTCGACGATGCCGCGGTGATCGCCGCGGTCGACGAGGCCGGCTACGCCGCCGTCAGGAGCTGAGATGAAGGCTCCTGCACGGCTGGGCCTGTACGGGATGGGGCTGGTGGCCGTGTTCGCCGCATCTGGATTCACGGCGAACGCGGTCATCCCCGATCAGACCGTGCAGGCCTGGACACAAGAAACCGCAGAGAACACGCACCACGAGGAAGGAGACGCCATGAGCGACGACGGACACGCAGGCCACGACGCCGGTACCGCGTCGCTGGGCCTGGGCATCGCGCAGGACGGCTACGAACTCGATGCCGTCACCGCTCCCACCGAGATCGGCACCGACGGCGAGCTCTCGCTCACCGTCACCGGCCCCGATGGGGAGCCGGTCACGGACTTCGAGCTTGAGCACGAGAAAGAGCTGCACCTGATCGTCGTTCGCGCCGACGGGCAGCACTTCGCACACGTCCACCCCGAGATGAATGAGGACGGCACGTGGTCGATCCCGTGGCAGTGGGAGGAGGCCGGCTCGTATCGGGTCTTCGCCGACTTCGTGCCGGCCGAGACCGGAGAGGGCATCACCCTCTCGACCACGGTGCAGGTGCCCGGCGACTACCAGGCCGTCGCGGCAGAGCCCGTCGCTGAGACGACGGTCGACGGTTTCGATGTCGCGGTGGAAGGCGACCTCGTCGCCGGCTCGGGGTCCGAGCTGACGATGACCGTGACCCGTGACGGGGAACCGGTCACCGCGTTGGAGCCGTACCTGGGCGCGTTCGGCCATCTCGTCGCCCTGCGCGACGGGGACCTGGCCTACCTGCACGTCCACCCGCACGGCGACGCACCCGAAGCGGGCGAGACGTCGGGTCCGGAGATCGTGTTCGAGGCGACCGCACCGACCGAGAGCCGGTACCTGCTGTTCCTCGACTTCCAGGTCGACGGGCAGGTCCACACGGCCCCGCTGGTCATCGACACCACCGGCACCGGTTCGAGCACCGGTGACGGGCATGATGAGGAAGGAGCGGACCATGAGCACTGACCAGGCCCCCGGCATGAATGCTGCCGGGATCGATCTGCAGATCGGCGGCATGACCTGCGCCTCCTGTGCGAACCGGATCGAGAAGAAGCTCAACAAACTCGACGGCGTCACCGCGTCGGTGAACTACGCGACCGAGAAGGCCAGCGTCACCACCCCCGAAGGCTACGACCCGCAGCTGCTCATCGCGGAGGTCGAGAAGACCGGCTACACCGCCGAGCTACCGACCCCCAAGGGTGAGAAGCCCGCTGAAGGGGATGAGGGTGAGTCACGGGAGGACGCCGAGCTGCGCACGCTGCGCCAGCGGCTCATCGGCTCCGCGGTCCTCGCGGTCCCGGTCATCGCGATGGCGATGATCCCCGCCTTGCAGTTCGACTACTGGGGCTTCGCCTCCCTCGTCCTGGCCGCCCCCGTGGTGGTGTGGGCCGGGTGGCCCTTCCACAAGGCGGCGTGGATGAACCTCAAGCACGGCGCGGCGACGATGGACACGCTCATCTCCGTGGGCACCTCCGCGGCGATGATCTGGTCGATCATCGCGCTGTTCTTCGGCACCGCCGGCGACCGCGGGGTCGTCCACCCGTTCGAGTTCACGATCTCGCGCTCCGACGGGCTCGGGCACGTGTACCTGGAGGTCGCGGCCGGGGTGATCACCTTCATCCTGCTCGGCCGGTACTTTGAGAAGCGCTCCAAGCGCCGCGCCGGTGCCGCCCTGCGTGCCCTGCTGGAGCTCGGCGCGAAGGAGGTCTCCGTCCTGCGGGACGGGCAGGAGCAGCGCATCTCCATCGACGACCTGTCCGTGGGCGATGAGTTCGTTGTCCGGCCTGGCGAGAAGATCGCCACCGACGGCACCATCACCTCCGGCAACTCGGCGATCGACGCCTCGATGCTCACGGGTGAGTCCGTGCCCGTCGAGGTCTCCGAGGGCGATAGCGTCACCGGTGCGACCGTGAACGCTGGGGGTCGGCTCGTGGTCAAGGCCACGCGTGTGGGCTCGGATACCCAGCTGGCGCAGATGGCCAAGCTCGTCGAGGATGCGCAGTCGGGCAAGGCCGAGATCCAGCGCCTGGCCGACCGCGTCTCGGGGGTGTTCGTGCCCATCGCGATTGCGGTCGCGGTCGCCGCGCTCGGCGCCTGGATCGGGGCCGGGTTCCCGCTCAGCGCTGGGTTCACTGCCGCGGTCGCAGTGCTGATCATCGCCTGCCCGTGCGCCCTCGGTCTCGCCACTCCCACGGCCCTGCTTGTGGGCACGGGTCGCGGTGCGCAGATGGGCGTGCTCATCAAGGGCCCCGAAGTGCTGGAGTCCACGAAGAAGGTCGACACGATCGTGCTGGACAAGACCGGCACCGTCACCAGCGGCAAGATGACGCTGACCGACGTCATCACCGCAGACGGCACCTCCCGCGAGGAGCTGCTGCGTCTGGCCGGTGGACTGGAGGACTACTCCGAGCACCCGATCGCCCAGGCCATCGCCACCGGAGCGACCTCGGAGGTCGGCGAGCTGCACGCGCCGGAGTCGTTCGAGAACATCGAGGGCAAGGGTGTCCAGGGCGTCATCGACGGCCACGCGATCGTCGCCGGACGTGAGTCCCTGCTGGCGGACTGGTCGATCCACCTCGACGACGCTCTCCGCGCCGCGAAGCAGGAGGCCGAATCGCAGGGCAAGACCGCCATCGCCATCGGCTGGGATGGGCAGGCGCGTGGCGTGTTGGTCGTCTCCGATCAGATCAAGCCCACCAGTGCCGAGGCGATCAGCCAGTTCAAGGAACTGGGGCTCACCCCGGTGCTGCTGACCGGTGACAACCAGGCGGTGGCCGAGCAGGTCGCGGCCGAGGTCGGCATCGACCGGGTCATCGCTGAGGTCATGCCCAAGGACAAGGTCGACGTCGTCACCCGTCTCCAGGGTGAGGGCAAGGTCGTGGCGATGGTCGGTGACGGCGTCAACGACGCCCCCGCCCTCGCCCAGGCCGACCTCGGCCTGGCGATGGGCACGGGCACCGACGTCGCCATCGAGGCCGCCGACATCACCCTGGTCCGTGGGGACCTGCGGGCCGCGGCGGACGCGATCCGGCTCTCCCGGAAGACCTTGGGCACGATCAAGACGAACCTGTTCTGGGCCTTCGCCTACAACACCGCCGCGATCCCGCTGGCCGCCTTCGGGCTGCTCAACCCCATGCTCGCCGGCGCCGCCATGGCCCTGTCGTCCGTATTCGTCGTCTCGAACAGTCTGCGGCTGCGGACCTTCAAGGCCCGCGCGGACGACGCCTCCGATCCGGCTCCCGCCGGTCCGGCCCCGGCCCGCGAGCCGGTGGCTGCCTGAACCATCCATCCGTCATCACCCACCAGAAAGGAACTATTCACGATGACTGCACACGAGAACCTCAACCTCACCGACACCTCCGCCTCCGGGGGCAGCTGCTGCGGGGGCCACGCGCCCAGCGCGGAAGCGGTCGCGCAGACCCCGGCCTCGGAGATGACCGAGTGCCCGGTGATGGCCGGCACCCCGGTCGTCAAGGCCGATGCCGAGGCCGTGGGCCTCTACCGAGACCACAACGGTGAGCGGTACTGGTTCTGCTGCGCGGCCTGCGGACCGCTGTTCGATGCCGACCCCGACCGGTACGCGAACGCCGCGTAGCACCGGGCCCGTGGGGCATGGTTCCGCGCGTGCCGACCAGAATGGCGGCACGCGCGGAACCGCCGGCTTTCCCTGGGACCGACTGCGGTCCGCTCTCGTGAAAGGAGCCTGAGATGAACAGGCGTATGACCACGCTCGTCGCCGCCGGAATTGTCGGCGGCAGCCTCGCCTTGGCCGGTTGCGCCACTGGTGCCGAGGACGACACAGCCCCATCGGCGACGCAGACCGAAGACGCCCATGGCGGCCACGGCAGCCACGAAGACATGGAACATCCCGCCGACGGCGGACCCGTGCCCGCGGGCATGACCGAGGCGACCGACCCTGAGTACCCCGTCGGCACCGAGGTGACACTCACCGCCGATCACATGCACGGCATGGACGGTGCGACCGCGACAATCGTCGGTGCCTACGACACTTACACCTACTCGGTCGACTACACCCCCACTGATGGCGGAGAGCCGGTCACCGATCACAAGTGGGTCGTGCAGGAGGAGCTCGAGAATCCCGGCGATGAGCGCCTGCCCGACGGTGCCGAGGTGACTCTGCTGGCCGATCACATGGAAGGCATGGAGGGCGTCACCGCGACGATCGCGGGCTCGACCGACGAGACCGTCTACGTCGTCGACTACGAAGCCGACGGCATGACCATGACGAACCACAAGTGGGTCGTCGAAAGCGAGATGCAGCCCGCCTCCTGACGGAGCGAAACCGGGCGAGGAGGAACGGATCGCGCATGAACGACCAGCACACCCATCACGACACGACCGACGCGCACGCACCCACGGGTCACGAGGAGCACGGTGGGCACGACCATGCCGCACACGACGCGCATGCGAACCATGCGGGCCATGACGCCCACGCCGACCATGGGGGGCACGGTGGGCATGCGGGGCATGGTGACCACGTGGGCCAGTTCCGGCGGCTGTTCTGGATCATGCTCGTCCTCGCGGTCCCCGTTGTCGCGTTCAACGACATGTTCGCCCACCTCATCGGCTATCCGCTGCCCGATGCCGGGTGGGTGCGGTGGGTGTCGCCGATCCTGGGCACGATCATGTTCTTCTGGGGCGGGTGGCCGTTCCTGACCGGCGGTGTCGGCGAGATCCGCTCCCGCAAGCCGGGCATGATGCTGCTGATCGCCCTGGCGATCACCGTGGCGTTCCTCGCCTCGTGGGGCGCGAGCCTCGGTCTGCTCAGTCACGAGCTGAACTTCTGGTGGGAGCTGGCGCTGCTGGTAGTCATCATGCTGCTGGGCCACTGGATCGAGATGCGTTCCCTGGCCCAGACCACCTCCGCTTTGGACTCCCTGGCCGCGCTCCTGCCCGACGAGGCGGAGAAGGTCGACGGCGATGAGATCGTGAAGGTCTCACCCGCAGACCTCGCGGTCGGCGACGTCGTGGTCGTGCGGCCCGGCGCGTCCGTGCCTGCGGACGGGAAGATCGTGGACGGCTCGGCCTCGATGGATGAGTCGATGGTCACCGGCGAGTCCAAGACCGTTCGCCGCGAGACCGGCGATCACGTGGTCGCTGGCACCATCGCCACCGACTCAGGGCTGCGCGTCGAGGTCACCGCGACCGGCGAGGACACCGCACTGGCCGGCATCCAGAAGCTCGTCACCGACGCCCAGGCCTCCTCCTCCCGCGCCCAGCGCATCGCCGACACCGCCGCGGCCTGGCTGTTCTGGTTCGCCCTCGGCGCGGCCGTGATCACCGCGATCGTCTGGTCCCTCGTCGGTCTTCCCGACGACGCGGTCGTGCGGACCATCACCGTGCTCGTCATCGCCTGTCCTCACGCCCTGGGCCTCGCGATCCCGCTGGTGGTCTCCATCGCCACCGAGCGCGCCGCCCGCGGCGGCGTGCTCATCAAGGACCGCCTCGCACTGGAATCCATGCGCACCGTCGACGCCGTGCTGTTCGACAAGACCGGCACCCTGACCAAGGGCGAGCCCACCGTCACCGGCATCGAGCCCGCCGGCACTCCGAACGAAGACGAGGTCCTCGCCCTGGCTGCCGCGGCAGAGGCCGATAGCGAGCACCCGCTGGCCCGAGCGATCACTCGGGCCGCCCACGACCGCGGCTTGGATCTACCGCGAGCACGTGACTTCTCCTCCTCCCCGGCCGTAGGGGTCAAGGCGAGCGTTGAAGGCACGGTCATCGAAGTCGGCGGACCCCATCTCCTCGACCAGCACAACGTCAGTGAACTGCCCATCACCGAGCAGTGGCGGGAGGAAGGGGCGATCATTCTGCACGTCCTCGCCGACACCGAAGTCATCGGCGCGCTACGACTGGCAGATGAGATCCGCACTGAGTCTCGCGACGCCGTGGATGCGCTCCACGCCGCCGGTGCCCAGGTGGTTATGATCACCGGCGATGCGCACGCCGTCGCCGACACGGTCGCCAAAGAGCTCGGCATCGACCGCGTCTTCGCAGGGGTGCGCCCCGAGGACAAGGCAGCCAAGGTCGCGGAGCTCCAGGACGAGGGGCGGAAGGTCGCGATGGTCGGCGACGGCGTCAACGATGCCCCGGCCCTAGCGCAGGCCGACGTCGGGATCGCGATCGGCGCCGGCACAGACGTCGCGATCGGCTCGGCCGGGGTCATCCTGGCTTCCTCCGATCCGCGTTCGGTGCTGTCGGTGATCGAGCTGTCGCGGGCGACGTTCCGGAAGATGAAGCAGAACCTGTGGTGGGCCGCCGGCTACAACTTGCTCTCCGTGCCGCTCGCGGCGGGCATCCTCGCACCGGTCGGCTTCGTGCTGCCGATGAGCATCGGCGCGATTCTCATGTCCGCCTCGACCGTCGTCGTCGCGCTCAACGCGCAGCTGCTGCGCCGCCTCGACCTGGATCCGGAACAGACCACTGCTCGCATACTTGACCGCTCCACCTGATTTGATCCGTCTCTATCACCACGGAAGGACAGCAACGATGACCACGCTCATCCCGCCGACTCGCCCCCCGGGAGCCGGCCACGGCTACATCAGCGACAAAGACCGCTATTTGGCTCGCCTTAAGCGCATTGAGGGCCAGGCCCGCGGTATCCACCGTATGATCCATGAGGACACCTACTGCATCGACATCCTCACCCAGATCAGCGCCGTAAACGCAGCCCTTGAGAACGTGGCATTGGGCCTGCTTGACGATCACTTGAAGCACTGCGTCGTCGGTGCGATCAACGACGGACAGGAAGCCGACGCCAAGCTCAAAGAGGCTTCCGCCGCTATCGCGAGACTGGTGAAATCCTAAGGAGATGCCATGCGTATCGCAACACGTGCCATTCACACTCTTATCCGTCACGGAAAGATGGAAATGACCCTGCAGCGCTGTTGCTCAGTAGTCCGCTGGACGTTCAAGATCAGCACACACTGACCGGTCATCACCGGTTCACGCTCATCCGAGCTGTACCCCTACGATGCAAGGCGCCCACCAAATCTGTCTGGAGGACGACAGTGCCCCGTACCTCGCCTCCGGTAGCTTCGATCCCGGAGGCGATGGCGGGCAATGGGCTGAGGGTCAGAACACGGGATGGTTCCGGCCAATCGTCGCACGCACGCGGACCATTCGACAGCCGGTTGGGCCGTTCGCCTATGACTGCGTGAAAATCATCGTTGTGCGGACCGGTTCGGCTGTGCTCTATTGTCGTCATTTCGGCGAGAGATTCATCGGTGCTGGAGACGCGGTGATTATCGGGCCTGGAGTACTCGTTGGTAGCGAGCCGGAAGAATCTCACACTGTCACCACGCTCTACCTCGACACCGACTACGTCATCGATCATCTCTACTGGCAATACGTTGGGGTGCTCCACGACCGCATCAGTGCGCAATGGCTAGCCGAATCGCTCTACGACGACCCCGCTCAGATTCTCCACCTTGGCGAGGAGCTTATCGATAAGCTGGCACCGTGGCTTGATGAGCTCGTATGCCTCAGCGTCAGAGGTGCGCCACGCCCACGCTTCCACCGGATGCAGTCTCTGTGGTTGGCTATCGCCGATGAGGTCACACCATTCGTGCGTATGGCCTCCACCCAATCATCGAACGCACACAACTCCGCGACGAAACTGTCGACGCCACGCTATCGGAAATTCGCTCCCGTGCGACGGGAAGCACTCGCTGTTCAGATCCTGCTCAATAGCGAGCTGTCACATCCGTGGACCCTCGGGGAGCTAGCGCGAAAAGTTCACCTTTCTGAACGACAAGTATCGCGCCTCTATTTGAAGGCATTCGGAAAAACACCACTCGCGCATCTGCGATTGCTTCGCGTCCAAGAGATGGCGCGCCTGCTGAGTGAAACAGACATCTCGATTACCCAGGCTGCTCATACGGTGGGCTGGCGTTCGCGTAACCATGCTGCCGAAATATTCCGTAAAGAAACAGGGATTACTCCTGATCGGTACCGGAAAATGAACTGTCCTACCTGAGATCCCGGGATCGAGACATGAAACCCCGCTGGACAGACGTGTCTGAGCACTGACGCTCTCACCAACGTCTATGCCCTGGTATGCCGGTCTACACGTCAGGTGCGAGACGCGCCTTGGCGGCCACCCTACTCACTGATCGTGAGTGCTGACCGTCTCGACACGCCGGGGACTCTCCCGCGCACCTGCCGGAGGTAGAGCCTGCTTCTCACCCCGCAGCAGGTTCTCGGTAAGGAGACCTGGTGATGAGACGCGAACGGCAGAGCCGACACGAACCACGACCTGACCACGCAGAACACGGCGACCACAGAACCGCACCTGCGTCAGGAAGCGCCCGAGGGGCGTGGTCGTGATGGTCGAGCACGGTGCCGTCTCCTCGGTCCTCCTACGCCTCGATGACTCCTGGCACTTGGGAGCGGCCGCGCGCGAATTCGCCCGGGCGGGGGTGCCCATCTTCCCCTGCGCGGCGAACGGCAAACGCCCTCTGACTCACGGCGGGTTCCACGACGCCACGACCGATCCGGCCCAGATCCGGGCATGGTGGGATCAGATCCCCAATGCCAACATCGGCATGCCCACCGGCCAGGCCAGCGGTGTGGTCGCCGTCGATGTCGACTTGCACGAGCGGGTCAACGGTTACGACGCGATCAACCGCGCCCACCACGCCGGGAAACTCGGGCACTGGGAAGTCGTCACCCGCACCCCCTCCGGTGGCGCCCACCTGATCTACCCCGCCACGCCCGCGAACCAGCAGCGGTCCTGGCAGGCGGCACGGGCCGGTGTGGATTTCCGCGGCGACGGCGGCTACATCGTCGTCCCGCCCTCGCACCGTCGCATCGACGGGCAGCAGCACCACTACCGGCTGGACCAGGTCAACAATGGCCCGGCGACCGCACTGGATGCCCAGGGTCTGCGCGACTTCCTCGATCCCCGCCCTGCAGTGCCTGCACCGGAGTCACGTGGGACTCGGCGGACGCCGAGTATCGCTGCGCTCGCTGACCGGGTGGCCAGACTGCGCGAAGGCGAACGGAACCTGGGCCTGTTCAAGGCCGCCTGCCGTCTGGCGGAGAACGGGACGCCTCCCGGTGAAGCTCTCGACGTCCTCGGCGCCGCGGCAAGTCAGGCGGGGCTGGGCCAACCGGAAATCTCCCGGACGGTGCAGTCGGCCTACCACAACGTCCACGGCGGCGGAGCACGGCAACGCACCACTGTCGGTGACCAGCAGCGCTCGTTCTCCCCGGCGAGCACGGGTCCCTCGCGTCCGCCGGTGTATCGGGTGATGTGATCATGGGCGGCTCGGAACGGTGGGGCTGGTCGGTGATCACGGCCGCGTGCGGGACGATCGGCATCGCTCTGGGGGCGTTCTGGCTCTCGTTCACCGCTCTGGCGGATCTGGCGCGACGCTCAGGGATCGCGAGCTCGCAGGCGTGGGTGTGGCCGTTGCTCGTCGATGGGCTCATCGTCGTCGCGACGATCGCTGTCGTGGCTCTCGATGGGCGTGCTGGGGCCTGGTACCCGTGGGGCCTGCTCATCGCTGGGGCTCTGGTGTCGGTGGCTGCGAATGCGATGCACGCTGTGGTGGCCGCGGAGGCGGCTGTGCCGGGTCTGCTGGCGTCGGTGATCGCCTCGGTACCGCCGCTGGTGCTGCTGGCCTCCACGCACTTGACCGTGGTCCTCATCCGCTCCGCCCACCACCGTCGCTCACCCGCAGTAGACGGGCTGAAGAAGACCGAGCACAGCGGAGCCCTCGAGCCGGAGCTCGCAGCGGAGCCGAGCCGGGCGGGAGGAGAGGCAGCCGTCGGTGAGCTGCCGCTGACGTCCTCGACCGTGGCGGACCTGCCTCAGCTGGCCTCGTCGTCACCGAGCGCACCGGAGCCGCCCGCCGGGCCTTCGTCTGCACCGACCCAGGCCTCACCCGAGGACGGTCCCACGCAGCTTCCTGCCCCGCCCCGTGCGGGTGAGCCGGCGGGGCCGGGGCGGAAGGCGGAGGCGGCTCGATTGTGGGCGGCCGGGTGGTCGAACAAGGCCATCGCCGCGCACCTGCATGTTCATCCCTCGACCATCGGTCGCTGGCGCACCCGCCAGAGCACCACCGCCTCGCCCGATTCCGGGGAGGCCGAAGAGAAGGAGAGCACATCATGAGTTCCGAGACCGCCCAGGCCGCGCAGAACTGGGACACCAGTTTCACTCCGCCAGATCCCGAACCGTGGGATGCGCTGAACACCGCGCCTGCCCCGGACCAGGCCGGAGAACAGAGCCCGTGGTGGGAGGCACCTGAGCCCGAGGTCGAGCCCGACCATGACACCGCCCGGGTCGCCGGGCGAGAGGACACCGGGGCTCCGGATGCGATCGAGCACGAGAAGACCGCGCAGCGTCGCGCGAGCCTGCGCCAGCGCCTGCAGGTTCCGCAGGGCCGCGGCGTCGACTGGGTCAGGCCCACCGATCTGGTCGCTCGGTCCTCCGCTGCGGTGGCCGGACGCGGGATCGCTCTGCAGGAGCACCTTGCCCGCAAGGTCGACCGTGGCCTGCTCACCGCAGGGAAGAGCGTCGGCGCGTTTGCCGCGAAGAAGCTGCCACCGCTGAAGGCCTTCGGTCGCGGCCATGCCCGCGAACCGGCCACAAGGTCGGCCATCGCACGGAACTAGGCGGTGACCTTCCATGACCCGATACCACGACCCGATTCGACGCCGACGAGTGCGAAGTGCACCTGACGTACAGGAGGAAATACTGATGATGACGACCTTGTCCGAACCCGAAGACTTCACGACCGGCGAGGGGCTGCGTGCCCTGCTCGTGAGGCTGCATGAGGCGGGGCCCGCCGCCTGGCGCTCCGACCCCGTAGCCGCGGAGCTGATGGAGCACGCTGCAGCGAAGTACGCTCCGTTGGCACGCAAGCACGGCCTCGACCCCTGGGAGGCGGCATCGGCTGCGTTCGATGTCATGCGCACCCGCTCGGCGCGCACCGCGAAGGACCCGTGGGGTGTGATCACCCATGCGGTGCGGATCACCTGCATCGCCGAAGAACGCGCCCAAGGACTGCTGTGCTCGGTCCACCAGGCTCGCCGCCCGCACGTCTCCGCCTTCCACGATCCAGAGAGGATCTCCGACCGCGAGAACCCGTTGACGGACTACCACGAGGCCTTCCACATCACCGACCCCGACCCAACCGAGGACCCCGCCGATCACGACGAGGACGACCAGCGGCGTGAGTACGACACCTTCACCACCGCGACCAGCTTGATCGAAGACGCGATCGCCTTCGTGACCGCGATGAAATGGCCGCCGGCACTGGCTCGGGCTGCGGTCGAGCACGTCTGCCAGGAACTGGCTCGCGCCGGGACCCGCCGTACCGCCTACGAGGCGCTGCGCCGGGACAAGCACGCCCAGGCACTGCTGGATATCGAATCCGACTCCTGGTCGATTCTGCTCAAGGCACTGCTGGGGCACCCGCACCCGGCCTATGCCGCGACCAGCACTGGCCGCGGGATCCTGCACAGGCTGCTCATCGGCGAGACCCTGCGGGCGCTGCTGCGCGATGAGGACCTCGTGCTCACGCTCTCCCTGGCCGCCCCGCCCCGTGGAGGGTATCGCTGATGGGACAGGCCCAGGGACACATCCAGCTCCAGCGGGCCGTTGCCTCGATCATGATCGGGCACCGGCACCGCACCGACCTCGGCGACATCGACGCCCTGGCCGCATCCATCGCCAAGCTCGGACTGCTGCAGCCGCCGACGATCACCACCGACGGGACCCTGGTCTGTGGTGCTCGTCGGTTGGCGGCCGTGAAGCAGCTGGGATGGCGGACGGTGGATGTGTGGGTGCGCTCGAGCATCTCGGACCGGCTCGGGCACCTGCTGGCCGAACAGGATGAGAACACCCAGCACAAGGACCTCACCCCCGTCGAGGCCGCCGCACTGTACCGGGAGCTCAAGGCGCTGATGGCCGAAGACGCCCAGCGACGCAAGCAGGCCACCCAGTTCGGTGTGAACCAAAACCCCAGGTCAGACGGTCCTGCAAATTTTGCAGGACCGTCAACGACTCCCGGTATTGCCCGCGAGCAGGCCGCGGCGATGATCCCCGGCGGGGCTTCCCACACCACGCTGGACAAGATCACCTACCTGCATCAGCTCGCCACCGACCCCGAGACCCCATCGGCGATGCGAGAGCAGATCGCGGCGGAGCTGGAGGCGATCAACGATGGCGCCCCCGTGCATCCGGCCTATGAGCGCATCCGTGCCCTGCAGCAGAGCGAGGCGATGCCGGATCGCGGCACGGATCTGCAGAGTCTGGCCGAAGAAGCGATCGCGCGCGCTCACCGGAGCAAGGACGTCCCGGATCAGCCCGCCGGAGACAAGCCCGAGGCCAGCGATGCGGAGCCGGTGGCGAAGATCATCCGCTGGCCCCTGCGCGCGTTCATCGCCACCTGGTCCGAGCTGGAGAACTGGTGGGTCCACTACAACGCCGAGGCGCTCGCCGCTGAGCTAACCGAGGAACAGATCGAGAGCTTCCTCGCCACCGCGGACGGGACCAGCCAGTTCGCTCAGGAGCTGCGTGCTGCCCGCGACGGGGACTCCCGGCGAGGGCATCTGCGTGCCCTCTGACCCACTCCTGCCGTCGATGGGCGGAGTGCACCTGAGGGTATGACGAGAACTGAAGGCTCCCCGCGGCTGCGCCGCCGCCACTTCGCCCTGGCCATCGCCACGATCATCCTGCTCATCCTCACCGGGGTCGGGGTCTACGGCATCATCATCGGCCCCGCCAACCCGGAGCACACCGCACCGCAGGTCGATCCTCCGGGCACCGAGACCCCAACACCGTCCCCGGCCCCGACAGAGGTCGAGATCCCTGGCATCGTCCCCTCGACCGACCCGGAAACCTTCGCCCGCAGTGCTGCCGAAGCTCTATTCGCCTGGGACACCACCAGCGGGCTGATGCCCCTGGACTACACCGCCACCTTGCTGGAGGTCGCCGACCCCAGCGGCGTCGAGCAAGCCGGACTGGCCTCGGATATCGCCGGCTACCTCCCGACACGGGAGGCCTGGATCGAGCTGCGCAAGTACTCGACCCGGCAGCATCTGAGCATTGACCGGGCCTTCGTACCCGAGCAGTGGGACGAGGCCCTGGCTCAGGCCCAGCCGGGGCAACTGCCCGAGGGCGCGACCGCGATCACCATCGAAGGCACCCGGCATCGCGAAGGCACCTGGAACGACGCCCCGGTGACCTTCGAGCATCCGGTGGCCTTCACCCTCTTCCTCACCTGCCCGAAGGCCACCAGCGCCCCGGAGAGCACGGCCAGCGCGACGCCCTCCGAGGAGGGGCAGGAGGAGTCGTGTTTCCTCATGCGGCTCTCTGCGCTGGATACACCCCTGCGCTGAGACGAAAGGCCGTGCGATGAAGAAAGCCGTGGCCGCTCTGGCCGTCCTGGTACTGCTGGGCCCGATGTTCACCCTGGTCGGCGTCGGCCTGGTCATGAACCCCGCCGCCTCCGCCCAATGCGTAGCCCCCGGGGAGAACGGTGATATTGGCGATGTTGGTGATGTCCCCGATGAGCTCACCGCTGAGACCGCCAACGGCGAGACGATCACGCTGGGCAAGAAGCAGCTCGAGCATGCGGCCACGATCATCCAGACCGGCTCCGAGACCGAGGGCATTACCCGCGACGGGGTCCAGATCGCCCTGATGGCCGCATTGACGGAGTCCGTGCTCAAGCAGCTGTCGAACACCAGCGCCTACCCCGAATCCGGTGATATGCCCAACGACGGCGACGGCGGCGACAACGATTCGCTGGGTCTGTTCCAGATGCGCCCGCAATCCGGGTGGGGTTCGGTCGAAGAGCTGATGAATCCCGCCTACCAGGCTGAAGCGTTCTACGGCGGGCCGGACGGTCCCAACGGTGGTTCCCCGCGGGGTCTGCTGGATATCGACGGGTGGGAGGAGATGAGCAAGGGTGAAGCCGCCCAAGCCGTCGAAGTCAGTGCCTACCCCGACCGCTACGCCAACTACGAGCCGGTCGCCGAGGCCATCCTCACCGAGCTGTCGACCTCGGAGGGCGGCGACGGTGCCGGGGACGGGGAAGAAGATGATCAGCCGGCCGCGGAGACCTCCCGCGTGGTCTTCCCCCTCCCGGAGGACACCTGGGTCGCGACCTCCCCGTTCGGGCCGCGCACCCACCCGATCACCGGCGAAGAGACCTTACATACTGGCAGTGATTTCGCCGCCCCCGACGGCACCGAGATCCTCGCCGCCGCCGATGGCACCGTCACCGAGGCCCAGTACACCGACTCCGGAGGCGGGGTCGTCGTCGTCATCGACCACCAGGTCGACGGGCAGCGACTGGCCACGGCCTATATCCACATGTGGGAAGACGGCATCCACGTCCAGACCGGCGATGAGGTCACGGCCGGTCAGCACATCGCCGACGTCGGAAACTCCGGCCAATCCACCGGGGCCCACCTGCACTTCGAAGTCCGCGAAGGCGGACCAGACGGCGACTACACCGATCCCGCGGCCTGGCTCAACGACCACGACGCGGCAGACCTCCCCGAGGCCGAAGGCGGTAACCCCGACCCCGGCGAGGACGGCTGCGAGACCGACGACGGTGGCGGAACGGGTGAAGACCCGAGCGACTTCGACGGCGAGGATCCGAGCCAGATGGTCGATGATCCCACCAGCGACGGGCAGATCACCGCGCGCATGCTCCACGTCCACGATCAGGCGCTGAAGGCCTACCTCGACACCTCCTGGGCGTGTTATTCCCCCAGACCGGGACAGAAGTCCGAGCACCCCTTAGGCCGTGCCTGCGATGTCACGTTCGGCAACCCGATCGGGCAGATGCCGACCCCGGACCAGCTCGAGGCCGGCTGGGACCTCACGCACTGGATGCAAGACCACGCCGAAGATCTCGGCGTGGAGTACCTGATCTGGCAGGGCAAGATCTGGTCAGTCGGCAGCGACAAGGACGGGTGGCGCGACTACGACGGCGGAGGCATGCACAGTCCCGAGGACATCACAGGCGGACACTACGACCACCTCCACATCACCGTGAAGGAATAAGGTCCGAAGTTGCATCAGATGCATTCGTTTCTCGATCGCATCGTGGACGCCTCGACCCGCCAGGTTCGTCTCGTTCGAAGGCCAGTCTCTCACGCTCGGATCCCAACGGCGTGATGCCCCATGTCCGAGGCTGACCCGAGCCAGCTGCAGGCGCCCCGGTCTGGTGCCCGTGCACCTGGGGGCATGGACGTTTTTCCTGATTTCGAGGGCATGAGCGGCATCGGTGATCTCATGGAGGTCGCTGGTGCCTTGCTCATGGCCGCGCTGATCATCGCCGTGCTCATGGTCCTCGTCTCCGCGATCATCTGGGCGATCGCTGCGAGCACCGGCAACTACAGCCTCGCCGCCAAGGGCCGTGTCGGCGTGCTCGTCTCCCTCGGCGGCGCGATCCTTGCCGGAGCGGCGACAGGATGGCTGAACTGGCTGGTCAACCTCGGCGAGCAACTCTGAACCCAGCACCACCCCACGAACGGCCCGAGCGCCCATCCGGATACCGGATGGGCGCTTCTTCATGCCATGACCACGCCCGTGCACCTTCCCGCAGACAAGCACCCAACGACTCTGCATGAAGGAGCGTGTGTCGTGATCGACATCGACCCCAATGACTCCGGTCTCCCGGGCATCGAGCAGCTGCGCGAGATCGTCGGCGCCGTGATGACCGTGGCTCTGATCCTGTCCGTGCTCGCCTTGATTATCTCCGCGATTGTCTGGGCTTACGGCTCCAACTCGAGCAACCCGAACCTCGCCGGGAGAGGAAAAATCGGCGTCCTCATCAGCTGCGCGGCGGCTGTGTTGTCCGGGGCCGCGGTGACCTTGGTGAACTTCTTCTGGGACGTCGGACAGGGTATCTGAGATGGGCTTCTGCGATGTTCCCGTCCTCTCCTCGGTCTGCGATACCGCAGGGGAAGCCGCGGCAAGCCTCGTCTCGGCACCATTCGAGTGGCTGGCCGCGGGCATGGGCGCGGCCGCGGAATGGATGTTCGAGTCCGTCTGGAAGATCTTCGACACCACCACCCTGGTCGATGTCACCAGCGGCGAATACGTTGAGGTCTTCAACTTGATCTTCGGTATCGCGATCTTCGTGATGCTGATCTTCTTCTGCCTGCAACTGATCACCGGGATGATCCGCCGAGAACCCGGGGCGCTCTCCCGCGCAGCTTTCGGGCTGGCCAAGAGCGTGCTCGGGTCCTTCGTCGTCCTCACCTTGACCGCCTTGTTGCTCGAGATCGTCGATCAACTGTGCGTCGGCATCATCCAAGCCGCTGGCGAGACCACCGAGTCCATGGGCGCGAAGATCACCGGGCTGGTCGCCGCGCTGGCCACGCTGAACATCACCGCGCCGGGAGTCGGCGCGATCATCTCGATTTTTCTCGGGGGCCTGGCGATCTCCGCGGCCGCGATCGTGTGGCTGAGCTTGCTCATCCGCAAAGCGTTGCTGCTGGTCGCCGTGGTCCTGGCCCCGTTCGCGTTCGCTGGGGCCTCCTGGGATGCCAGTCGCGGCTGGATCGGCAAGTGGGCGATGTTCGTCCTCGCGTTGATCTTCAGCAAGCTCGTCCTGGTCATCATCCTGCTCGTGGCCGTCACCCAGGTCTCGGCACCGATCGAGGCTGATCTGGCCTCAGTCGCTGATCCTCTGGCCGGGATCGTGCTCATGGCTTTGGCCGGGTTTGCGCCATATCTCACGTATCGGTTCCTCTCGTTCATCGGCTTTGACCTCTACAACTCGATGGGCTCCGAACAGGAAGCGAAATCGGCACTGAACCGACCAGTGCCGACACCGGGCAAGCAGCAGGGCAACAGTCCAAGCAAGGTCCTCGACGGAAAGTCCGACAAAGGCGGCGACGGCGGAGGCGGAGGCAGGAAGCCCGGCAACAGCTCGAGCCAGGCTGCCGCACCCGGCCCCGGCGGCAACCCCGGGGGCTCCGGTGCCTCCAGCGCGAGTGCCGGGTCGGCAGGTGCTGGTTCGGCTGGAAGCGCCGGAGCTGGCGGCGCAGGAGCGGGCGCGGGTGCTGGGGCCGGTGCTGCTGCGGCCGGGCCGGCCGCTGCGGTCGTGGCTGGTGCCGCGGTCGCGAAGAAGGCCGCCACTGCCGGACCCGAAGCCGGTCAGGCCCTGGCCGGTCAGGCAGAGACGGCGACGGAGGGTGCCGAGAAGCCCTCCCAGGACACCAAGTCCTCAACGTCAGCCCCGGCCGATACCCCGGCTCCGAACGCCGCCCCGGCGTCGTCGCCGTTGCCGAAGTCGCCGCCGGATACGTCCTCACCGAAACCATCCGCACCTCGGCAGGGCTCGCATCGGCAGGGTCCGAAGCCCTCTGGCCCGACTGGTGGGAAGGAGTAAGCCCTCATGTCCACGGAAACCTCCACCGAAACCACTGGGACCGAGCTGGTGCCAGCGAAGTTCAGCCGGCTGACCCGCCGGGGTGTCTTGCTCGGACTCTCGGCCTCCCAGCTGGTGACCCTCGGCATCGCCGGGGCAAGTCTGGTCGCTTCCTTCTATGGCGGTGGCGGGGTCCTGTTCCTGCTCACCGCTCCGATCTGGGTCCTGGGTGCGGCGCTGACATGGATTCCCGTTGCCGGCCGCCCGGCTGTGGAATGGGTGCCGATCGCCGGCTGGTGGGTGTGGCGGGTCAGCATGGGCCAGCTGATCTACCGCCGACGGATCGTCATGCCCCGCCCGACAGGCACCCTGGCCCTGCCCGGTGATGCCGCCCGGCTGCGCGAGTACTCCGATCCTGAGACCGGGGCGGGCATGATCCACGATCCGACGGCGGCGACGCTGACGGTGATGATCGAGCTGTCTCATCCGGCGTTCGTGTTGCTGGATCCGGTCGAGCAGAACCGTCGCGTCGAATCCTGGGGTCGCGTGCTGGCCACGATCTGCCGCTCAGGCCGGATCAGTCAGCTCCAAGTCTTGGAGCGCACCCTGCCCGACTCCGGGCAGGGTCTGGCCGAATGGTGGGCCGCGCACGGCAGCGATGACGGGTCGTGGGCGGCGACGACCTACGCCGAGCTCATCGACCGGGCAGGCCCGGCCGGGGAGCGGCATGCGACCACGCTGAGTCTGAGCCTGGACATGAAGCACGCCGCCCGGCAGATCCGCACCGCCGGCGGTGGGCTACGCGGGGCGGCGAACATTCTCCGCCAGGACATGTCTACCCTCGCTTCAGCGTTACGGGCGGCGGACCTGTCCTTCGCCGACTGGTTGAGCACCGGACAGATCGCGGTGATCCTGCGCTCGGCCTACGACCCGGCGATCGCTGCGACCTTGGAACGCCATGGTGAGATCGGTCAGGACCTGGCCACCGCTGGCCCGGTCGCGGTGACGGAACGCTGGGGGCACCTGCGCACCGACTCTGCCTTCCACGCGGTGCTGTGGATCAGCGAGTGGCCCCGGGCGATGGTCCACCCCGGTTTTCTCTCACCGGTGTTGCTCTCGACGGGTATCCAGCGGGCGTTCTCGTTGATCTGCACCCCGTTGCGCACCGATCAGGCCGCCCGCGATATCCGCAAGAAGAAGGTCGAGTACATCTCCGACCGGGCCCAGCGGGCCCGGATCGGGCAGATCGAAGATGCCGGGCACAGCGCCGAATTCCAGGACGTGCTCCAGCAAGAAGCCGATCTGACCGCCGGTCACGGGGTCGTGCGCTACACGGGTCTGATCTCTGTCTCGGCCGAAACCCTCGATGACCTCGACCGAGACCTGGCTGCCCTCGAACAAGCAGCGATCCAGGCCTCGTGTGAGACCCGACGCCTGGTCGGGCAACAGGCTCGCGCTTTTACCGCTGCGGCCCTGCCGCTGTGCCGTCGGGTCTGAGCCCGCGCCCGCGCACTTCCTTGCCATCCCCGCCCCAGCCCCGCGGCCGGGGCGTCCACCCTCGACTCAGGAGAGCTGATCATGCCGACCTATTCTGATCCCACCCGGGATGCCGCTGAGACTGCCGAGGCCACCCGCGGCCTGGCCCACGCCATCCACGCCATCCACCGTCCCGAGACCATGCCCGGCATCGTCGGTGACCTGCTGGCCACCACCCGACGCCTGCGCGAAACTCTCGAGGCTCTGGCCCAGACGCACGTGTACTACATCGACCGGGCCAGCACCGACGCCGGGGACTTCAAGACCGGTGAGGCCCATGCCTTCGCCACCGCCGATGCGATCGATGAGGCCGTCACCCTCCTCGATGACGTCGAAGCATGCATGGATCGGGCCAGTACCCACGCCCATCTCATCGCCTGGCAGCCAGCCCCGGAACCGGAGCCGCAGTGGCTCAGTGTCGTCTTCCTCCAAGGCCAGGACGCCGATGAGGTTATCGAGCTCATCGACGCCGAGGGTGAGGACGCCGCGATCGGCCACCTGCAGGGCTTCGACGCCGGTGCCGAAACCACTGACGCCGCTCTGACCAACGGCTACGTCTACACCACCCCGCCGACACGAGCCTTGGACCGCACGGCGACCGGCGAGGGCTACACGATGGTCTACAACCGCGACCTCGGCCACGTTGGCCTCTACCGGACCTTCACCCCCGAGCCCGAGGATGCCCTCGACGCACCCCCTGCTTCCGCTCCCACTGCTGCGGATCATGTGCCGGGCTTCCCGCGCCCAGTGATCAAGCCGGCCCCGCGCCAGGCACCTGCCGGGCGGAGCCCTGCTGCGCCGTCCGGGTCGACATCGTCGTCGCGGCGGGACAGCTCCTGGTTCGAACACCCCGGCGTCGCCGCGGTCAAGCACGCACGAGGGCTGGGCCGATGAGCCGGGAGGATGATGAGCGGCTGCACACCTCCGTGCTCGTCGCCCCTGCCGCCGAACGGCGCCGCTCCCGTAAGGCCCGCCGGGCGGCAGCCACCGCGATCCAGGCCAAGCAGAACCGCCAGCACATGGCCGAAGCGAAAGCCCGTGCTGAGGCCGAACGCGCCGAACGCCGGGCCCGGGCGTACCTGCCGGCCTCCGGGGCACCGGGACCGGCAGCGCTGCGCACCCCGGGCCGGTTCCGACTACCGCGGCACCAAGACACCACCGCCAGCCTGGCCGCGGCTTATCCCTTCTTGGCCGAGGGGGGTCTGGGTAGTCAAGGGGTGTTCATCGGTCAGGACCTCTACTCCGGTGCCTCGTTCGTCTATGACCCGTGGGTGCTCTACGCCCGCGGCGTGATCACCGCCCCCAACGTCGTCGTTGCCGGCATCGTCGGCTCGGGCAAGTCAGCCCTGGCAAAAAGCCTCTACACTAGAAGTCTGCCGTTCGGGCGGCGGGTGTACGTCCCCGGTGACCCCAAGGGAGAACATACCCTGGTCGCGCAGGCGGTCGGTGGACGCGCTATCGCTCTGGGCCATGGCCTGCCGAGTCGGCTGAATCCTCTGGATGAGGGCTACCGGCCCAGCGGCATGACCGATTCCGAGTGGTCCTCCACCGTCGCCTCCCGCCGCCGAGACCTGATCGGGGCGCTGACCGAGACGGTGCTCACCCGGCCGCTGACCCCGCTGGAGCACACCGCGATCGACACCGCCCTGGCAGCGACCGTGCGGGAGAACACGACGCCGATCCTGCCCATGGTCGTCGACCACATCCTCAACCCCGCCGATGACACCGACGGACGTCTGGCCGAAGACGGCCGCATCGCAGGCCACGCACTGCGCCGGTTGGTCGTCGGAGACCTCGCAGGGCTCTTCGACGGGCCCTCGACGGAGGTCTTCGACCCGACGCTGCCGATGATCAGCCTGGACCTGTCGCGGGTGACGGAGAACAACACGCTGATGAGCGTGCTCATGACATGTTCCTCAGCGTGGATGGAAGCCGCCCTGCTCGATCCCCGGGGCGGGCAACGCTGGTGCGTCTACGACGAAGCGTGGCGGATGATGAGCCATCCACCCCTGTTGCGGCGGATGGACTCGCACTGGCGGCTGGCCCGCCACTACGGGATCGCCAACCTCATGCTCTTCCACCGGATCTCCGACCTGGAAGCCGTCGGCGATCAGGGCTCGGCGATGCGCTCGATCGCGAACTCCCTGCTGGCCAACGCCGAGACT
Organism: Kocuria sp. 2SI; assembly: GCF_005502825.1. Taxonomy (NCBI): domain Bacteria; kingdom Bacillati; phylum Actinomycetota; class Actinomycetes; order Micrococcales; family Micrococcaceae; genus Kocuria; species Kocuria sp. 2SI. Next base: position 73,265 of record NZ_SCNB01000012.1, on the reverse strand, counting down.
CGGGTGATCTACCGACAGGAGGCCGACCAGCTCGGCTCCACCGCGAAGGCCCTGGGCCTGTCCGGCACCGAACAGGCCCTGCTGCCGACCCTCGGGGTCGGGCAGGGGTTATGGAAGATCGCCTCGAGATCCTTCGTCACGCAACACCAGCTCCACCCCGCCGAGATGGAATTGTGGGACACCAGTGCCCGCGCGGCCGGGATCAATCCCGGCCCGGACTCTCTCGATGAGGACCAACAGTGAGCTCCGAAACTGACCCGGAGCGCGAGCGCCTGAGCGGCTTCATGGACCGACTCAGTGCCGGGCTCGAAAGCATCCATGGGGACTATGGCCGGTTCGTTCATCTGGTCGATGAAGATCCTGAGACGTTCGGTGGCGGGCATTTCGTGTTCTACCGGCCCGACAACGAGGCCCGCTTCGCCATCGAAGAGCAGTACACCGATACAGACTGGTCGGATCCTGACCGGCTCCCGACCTCATGGTCATGGAGGGCCGAGGAACTCGGCAGCCGTCCCGATGGGAGCGGGGTGTGGGAGGTCCGCGATCAGGGCCGCGTCCAGGCCGCCGAGGTCGACACACTCATCAGCAAGGCACGGGCCTGGGCGAGCTCGGTGCGCGCCCAGACGCTGCGCGCTCAGTCGTTTGCAGCGACCGGCCGAGCTGGCCCCGATCCGCACCCGCCAGGTCATCGCCTGTGACCGTTGAGGCCCGCCAGGACTGTCCCTGGCGGGCCTCACGTCGGTCTGCACGTGGTGGGGTGTGAGGTCGCGGGTGCACCTGCCGGCATGAGCAAAAATTCCAGCCCGACCAGCCCGCCGGTATCCATGCCCTCCGTCGTCCTCGATGTCCATGACGACGGGACGATCACCGTCACCGTCGACGAGACGATCCTGCCGCCCCCACCTGACTTCGGGGTATGGCGGCGTGGTGCGTTCGTCCAGATCATCGACGCGGCCTCCCAGGACCGGGCGTTGCCGGTGCGGGTCGAGGTCCACGAGAACGACGGGTCCACCTTCACCGATATCGTCCCGGCGATCATCCGCCGCACTCCGGCTCCGGACCCCCTGGACCCTGACGCGGACCTCGCACCGGACACCACTACCGACGAGAAGGAAAAGTCACCGGTGGCGGCCACGCATGCCGGGGTGGCAGACCGGGTGGAGATCACGGCGGCCAGGGCCGGGTTCAAGGCCGGTGAGAGCGTCGCGGTGGCGGTGATCACCGGGCAGACCGAGTCCAGTGAACACGGAGAGGTCCGCGCCGAGCTCGACCGCGATCTCATTGACGGGTTGGACATCAGCGAGGTGATCCTGCTCGGGCGAGCCTCGGGCACCCTCGCGGTACGGGCACTCTCGTGAGTTCCCCGGCCGGACGCCAGACCGGGTCCCTGGGTGATGAGCTGACAACATTCGCGATCATCGGGCTCATCGGCCTCTTCGCCGTGGCTCTGATCCTCCGCCTGGCAGGCACCATCACCGCCGTGGTGACCGGCACCGCCCAGCCGCAGGCAGGTCCGGCCTCCGGCGCGCTTGTCCTCGTCCACCCCCTGGACCCTGGCGCACCGCTGGAGGCCGAGGGATTGAACGCGGTCGTGTATTGGCTGATCGCGGCGTTGCTGCTGTCCCTGGTCGCCGCGGGCATCACCTGGGTGTGGACGCTGATCCGGCGGCGCAGCCTCCGGGTGGAGAAGGACCCCCGGCGTCTGGCCGGGGTCGCCACCCGCCAGGATCTCGCCCACGCCACCTCGCCCAAAGCCCTGCTGGGCCGTGCTGGGAACCTGCGCCCCTCGGTCGAAGATCCGAAACCAGAGGATGTCGGCTACCTGCTGGGCACCTCGCACGGCAAGCAGGTCTGGGCCTCGGTCGAAGACTCCCTCCTACTCATCGGCCCACCCCGCTCCGGTAAGGGCCTCCATGTAGTCATCAACGCCATCCTCGACGCCCCCGGCGCGGTCGTGACCACCAGCACCCGCCCGGACAACCTCACCGCGACCCTGCGGGCTCGCAAGCGCATCGGCCCGGTCGCGGTGTTCGACCCTCAGCACCTGGCGGAGGGTTTGCCGGCCGGGCTGCGCTGGTCACCGATTCGCGGCTGCGCCGACCCGCTGACAGCGATGATCCGCGCCAACGGTCTGGCCGCGGCGACCGGGCTGAGCTCCGGCGGCGTCGAAGGTGGTGGCTTCTGGGAGGGCAAGACCCGCTCGGCCCTGCAGGCCCTCCTGCACGCGGCTGCCATCGACTCCCGCCCGCCGGAGGAGCTCTTCCGCTGGACGCTGGACCCGAGTGCTGCCAGCGATGCAGTAGCGATCCTCACCAACTCTCCCCAGGCAGCCGGTGGGTGGGCGGACTCCCTGCAGTCGATGATCGATGCTGACCCGCGCACCCGCGACTCCATCTGGCAGGGCGTGAGCCTGTCGCTGAGTGCCCTGGCCGACCCGCGCGTGCTCGATGCCGTCTCACCACGGCCTGGGGAGGATTTCGACCCGGAGTCGTTCCTGCGCGAGGCGGGCACTTTGTACCTGCTGGCCACCGGCTCCGGGGCCGGTGCCAGTGCTGCGCTGGTGGCCGCACTGGTGGAGGACTTGATCGAGACCGCCCGGCGTATGGCGGCCCGCGCACCGGGAGCACGCCTGGACCCACCGATGCTGCTGGCCCTGGACGAGATCGCGAACCTTGCGCCCTTGCCCTCTCTGCCCACGCTCATGGCTGAAGGTGGTGGTACCGGTATCACGACGATGCCGGTCCTGCAGTCCCTGGCTCAGGCCCGCGACCGTTGGAACGAGCACCAGGCCAACGCCATCTGGGATGCCGCGATCGTCAAGATCATCCTCGGCGGAGCCTCCAACAGCAAGGACCTCCAAGACCTCAGCAGTCTCATCGGCGAGCGTGACGAGTTCACCGACAGCGTCTCCCTCGGTGACCACGGGTCGCGATCGAACCAGCGCTCGATCCGCAGGGTCTCGGTGCTACCGCCAGAGCGCATTCGTCTGTTGCCGTTCGGGACTGCGGTGACGCTACTGCGCTCGGCCCCGCCGATCATCACGGACCTGCGCCGCTGGCCCGACCGGACGGACGGGAAGCAGCTGGCAAGTGATCGGGGCGAGATCGAGTCCCTGTTGCAGACCACCGATGACACCTGACCTATCCACCCCACCCCAGTTCCACCACCGCACCAGGTGGTGGCTGGGGTGCGGTGTGCTGAGAGGAGGCCCCTATGGCACGGCGTAGCCGCAAGCCCGATCCCGGACAGCTGGAATTCGACCTGTGGGGTACCGCCGAGACTGAGGCACAGACCCAGATCGACAACGACCGCACGCCACTCGACGCCGAAGCCGATGAGGCCGCGGTCGAGCCGGCGATGCCGGAGGGAGAAGACGCAGATGAACCACTACGGTCGGAAAGCCCAGGATCGCTGGGCCCAGCACGCCCCGCAGAGGCTGGCTCAGATCGAGGACCAGCAGACGTTCTTCACGGACTTGGGCGAGCAGATCGCGACTCAGGTCAGCCTGCTGGCCAGTCAGCTGGAGAGCAGTCGCTTCGGGCCCCTGGCGATGGCGGGCTCTTCGCGAGAGAATCGGAGGTACTTGCAGGAGGTGTCGCGTCGGATGACGGCGCGCAGGATCGCCGAGGAGGTCGTGATGGACGAACTGGTCTGGATGCACGACCCGAGCCTGTCGATCGACGAGGCCCGCGAGGAGTGGGAGCAGACCCGGCCGGCGGATTCGAATCTGATCAGCTGGGCCGAGAGGATCCAGGACGCCCCGGACCTGGCACCGACGACGGTGGAGCTGGAGCAGAAGGCCAAGGACTGGGCTCTACCGGTCTGGTTCCTCGAGGGCCTGATGACGGCGGAGATCCCGGGTCAGTACGCGAAGGAGCACCAGAGCGTGCTGAAGGAAGCCGCGAGCGTGCGGTTCCTGCGCGAAGTCCACTAACTCCCGCCCCCGAGACCCTCCGGTTCGATCCGCGGACCCATACCGGGGTGCCCAGCGGCGCACGGGCACGATTTCGCGCGAACGTTGATGCTCTGACCCTGGCTCGCGCGCTCGACGAGCAGCAGCGCACAGCCACCGCTGAGGAACAGGCGGTGCTGGCCGGGTGGTCCAGCTGGGGTGCCCTGCCTGAGACCTTCGATCCCCGCAACGAGCAGTGGGCGGAGCAACGCGAGGAACTGCGCGCCCTCCTCTCACCCCAGGAATGGCATGACGCGGCCCGGACGACGATCAACGCCCACTACACCGACCCGCACGTCGCCGAGGAAATCTGGACCGCGCTGGGCTCACTGGGTTTCACCGGCGGTCGGGTTCTGGAACCCGGCTCCGGGTCTGGCACATTCATCGGTCTGGCCCCACCGGCCGCGCAGATGACCGGGGTCGAACTAGACCCGGTCACCGCGGCCATCAGCAGCCGCCTCTACCCGCACGCTGAGATCCGGGCGGAGTCCTTCGCCGACACCCGCCTGGCCCGCGGTGGCTTCGACGCCACCGTCGGCAACGTCCCCTTCGGCAAAGTCACCCTCCACGATCCGATCGACAACCCCACCCGGCAGTCGATCCACAACCACTTCATCCTCAAATCCCTGCGTCTGACCCGTCCCGGTGGCCTGGTCGCGGTGCTCTCCTCCCACTACACCCTCGATGCTCAGAACCCCGGAGCTCGGCGAGAGATGAACCAGCTAGCCGACCTCGTGGGCGCAGTGCGCCTGCCGACGGGCACCCACCGGCGCACAGCCGGCACCGACGCCATCACCGACCTGCTGATCCTCCGCCGCCGAGAAGAGGACCAGCCAGCGGCTGATGACCTGTGGGAGACCGTCACCCCGATCACCCTCGACGGCCATCAGTTGAAGATCAACCGGTACTTCGATGAACACCCTGAGCACGTGCTGGGCACCCTGGGCACCAGCCATGGCATGTACGGCGCCGAGACGCTGAGCGTGACCGGGGACCTCGACCACGTCGCCGCGGACCTGCACACCGCCCTCGAGCAGATCACCTTCACCGCCCGCCGAGCTGGCCTGACGATGACCGAGCGCACCACCCCGGTCGGCGACGCCCCGCCGGTCGCGACAACCGGCACGGCACCGGAACGGTGGGATGGGACCATCGTCGCCACCGACGACGGCGGCTTCGGCACTGTCAACGGAGCCGCCATCGAGCCGCTGAAAGTTCCCAAGAACGCCACCGGTGAGATGCGTGCCCTGCTCGGGCTGCGCGAGAGCGCGACCCGACTACTGGAGCTGGAAGCCGCGAGTGCTGATGACACCGAGGAGATCACCTCCACTCGGGAGAACCTGCACCGGGACTACCGGAAATACCTCGGCACGTATGGGCCGCTGAACCGCTACACCGTGCGCAGAACCGGGCGCACCAATGACAGCGGGGAGGAGACCTACGCCCGGGTCATGCCCACCCCGCTGCGCCTGCTACGCACCGACCCATTCGGGGCGCTGGTCACCGCTTTGGAAGAGTTCGACGATTCCACTCAGACCGCGACTCCGGCGACGATCCTCACCCGCCGCGTCGTCGCCCCGCGTGCCGAAGTCCAGGGTGCCGACACCCCGGCCGACGCGGTCGCGCTGAGCCTGGACCGCACCGGTGGCATCGACCTGACCCTGATCGCGGACATGCTCGGCATGGCCGAGGACGAGACCCGCACCGCATTGGACGGTCTGGTCTTCACCGATCCGGCCACCGACACCCTCGTCCACGCCCCGGAATACCTCAGCGGTGACGTGCGCCAGAAGCTGGCCCAGGCCAAGGACCGCGTCAGCGAGGCTCCTGAGTTCCAGACCAACGTCGACGCGCTCACGGCTGTGCAACCGGAGGACCTGGGGGTGGAGGACATCACGGCCCGGTTCGGGGCAGTGTGGATCAGCCCGGCCATCCACCAGCAGTTTCTCAACGAGGTCCTGCGCACCGAGCAGGTGAAGGTGGAGAACCCCTTGCCGGGAATGTGGGAAGTCCGCGGCGGACGCGGCGGCCTACAGTCCACCAGCGAATGGGGCACTGAACGCCGGCCGGCCCCGGACCTGGCCAAATCGCTGATGGAGCAGAAAGCGATCATCGTCAAAGACGAGATCGAGGGCCCCGACGGCAAACCCCAACAGGTCATCAACGCCACCGAAACCACCGCCGCCCAGGAGAAGGCCGAGCAGCTGCAAGCCCGATTCTCCGAATGGGTATGGGAAGACCCCGAACGCGCCCAGACCCTGGTCGATGAGTACAACAGCCGGTTCAACAACATCGTCCTACGCGATTACTCCGCCGCCGGGGAGTACCTGAGCCTGCCGGGAGTGGCCGAGACCTTCACCCCGCGCCCGCACCAGCGGGCAGCGGTCGCCCGGATGATCGCCGAACCCTCCACCGGGCTCTTCCACGAAGTCGGCGCCGGGAAAACGGCCGAGGCGATCATGGGCGCGATGGAGATGCGCCGGATGGGCCTGATCAACAAGCCCCTGATCGTCATCCCGAACCACATGCTCGCCCAGTTCAGCTCCGAATGGCTCCAGATCTACCCCCAAGCGAGGATCCTGGCGGCCTCGAGCAAGGATGTCACCGCCGATAAGCGCCGCGCGTTCGTGGCCCGTGCTGCGGCCAATGACTGGGATGGGATCTTGCTGACCCAGTCGGCGTTTTCGAAGATCGCCCTGCGCCAGAGCACTCAGCAGGACTACATCCGGGGCCAGGTGTTCGCCCTGCGGCGCGTCTTGGAGAATGCGGAGGCCGATGATGCGATGAGCGTCAAACGCCTCCAGCGCAAACTGGTCAACCTGGAGAACAAGCTCAAGGAACGCCTGGACACCAGCCGCGATGTCGGCGTGTGCTTCGAAGACACCGGCATCGACTACCTCGTCATCGACGAACTGCACATGTACAAGAACCTGGCCACAGAATCGAATATCTCCGATGCCGCGATCGAGGGCTCCGTGCGCGCCAGCGACCTGGACATGAAGCTGAACTACCTGCGGTCACAGGGCAACGAGCGGGTGGTGACCGGAATGACGGCCACCCCGATCTCAAACAGCATCAGCGAAGCCTTCGTCATGCAGAAGTACCTGCGCCCGGACCTGCTCGACCGCGCCGGTGTGGATGCCTTCGATGCGTGGGCGGCGACCTTCGGGGAGACGAGCACAGACATGGAGATGTCCCCAACGGGCAGCTTCCGGCTCAAGACCCGCTTCTCCCGGTTCACCAACGTCCCGGAGATGCTGCGGATGTGGTCCACGTTCGCCGATGTGAAAACCGCCGACGACCTGCAACTGCCGGTCCCGGAGATCATCGAGCGCGAGGACGGCTCCCGCGCCCCGAGCACAGAGGTCGTGCAGCCGACCGTGGAGCTGGAGGACTTCGTGGCCAGCCTCGGGGATCGGGCCGAGAAGGTCGCCGCGCGTCTGGTCTCCCCGCGTGAGGACAACATGCTCACGATCTCCACCGACGGCCGGAAGGCAGCCCTGGATATCCGCCTGGTCCTCGACGATGCACCGTCGGGGCCGACGAAAGTCGACGTGGCCGCCGATACGATCGCTCGTGTCTGGGAGCAGACCCGCGAGAACGAATACCTCGATCCCGTCACCGGGGAACCCGCTGCGGCGCGTGGGGCGCTGCAGCTGGTCTTCGCTGACATCGGCACCCCGAATCCGGATCGGTGGAACGCCTACGACGAGCTGGCCGCGCAGCTGGTGCTGCGTGGGATGCCCGGAGAGTCGATCCGGTTCATCCACGAGGCGAAAACGGATGTCGACAAGGCCCGGCTCTTCGCCGCCGCCCGCGCCGGGCATGTCGCCGTGCTCGTCGGCTCGACCCAGAAGATGGGAGTGGGCACGAACATTCAGGCTCGCGCCGTGGCGCTCTATCACATGGACTGCCCGTGGCGGCCTTCGGATATCGCCCAGCGGGAAGGGCGGATTCTGCGTCAGGGCAACCAGAACGAGGAAGTCGGCATCGTTCGCCTGGTCACCGAGAAGTCCTTCGATGCGTACATGTGGCAGGCCGTGGAACGTAAAGCGCGGTTCATCTCCCAGATCATGCATGGCTCCCTCGACGCCCGTGAGATCGAAGAGATCGACTCCGCCGAGCTCTCCGCAGCCGAGGCCAAGGCCATCAGTTCCGGCAACCCACTGCTGCTGGAACACTCCACCATCCAAGCCGAGGTCGCCAAACTCCACCGCCTCGAACGCGCCCACTCCCGCAACGAGTCCATGCTCGAACACACTCGTGCCCGCGCCCGCGAGGACATCACCGCCCACCAGGACGAGATCACCGGGCTGGAGAACGCCACCGGGCAGGTCCGGGACACCTCTGGTGAAAACTTCCGCATGACGGTAGCCGGACAGAACCTGGATTCTCGCACCGATGCCGGGCAGGCGGTGGCCCAATGGGCCCACCGTGAGGGCCTGACGTGGGCGCCGAAGCACGTCAGCCGCGACTACGGCACGCTCGGGCAGATCAGTGGCTTCGACATCACGGTCTCGACCGTGCCTTCCCTGGGTGCGGATGCCTCGGTTGAACTCGCCCTGGCCGGTGTCCCGCGCAGCGGCACGATCCTCGGACGGGAGACCTTCCTGGCCGGTGGGGCCGGGGTGATCCAGCGGATCGAGAACCGTGTCTCGGGCATCCCGACGCTGCTCGAACGGGCTCGCAACGACCTGGATGAGGCCGAACAGGCCCTCGCCGACGCCCAGGAGCGAATCGGTCGCCCTTTCCGCCACGCCGCGGCCCTGACCGAGGCCGAGCAGAAGCTCGGCCAGGTGGAGAAGAAACTGGCCGCCTCCCGGAAGAAGGACAACCCGGACCGCACACCACCGACCGACCAACCTGCCGGAGGGCAGCGGGAGCTGACGGTCGAAACCGTGCGAGCTCACCGCCCAGCCCTGGGTGTGCGTGCTGATGCGTCCCGGACCCCGCCGCCTGCTCCAGAACCTCGACGTGCGAGCACTCCTGCCGGGTTCGACCGCCGCCTGTGACTTCTCGGGTGCTGGGTGTGCACCTGTCTGCCAGCAGCGAGCAGAAGTCCTGGTCGCCACGCACACCGGAAGGAGGTCGCGTCATGGCCATGAAGACCGGCTCATCGGTCTCGGGGTTCATCGCCACGGACCCACAGTTGACCTATGGGCAGCAAGGAGTCGCCCGGTTCTACGCCCGGATGGGCATCGAACACTACAGGCGCGAAGACGACGGCACGTTCACCCGGCTCGAGCCGAGCTTTCATAATCTCGTTGTCTACCGCAAGACCGCCGAACACGCCGCCGAAGCCTTCGAGAAGGGGGATCGCTTCGTCGCCGACGGGTACGTGCGTGAGTACACCTACGACCGTGATGGCCACCAGCACGGTGGCGAGGAATTCGTCGCCCGCAAGATCGGCCACGACGCCGCCCGCTCGACGTACACCGTCGACCGGGCCTCGCAGAACGAGGGCCTGACGCAGGAGCAGGTCGCCGCCCAGCGTGCCCAGGCGTTCGAGGCACCCGAGCGGCCGGCACAGCAGCCCGAGACCGTCGCGATGGGTCAGTAGGAGGATCCCATGGATGAAGACGACATCACTCCCGGCCCAGAAGCTGTACCCGAGCCAGATGAGCCCGAACCCGACTCGCCAACCCCACCCACCAGTGGGCCCGCGGCGCTGGACGAGCCGCCGGGTCCGGTCAACTGGAACCTTCTCGGTGCGGAGGAGGCCGAAGAAGCCTGGCTGGAGCTCAACCGGTGGGTGGACTGGTTGCGTCACGAGTTCGGGCTGCCGGCGGCTGTGATTCCTCCGTACTGGCACCGCCATCCGGAGTTGGTCTGGGAGCTCAGCGCCCTGCACATCCACTGGCTGTGCGCCTATGACCCCCAGCAGAACGGGTCCGCACCCATCGGGTGGCTTCGGGACTTCGCCGAATCCCGGCAGCGACTGCGCGATTGGGTCGCTGCGTCGGGGACCAGGCTGGATCGGGACCGCCCGACCCGGCAGACCGTCTGGCCAGGTGAGGAGCAGGCAGAACCGATCGAGGACGCCGCTATCACTGACCGTGATGCCGACTTCGTGAACTTCGTCGTCTCCGACGTCGCTCGCCGAGAACAAGCCGAGGAGGAATATTACGCCCGGCTGGACCCCGAGACCGGCGAACTGACCTGACCCACCCGCCGCACAGTCTGAGGGCCGGAACCGATAGTGGTTCCGGCCCTCCTTGCATGCTCGCCTCACCGGGACAGCTCAGGACCGACCTGCCTGGACTGCCCGGGCGGCGAGGCCGGTACGAACGGCGGCAGCTCACGCCGAGGTGCCCGCGAGGACATCTCCGGGGCGGCGGGGCGCTCGAGTGCGGTGTGGGAGAGGTCGTAGCCGTCCCACGGCGAGTAGTGGTGCACGTGCCGGGTACCGGAGGAACTTCGCTCGGTGATGATCGGTGCGCCGGGGACCTGCATGTGCTGCGGATAGCGCTCGGTGATCCACTTCATCGCCAGCTTCGACAGCGTCGCTCCACCGTCGCGGACGCGGATCGCTGCCGGGAGGACCGGCAACTCACGCCATCCGGGCACCGCGTGATCGTGCCACGCTTCCACGGCCGTGTTGTCGTCCTCGGCAATCACGTGCCAGTCGCAGGGCTCGCAGATCATCTGCGTGAGCATGCCGCCGGGGCCCTCGTGCCCGTCCTCAGGGTCGAGTTCGGCGCCGAAGATCTCCCCGCGGTGCTCACCGAACTCGGTTCCTCCACCGTTCCATCCCTCGCGATGCCACATGTGACTGCGTTTCCAGGAACCGAGGGACCCGTTGAGGAACTTCCAATGCTCGAAGGCCTCATCGAACCGGGCTGGGGTGAAGTAGTCCCGGGTGAACCCCAGCGGCGCGCCTTCCCATTCGTCCAGGCGTGCGCGGGCATCCTCACGGGCCATCGCGTCGAAGTCGAAGGCGAGTTGCCCGTCGGTGTGTTCTGGCATGATGATGACCTCCCTCGCGGGGCAGGTACACCATTCGTCGCGCAACGGAGCACACTCGGCGAGGGCCGCACGGACTTGTCGCTCTTCCACCGTCGTGATCGAGTCGGTAGACTGTGACGTAGGCGATACAAGTTAGCTACGCTGTCGCATCCTCTGGGTGCGGTGGTTGACAGGTCAGGGAACACCGCCCCTGGCACGTCCCTCCCGAAGATGCGTCGCCTCTTTGGAGGACTGTGCCATGCTCCGCACCATACTCGTCACCAGCATCCGTACCCGCGGGATCCTGCGGGCCTGGCTCCCCAGCAACATCCTGCTCGACTTCATCCGCACGCGCGCCGGCCTAAAGTGGGGCGTGCCCGCCATGCTCATCTCCAGCGTCTACTTCGCGATCGCCTACTGGTGCACCGTCGCGATCGACAACGGCGGGCCCGGGTGGTTGCACCTGGTCTTCCTCGTGTGCGTCTGGTCGGCGTTCAAGTTCCTGATTATGGGTCCGGTGAGCCTCGTCCTGCTGGCCAATGCACGCGGCGTCGAACGCGTGCAACGTCAACGTGCAGCACAAGCCACTACTGAGGTCTCAGACGGAGACGAGTCAAACCCCGCCGCGACGAGTCCACAGAAGGATCCCGCGGCGTCGTGACCTGCTCGGCCAATTGAGCTGCGCCATCTGGTTGGGACGGCATCGCGATAGGCGTGCCGACGCTGGATCGTGCTCGTACCCTCTCGGCGAGGTCGTCCGGCTCAGTGTGCGGCGTTGTAGGCGTCGATGGCGGCGTTGGGGACCCTTCCGCGGGCAGGAACGTCGTGCCCGTTCTCTTGAGCCCACCGGCGAATTTCGCTGAGCTTGTAACCGCTGCGCTGTCGCGTGTCCGCGCTACGTGCACGCGAGGACGCTTGACCCTTCACAGATCGCGCCACGCGCAAGTAAGGGGGCAGTGCGTCGTGTAGCTCCTGAGCGTGACTGCTGGAGAGGTCAATCTCATAGATCCGCTTGTCGAGCCCGAATGTGACTGTCGTCCCCTCGCCGGGTTCGAGCACCGTGCCGTCGAGATCGTCCACGAGTAGTTCGATGGTCTTCCTACTCAGGGGAGGAGTCTATGCTCCCGGCGATCCCGGCCATCGCGGCGCCTCCTCATTGAGACTGGCTCTCTGGTCTGAACTGGATGGGATGGAACTCGTGTGGTTCCGAATCCGAGACTTTGCGACCCGCCGCACGAGTGAGGGGGCGGGCCCAGACGCCCCGCCCCCTCACTTGCCTTTCTCATCTCACCGACGGGATCTCGACGAGTAGGCGGTCATGCAGCTCGTCCAGGTCAACACGGATCAGGCGTCCGACCCGATAACCATGGATGGTTCCGTCTGCGATTCTGCGCCGCAGCGTCTTGACCGAGACGCCAAACTGGTCTGCCGCTTCCGTCAACGACACCAAGTCGGGTCTCGACGATTCTGATCGACTGCGAATGTCCATCACTTGTCCTTTCAGCTAGCGAGTTCCCCTCCCTTCACAGGTGTCCATCGGTGTCCGGGGAGGACTCTGCTGACTCGCTCTTCTAGGCGGCAAGCTGAGCATCGACGCGGTCACTCATCCGATTGGCCAGCTCCCGGTCACGAGTCATCGTGGAATGCTGGTAGCGGAGCACGACCCGCATGTCAGCATGGCCGCCTCGGCGCATCAACTCAGCCAGCGTCGCACCCTCTTGTGCAAAGAGGGTCAGGCCGGTGTGCCGAAGGTCATGGAACCGGAATCCCGGCGGCACGCTCTTGGCCGTATCGCGGGCGTCACCCCAGAGATGCCCCCACTTGGTGTGTGACAGCGGCACGCTGCCGCGGACGTTGGTAGGAACGACTGGAGCCTTCGCTTCGGGCGCGACGTTGTCTCGCAGATGTTCCTTGAGACGCTCCACCATGTTCCGCGGAACGCTCAAGGCTCGCTTGCCAGCCTCGCTCTTCGGATCCGACATAGCGCCCGTGTTCGCGTTGAACTGCCGGCGCACATGCAGAGTGGCGGTTCCGTCGTCATGCCACTGGATGTCCCGGCGCTGCAGTCCGAGGCACTCGCCACGGCGCAGCTGGCACCAAGCGGCAAGCAGGACCATGATCGAGTACAGATCCGGCGTCGCCTCGTAGAGGGCTTCGACCTGTTCCGGACTTGCAACGTCATCCTCTGGATCATGATCGTGATCATGCCGTACCGATTCCTGCTTGGGGATCGAAATGGGAGGTGCCGCCGGAATAATCCCGTCTCGAGCTGCCTGTCGCAGGATCATCATGAGCACGATCAGCACCGGACGGGTGATGCCGTTGAACTTCGACTTCGGATTCAGCGGCGCCGGAATCTGATCCAGACGATGGGTCATGACCCGAATGCGAGCCAGGTCAATGTGTCGGATCTCCGTGTCGCCGAACTCGGGAATCAGGTATCCGGTGACCTTGCTCTTGTAGGAACGCACCGTGGCGATCGCCCGCTTCTTTCCCCCGCGTGTCGGTTCGAGGCGAATGAATTCGATCCAGCGCTCGGCGTACTCGGTGAAACCGATCGACCTCGCTTCCTCGGCTTCCGCTTCCGCTCGACGCCGAGCCGCGACGACCGAGGGTGGCTCCCATTCTCCCTGCGCGATCTTCGTGTGCACGCTGGCGAGCCACGTGCGAGCGTCGGTCTTGGTGAGGAACGTCAACGGCTTGTCGTCCTCCGTGCGGGCCGAGTGCATCTGCCCGTCTGGGGCCGGGTAGCGCGCCTGCCACCGTCCTGACGGGAGCTTCCGAAGGCTCCCCCAGGTCTCGCGCTTCGGCGCCGTCTCACGCTTCTTCGTGGTGCTCATCGTGCCCTCCAGGTGCCGCGAATGGACTCACGCGGACCGTCATGCCACTCCGTGCCACTAGGTCGCGCAGTCCCTTCAAACCGGCCTCTCACCTGGCCTTTTACGGACCTCGACGCGAGCCCAATGGCACGCTGTGGCACGCAGCTGGTGGCACGCAGCCCCCAAATTTCGGGCTTCGAGCCACCCCGCGCTTGGCTGGAAGGTGCGCTCGTGCCACCCCCGTGCCATACCGAACGGATACTGATGTTCATCTGTGCTCTCCTCTGTCCTTCGGATGGAGGCACGAAAAGAGGCCCGGACCTGCAGAAACCTGCAGGTCCGGGCCTCCCATCAGCCCTTTCGGGCCTCGAGCAAGCTCTGGGGTCTTAGAAGTCCCAGTCCTCGTCCTCCGTGTTCACGGCCTTGCCGATCACGTAGGAGGAACCGGAGCCGGAGAAAAAGTCGTGGTTCTCATCGGCGTTCGGGGACAGCGCGGAGAGGATCGCCGGCGAGACGTCGGTCATCTCCTTGGGGAACAGGGCCTCGTAGCCGAGGTTGTTCAGCGCCTTGTTGGCGTTGTAGTGCAGGAACTTCTTGACCTCCTCGGTCCACCCCACCGCGTCGTAGAGCGACTCCGTGTAGGCGATCTCGTTCTCGTAGAGCTCGTCGAGCAGGTCGTACGTGAAGTCCTTGAGCTCGGCCTGGCGCTCAGGGCTCTCCTGCTCCATGGCGCGCTGGTACTTGTAGCCGATGTAGTAGCCGTGCACGGCCTCGTCGCGGATGATCAGGCGGATCAGATCAGCCGTGTTCGTCAGCTTGGCGTGCGAGGAGAAGTGCATGGGAAGGTAGAAGCCCGAGTAGAACAGGAAGGACTCCAGCAGCGTGGAGGCCACCTTCTTCTTCTGCGGGTCATCGCCCACATAGCGGTCCAGGACGATGTCGGCCTTGCGCTGCAGGAACTCGTTCTCCTCGGACCACCGGAAGGCGTCGTCGATCATCTTGGTCGAGGCCAGCGTGGAGAAGATCGACGAGTACGACTTGGCGTGCACCGACTCCATGAACGCGATGTTCGTGTAGACGGCCTCCTCGTGCAGCGTCACCGCATCCGGCAGCAGTGACACGGCGCCCACGGTGCCCTGGATGGTGTCCAGCAGGGTCAGCCCGGTGAAGACCTTCATGGTGAGGTCCTGCTCCTGAGGCGTGAGCGTGTTCCACGACTGGACGTCGTTGGACAGCGGCACCTTCTCGGGCAGCCAGAAGTTGGCGGTGAGCCGGTCCCAGACCTCATCGTCCTTGGGGTCCTGGACCCGGTTCCAGTTGATGGCCTTGGCGTGGTGGCGGGTGAGCTCCACCTTCTCGCTCATCATGATGAACTGACTCCTCGCACGTGACGTCTGCTTCAAAGTAATGGGGGGCGTCTCCCGACGCCCCGAACCACTGTAGCCCGGGTAGCTACAAAAGCGGCGGCCAGATAACGGTGGCGGCGCTCACCAGGAGCATCGGCGCCGCGGCCGACTGGGGACTGCAGCTGGTCGTGTCTCCTTGGCACGACGACAGATGGGGCTTGAACCAACTGGTGGCCCAAACCCCATCCGTAGAACGCAGGGGACGTCGGTCCCCTACTTCTTGTTCACCCGTCTCTGCGCCTCACGTGCCGACCTGCGGATCCCAGCGGAGTCGGGCTTGACGCCTGCTCGTCGAAGACCACGCCGCAACGAGCTCTCGAGCTGACGACGCTCAGCGTCGCTCATCTGGACAGAGACGTCGTCGCGCTTCATCGTCCGCTCCGGCCGCTGCCGTTGTTAGTTCCGTCCACGAGGACGTAGCTCTGCCCCGGCTTGGGTGAGGGGGGGCAGGGGCCGTCCCTGGATGGAAGTGATCTCCACCCCCTGTGATCCCCCGCGGGGACCAACGAGCTCATACTGCCCGCTGTAGGGAGCGGGCGTACCAGGTGTGTAGTTCGAGGGAGCCATCAGAGCTCTCCTTTCAGGTACCCAGACCTGAGGATGCCTCCTGTTGAGACACGCGATACTCGCGTATGGTGTCGGGTGCCTACGCGGCGCCCGGGCCATACGGCCTGGGAGGTTGAGGCGGTCCTGCAGCAACAGGGCCGCCTCAAGTCTTTGGGGACGTCTTCGTCCAAGTCATCACAGCATGCAGGAGACGCAGCCCTCGATCTCGGTGCCCCCAAGCGCGAGCTGACGGATGCGCGAGTAGTACATCGTCTTGATGCCCTTGCGCCACGCGTAGATCTGCGCCTTGTTGACGTCGCGGGTGGTGGCGGTGTCCTTGAAGAACAGCGTCAGCGACAGGCCCTGATCCACGTGCTGGGAGGCAGCGGCGTAGGTGTCGATGATCTTCTCGTAGCCGATCTCGTACGCGTCCTGGAAGTACTCCAGGTTGTCCTGATCCATGTGGGGCGCCGGGTAGTAGACACGGCCCAGCTTGCCCTCCTTGCGGATCTCGATCGGCGCGGCGATCGGGTGGATCGACGCCGTCGAGTGGTTGATGTAGGAGATCGAGCCCGTGGGCGGGACGGCCTGCAGGTTCTGGTTGAACATGCCGTGCTCGGCCACCTGGGCCTTCAGCTCGCGCCAGTCTTCCTGCGTGGGGATGTGGATCTCCGACTGGGCGAACAGCTCGCGCACGCGCTGCGTGGCCGGGGCCCACTCCTGCTCCGTGTACTTGTCGAAGTACGAGCCGTTCGCGTAGTCCGAGTTCTCGAAGTTCACGAACGTGGAGCCGCGCTCCTTGGCCAGCAGCATCGAGGCCCGCACGGCGTGGTAGGTCACCGTGTAGAAGTAGATGTTCGTGAAATCGACACCCTCCTCCGAGCCGTAGTGGATGCGCTCGCGCCCCAGGTAGCCGTGGAGGTTCATCTGCCCCAGCCCGACGGCGTGGGACATCTCATTGCCGCGACGGATGGAAGGCACCGAGTCGATCTGCGAGAGCTCGGAGACGCTGGTGAGTCCGCGGATGGCGGTCTCGATGGTCTGCCCGAAGTCCGGGGAGTCCATGGTCAGCGCGATGTTCAGCGATCCCAGGTTGCAGGAGATGTCCTTGCCCACCGTCTCGTAGGTGAGGTCGTCGTGGTACGTGGAGGGCTCTGAGACCTGCAGGATCTCGGAGCACAGGTTGGACATGATGATCTTGCCCTCGATGGGGTTGGCCTTGTTGACCGTGTCCTCGAACATCACGTAGGGGTAGCCCGACTCGAACTGGACCTCCGCCAGGGTCTGGAAGAAGTCGCGCGCCTTGATCTTGGTCTTGGTGATCCGGGCGTCGTCGACCATCTCGTGGTACTTCTCGGTGACGTTGACGTCCGAGAACGGCATGCCGTAGACGCGCTCGACGTCGTAGGGCGAGAACAAGTACATGTCCTGGTTGTTCTTGGCCAGCTCGAAGGTGATGTCCGGGATGACGACGCCCAGCGACAGGGTCTTGATGCGGATCTTCTCGTCCGCGTTCTCGCGCTTGGTGTCCAGGAACTTGTTGATGTCCGGGTGGTGCGCGTGCAGGTAGACCGCACCGGCGCCCTGGCGAGCCCCGAGCTGGTTGGCGTAGGAGAACGAGTCCTCCAGCAGCTTCATGACGGGGATGATGCCCGAGGACTGGTTCTGGATCTTCTTGATCGGGGCACCGGACTCGCGGATGTTGGTCAGCGCGAACGCCACGCCGCCGCCGCGCTTGGACAGCTGAAGTGCGGAGTTGATCGAGCGGCCGATCGACTCCATGTTGTCCTCGATGCGCAGCAGGAAGCACGAGACCATCTCGCCGCGCTGCTTCTTGCCCGCGTTCAGGAACGTGGGGGTCGCCGGCTGGAAGCGCCCGGAGATGATCTCCTCGACCAGGTGCTCGGCCAGCTCGCGGTCGCCGTCGGCCAGGTAGAGCGCGACCATGACCACGCGGTCCTCGAAGCGCTCGAGGTAGCGCTGGCCGTCGAAGGTCTTGAGCGTGTACGAGGTGTAGTACTTGAACGCGCCCAGGAACGTCTTGAAGCGGAACTTGTGCCCGTAGGCGAGCTTGGACAGCTTCTTCACGAACTCGAAGTCGTACTTCTCGAGGACCTCGGGCTCGTAGTACTGGTGCTCCACCAGGTAGTCGAGCTTCTCCTTCAGGTCGTGGAAGAAGACGGTGTTCTCGTTGACGTGCTGCAGGAAGTACTGGCGCACGGCGTGGCGATCGGCGTCGAACTGGATGTTGCCGTCGGCGTCGTACAGGTTCAGCACGGCGTTGAGCTCGTGATAGCCCATGCCGCGGAACTTCTCGGGGACCTTGGGATCTTCGTGGCCCCAGCCGGAGACGCCGGCGTGGGAGGTATGGGTGGTCACTGCCACAGCTTCATCAGTCCTTCGTTCACATTGGCGACGTCCTGCTCGGTGCCCATCAGCTCGAATCGGTAGAGCAGCGGGGCATCGCACTTGACGGCGATCTTCTGGGCGGCGAGGCAGAAATGCTCGCCGAAGTTGGTGTTGCCGGCCCCCAGGACCCCGCGCAGCTGACGGCGGTTCTCCTCGAGGTTGAGGAACTTCACGACTTGCGGGGGCACTGCCCCCGAGCCGCCGGGGCGGCCGTAGGTGGGCACAGCCAGCACGTAGGGCTCCCGGACGACGGGGGCCTCCTCGTGGGTGCGCAGCGGCAGGCGCAGCGAGCGGGCGCTGAGCTTCTCGACGAACTTGTGCGTGTTGCCCGAGATCGACGAGAAGTAGACGACGAGGGGGTCGCCCGAGCTCGGCGACGTGCGATCGGTGGTCTCGGCGGCCAGCCGGTCGCGCTCAGCGGCCGCGCGGCGCAGATCAGCGATGAGTGCGGACAAGGCAGTCACTCACTTCTCAAGCGGTACGACGGGTCCCGGACGAGCCGGGGTGCGGGGGCGACCATGGTGCTCGACGGCCGGACCGGGCACCGATCCCCCTCTCGGGAGACGAGCGCCGCGCGGTCCGGCCGTCGTGGTCGGAGAGCTTCAGGCGGAGACGCGCACCGCGAGCTGGGAGATCATGTCCGGGCGGTAGCCGGACCAGTGGTCCTCACCGGTCTCCACGACCGGGACCTGCTGGTAGCCCAGGCTCACGACGTGCTCGTAGGCGGCCTGGTCCTCGGTCACATCGACGACGCTGTAGTCGATGCCCTTCTTGGCGAGCGCACGGTAGGTGGCGTTGCACTGGACGCAGGAGGGCTTGCTGTAGACGGTCACTGACATGTCGGTGATCCCTTCCTGTTCATGGGGGTGAGTGGCGTGGTGAGAAGAGCCGCTCCGAGGCCTCCGGCTGGTGCCGGTGCTCGGTGCAGGACCGCCGTTCCGGGGGCTCCGATCGGTCCGCGTCATCCGGGCCGCTCTGGTTCCTGCGCTGGATAGAGATACTACATCTAGTGCCGCACCCACGGCACGACCCCAAGATGATGTGTGATGGTCAGATTCGTCACCATCGGGCCGCCTCCCCAGGATGTCCACAGACCGGGTGTCCTCACCGGCCGCTGCGGACCGCGTCCCCACGCGCATCGGGCGTGACGAAGGGGGCGTCATCCACACCTGGGGACGCCCCCTTCGAGCAGCCTGTGCACCGGCGAAATCTCTTGCCGCGCGGCGTGTCATGACGTCATGGGACCTGATCGGCCCCTTCCGCCAGCTCCGCCCCGATCTCCCGGCCGATCTCGACCAGCAGCGTCCGGGACAGCTCGGTGTCCCGCGCGCAGTCGGCCTGTGTGCGCCCGCTCAGCGAGCGGATGCGCGCGATGCCCGCCTCCGGGGCGGTGTCCGCGCCCAGGGCGTTGTGCCCCACGACGGCCTCCACCCGCGCGGGGGCGGCCCGATGGGCGACGACGGCCGGCAGCTTGCCGGACAGGGTCTGGCTGTCGATCCGGCCCTCGCCGGTGATCACCAGATCGCAGCCGGCCGCGGCGCGGTCGAAGCCCAGCAGGTCCAGGAAGTGATCCGCCCCGGAGGCGATCCGGGCCCCGAGCAACATGGCCGCGAATCCGAGCCCGCCGGCGGCACCCGCAGCCGGGCGCTCGGCCAGCTCGGCGGCATCGGGGCGGATCCCGGCCAGCTGCCGGACCAGGTGCTGCAGGCCGGATTCGAGCTGCTGGACCTCCTGCGGGTCCGCGCCCTTCTGCGGTGCGTAGACCGCAGCGGCGCCGTCGGAGCCGAGCAGGGGGTTCTGGACATCGCTGGCGGCCACGAGCTCGATGCCCGTGAGATCCACCGCGCCCGTCGCCTCGATCCGACGGATCTCCGCCAGCCCCAGGCCGCTGGGGTCCACGGGGGCGCCGTCGGCGTCCAGGAATCGCCACCCCAGTGCGGTGAGCATGCCGATGCCGCCGTCGGTCGAGGCGCTTCCGCCCAGGGCCAGGACGATGCGCTCGGCGCCGAGCCCGAGAGCCGCACGCACCGCCTCCCCCAGGCCGCGACTGCTCGCCGCACCGGCATCGCGGCGGTCATCGGGCACCATCTGCAGCCCGCTCGTGGTGGCCGCCTCCACGATCGCGGTGGCCTCCCGCAGAGCGATGGCGGTGACGGCCGGATCCCCGAGCGGGCCCGTCACAGGCGCCTCATGCGCGGCGAAGCCCGCCGAGAGGCCGGCCTCCACGCTGCCGTCGCCGCCGTCGGCCAGAGGCAGCTCGCGCACCTGCGCCCGCGGCACGACGGCCCGGATCCCCTCGGCCAGCGCAGCGGCCACCTCGCGGGCGGTCAGGCTGCCCTTGAACTTGTCCGGAGCGATGAGCACGTTCGGCGATGGCATGAGGGGACCTCGGTTCTCAGTGGTGCGGTCGGCGGCAGATCCGGTGGGTGCCGCTCAGACCGTCTCGTAGGCGGCGTCGGCCTCGGGCTTGGGCTGCGCGCTGGCCAGTGCCTCGATGATCGCCTGCGTGACCTCGTCCGTCGAGCTCGTGCCGCCGATGTCGCGGGTCAGGTGGCCGGCCCCCGTCGTGGCCTCGATCGCCGCCTCCAGGCGGCGCGCCTGATCGGAGAGGCCGAACTGGTCGAGCATCAGCGCCGCGGAGGCGATCGCGCCGATCGGATTGGAGATCTCCTGACCGGCGATATCCGGAGCGGAGCCGTGGACCGGCTCGAACATCGACGGGAAGCGCCGCTCCGGGTTGAGGTTGGCACTGGCGGCCAGGCCGAGACTGCCCGCGAGCGCCGAGCCCAGGTCCGAGAGGATGTCGGCGTTGAGGTTCGAGGCCACCACGACCGAGAGGTCCTCCGGGTGCAGGATGAACTTGGCGCTCATGGCATCCACCAGCACCGACTCGTTCGCCACGTCCGGGTACTCGGCGGCCACGCGCTGGAAGACCTCGTCCCACAGGACCATGCCGTACTGCTGGGCGTTCGACTTGGTCACCGAGGAGACCTTCTTCACCCGACGGGTGCGCGCCAGGTCGAAGGCGAAGCGGATGATCCGCTCGCATCCCTTCTCGGTGAACAGCGACGACTGGATCGCGACCTCCTCGCCGGGGCCGCGGCCCGAGAGGTTGCGTCCGCCCAGTCCGGCGTACTCCCCCTCGGAGTTCTCGCGCACCACGATCCAGTCGAGGTCCTCGGAATCGGCCTTGCGCAGCGGCGACTGCACGCCGGGCAGGAACTTCACGGGGCGGATGTTGGCCCACTGATCGAAGTTCTGCGTGATGTTCAGGCGCAGGCCCCACAGGCTCACGTGATCCGGCACGGACTCCCAGCCCACGGCGCCGAAGTAGATCGCATCGAAGTCGCGCAGCTGCTCCAGGCCGTCCTCGGCCATCATCACACCGTGCTCGGCGTAGTAGGCCGAGCCCCAGGGGAACTCCTGCCAGTCGAAGGCGAAGGCGCCGTCGGAGGCCTCGGCCATCGCGTCGAGGACGCGGCGTCCGGCGGCGACGACCTCCTTGCCCACGCCGTCGGCGGGGATGGAGGCGATGCGGAAGGTCTGCTCAGCCATGATCGGCCTTTCGTCGAGGTGCGGCGCCGCGGGAGTCTGCGGCTGGGATCCAGTAGAGACCGCGACGACTCGATCGGTCCAAGACCGCATTGCGATCCCCTCCATAGGAAGGGCCTATCCAAGTTGCGGGGTCGGGAGCTCGTCTCCGTCCGGGCCCTCCTCACGAGCGTGCTCGCGGGCATGGCCCAGGAAGGCGACGGCCAGCGGGGTCAGATCGGCGGTGCGGCTGATCAGCGAGATGTGCAGCGGCGGCCGCGGATCCAGGGGCAGCGCCGTCAGGCCCATCGCCCGGGCCGTGGGCATCCACGACGACGGCAGGATCGCGTGTCCCACATCGGCCATGACCAGCGGCAGGATCGAGGTCCGGTGCGCGGCTTCCACCACGATGCGCAGGTCGATGCCCTCGGCCAGCGCCTCGTCCAGGACCTGGCGCATGAGCGAGCCGCGCTGCGAGGCGATCATCGGCTGTCCGGACAGCTTCGCCAGAGGCACGGCCTCGAGCCCGTCGAAGGCCCGCGAATGCCGGGCCAGGACGATCATCAGGTCCTGCCGCGGCAGCGGCTGCACATCCACCGCGGCGCTGCAGAACGGCTCGGGGGTGCCCAGCAGGCCGAGCTCGGCCGAGCCCTGGCGCACCGCGTCGACGACCTGCTCCGGGGTGAAGGCCGCCTTCACAGCGATCCGCACGCCCGGGCGCTCGGCGGTGAATCCCGCCACGAGCGTGGCCAGCGGCTCCATGGCCGGCGACGGCATGGCGATCATCTCGAGCCTGCCCGACAGCGTCTCCGACAGCTCCGCGGCCGCGCTGCGCGCCACCTCGAGATCCCGCAGCACGATCCGCGCGGGTCCCACGAGCGCCTTCCCGGTCTCGCTGAGCACCACGCCTCGGCCGCTCCGGTGGAACAGGGGCACACCCAGCTCGGACTCCATCCCCTTGATCGTCTGGGACAGCGACGGCTGGGCGATGTACAGGTGCTCGGCGGCCCGGGTGAATCCGCCGTGATCGACCACGGCCAGGAAGCAGGTCAGCTGACGGATGTCCATGGAAGCAGCCTCATCTCTCGGGGGCCGCGGAGACGACTCATCGGCCCTGCCTATGCGAATGGTAGCTATCCTGACTTGGACGTGGCCTGCGTCACAGGCGCAGGGTGAGGGGACCCTCGTGAGGAAGGACCTCCAGTGACCGACACCAGCCCCATCTCCTGGGCTCGGGACGCCTCCCGGCGCACGGATGTGCGCTCCGCCCTGCTCGGCGGCAAGACGTTCCGCAGCCTGAGCGAGCAGAAGCTCTCCCCGCGGGAGGAGAAGTTCGAGCGAGCCCGCCAGACGGCCGGCTTCTTCGTCGCTCCCGCCATCGCGATCCTGTTCGCGCTGCTGCCCGTGAACCTCGAGCCGGATCAGCATCTGCTGGCCTCCGTGCTGCTGGGCGTGATCGTGCTGTGGATCTGCGAGCCGGTGCCCATCCCCGTGGGCGGCCTGATCGGCGTCGGCGCGATCGTCGTGCTGGGCGTGGCGCCGGCCGGCGACGTGCTCGCGCCCTTCGGATCGACCACGATCTTCACGTTCATCGGCGCGTTCATCCTGGCCCAGGCCATGCTCAAGCACGGGATCGCCCAGCGCGTGGCCCTGTTCGTGCTCTCGCTGCCGGGCGTGGGGCGCTCGACCTACCGGGTGATCATCGCGTTCGGCGTGATCACCTGCATCCTCTCGGCCTTCGTCTCCAACACCGCGACGGTGGCCATGCTCATGCCCACCGCTCTGGGCATCCTGGCGGTGATCGCCCAGCTGATGCAGGACCGAGGCATCGTCAAGGAGGACTTCGATCCGCTGCGCCTGCGCGTGGGCGCAGCACTCATGCTCATGCTGGCCTACGGAGCCAGCGTCGGCGGCCTGCTGACACCGGTCGGCTCCCCGCCCAACCTGATCGGCCGCGGCCTGATCGAGGAGGCCATGGGCATCCGGATCTCGTTCGCGCAGTGGATGGTCATGGCCTTCCCGATCTGCCTGGGGATGTTCATCGTTCTCGCCGCGGCCATGTTCCTGCTCAACCGGCCCGAGGTCCGTCGCCTGGACGGCGTGGAGGACTACGTCCGCGAGCAGCGCGAAGCCCAGGGCCCCATGGATCGCGCGGCCAAGAACACGATCATCGCCTTCGGCGTGACCATCACCCTGTGGCTGCTGCCGGCCGTGGTCAGCCTGTTCGCGGGCACCGACTCCGAGCTCTACATCTTCATGGACGACCGCCTGGACAAGGGCATCGTGGCGGTGCTCGGCGCCTCCCTGCTGTTCATCCTGCCCAAGGACTGGGCCAAGCGGGAGCCCACCCTCACCTGGTCCGAGGCCGCCAAGATCGACTGGGGCACGATCCTGCTCTTCGGCACGGGCATCATCTTCGGCTCCATGCTGGCCGACACCGGCCTGGCCGAGACCATCGGCACCGGCGCCTCCGAGAACCTGGGGGTCACGAGCCTGGCCGCGATCACGGTGTTCTCCGCAGTGCTGGCCGTGCTGATCTCGGAGACGACCTCCAACACGGCCGCCGCCGCCGTGATCGTCCCGATCGTCATCCCTCTGTGCCAGGCCATGGAGGTCGATCCGTTGGTGCCCGCCATGGCGGCCACGTTCGCGGCGTCGTTCGGGTTCATGCTGCCGGTCTCCACGCCGCAGAACGCGATCGTCTACGGCACCGGCGCAGTGCCCATGGTGCGGATGATCCGCACGGGCGCGGTGTTCGATGTCCTGGGCATCATCCTCATCGTGACCATGGTGCCGGTGATGGTGGGGCTGGTCGGGCTCTCCGGCTGAGGCCCCCGGTCTGATCCGCCGAGGGCGCGGCCCCGAAGCCATCCAGGCCTCGGAGGCCGTGCTCCTGCGGGGGCCGTCGTGGACGGCGGAAGGCTCAGTCCCGCGTGCGCCCGCCCCGACGGCGGCGCAGACGATGCACCAGCTCGGACGGCGTGGGCGCGGACATGAGCTGTCGCGCTGCCCAGGCCCGCGCGCCGCTGTACGGCGGGAAGGTGACGCTGAGGGTCTCCGGGGCCAGCGGCTTGTCGAGCACCGAGCGGTGATGGCTGAACGTGTCGAAGCTGGCGCGCCCGTGATAGGCGCCCATGCCGGAATCGCCCACGCCGCCGAAGGGCAGCTGCGGGTGGATGAGATGGACCATGGGGGCCTCGAACGTCATGCCGCCGGAGGATGTCCGCTCGCTGAAGCCGGCGCGCACCTGCTCGTCCCGGCTCATGACGTAGAGCGCCAGGGGCTTCTCCCCGGCCTGGACGACGTCGATCGCCTGGCCGTGGTCCTCCACCGCCACGAGCGGCAGGACGGGCCCGAAGATCTCCTGCTCCATGAGCGGACCATCCGGTGCGCTGCGCACGATCGTGGGGTCCAGGTACCGGTCCTCGAGGTCGTGGCGCCCGCCGGCCAGGACGTCCGCTGCCGGCACCCGCTCGAGCAGCTGCGTCAGGCGCTGCAGGTGCCGCGAGCTCACGATCCGCCCGTAGGAGGGGCTGGACTGCGGATCCTCGCCGTAGAACTCGCGGATGGCCTCCGTGAGCAGCGGCACGAGCTGCTCCAGCACGCTGGCCGGAGCCATGACATAATCCGGGGCCACACAGGTCTGCCCGGCGTTGACCAGCTTGGCCCAGGCCAGGCGCCGGGCGGCTGCGGCGAGATCGACGGTGTCGTCGATCCACACCGGCGACTTGCCGCCGAGCTCCAGCGTCACGGGCGTGAGGTGCTCGGCCGCAGCCCGCATGACCACGCGCCCCACGGCCGAGTTGCCCGTGAAGAAGAGGTGGTCGAAGCGGTGCTGCAGCAGCCGCGTGGTCTCCGGGACACCGCCCTGGACCACGCCCACGCAGTCGGGCAGCTCCTGCTCCAGGGCCCGGCTCAGCGCCTGGGACACGTGCGGGGTGTGCTCGGAGGGCTTGACCACCGCGGTGTTGCCGGCCGCGAGCGCGCCCACCAGCGGAGACAGCAGCAGCTGCACCGGGTAGTTCCACGGAGCGATGATCAGCACGGTGCCCAGAGGCTGCGCCTGGACCCAGCCGCTGGAGGGACTCAGCACCGCAGCCGATCCCACGGACCGCGGCGCCATCCAGGAGGCCAGGCTGCGACGGACGTGGCGCAGCTCGGTGAGCGTCACGCCGATCTCGGTGAGCTCGGACTCGGTCTGCGACTTGCCCAGGTCCTGGGCCAGCGCCGCCTGCAGCGCCTCACGGTGCCCGGTCAGCACGCGCTCGAGCCGGTCCAGGCGCTCCAGCCGCAGCTCGAGCGGCGCCGGGGCGCTGAAGGCCGCCTGAGTGCGCTCCACGAGGCGATCGATCTGCCGGGCGCTGTCTGCGGGCAGATCCTCGACCGCGCTGAGCTGCGGCTCGCGCCGCCGGAACGACGGGGCCGTGGGCAGGGACTCGGACTGGGTGCCTCGCTCGGTCATAGGTCCACGGTAGAGGCCCTCCCCGACAGCACAGCGTCCTGCCTCAGAGCAGCCCGTGCTCCTCGAGCTGCTCCGAGATCGAGGCACCGTCGTTCGCGCGGATCAGCGGGATCCCCTCCGGCAGCTCGGGGCCGTCGGCGGTGAGCAGGCGACCGGAGGCCAGCACGGCCTCGGTGGGCGAGAGCGTGCGGATCACGACGGCGGCCACGTTCTGCGGGTAGCGCTGCGCGAAGCCCCCGTAGATCTCCGGGTCGTGCTGGCCGTCGTCGCCGATCAGGATCCACTTCATGTGCGGGAACTCGCGGGCCAGCTGCTCGAGGTTCTCGACCTTGTGCCGGGGCCCCGAGCGGAACCAGCGATCCGTGGTGGGTCCCCAGTCGGTGAGCAGCAGCGTTCCGGGCGGGTAGGCGTTGCGGCTCAGGAAGCGGCGCAGCGTGGGCGCCACGTTCCAGGCCCCGGTCGAGAGGTAGATGAAGGGCAGGCCGCGGTGGCGGCGGCGCAGGCGCTCCAGCAGCACCGGCATGCCGGGGGTGGCGTCGCGGGCGTGCTCGTTGAGCACGAAAGAGTTCCAGGCCGCCAGCATGGGCCGCGGCAGGGCGGTGACCATGACGGTGTCGTCGATATCGGAGACCACGCCGATGCGCTGGGAGCCGTCGACCACCCAGATCCGGGAGGTGGCCCAGGCCGAGCCGGCGGTGCGCAGCCGCGCGGTGTGCACGCCGGGCTCCAGGCTGATCTCCACGTCGGCATCGATCACCCCGCCCTTGTCCGCCACCAGCCGGAACTGCACACCCTCGATCTCGACATCCACGTGGGCGAAGCCGATGGGGATCGAGGTGAAGGACCGCCAGCCGCGGATCGAGGTTTCGTCCTCGGCGGTGGGGTCCTCCCGCCCGTGCGTCTTGTAAAGAGCCCGGCCCAGGATGCGCACGTGGTCGGTGGTTCCGTAGCAGTCGAAGGCGACCATGACGGGTCGATCCCCGCGCCGCTCCGCACTGCGCTGCCGGAACTGGGTGAAGCCCTGCTCGATCCGGTACCCGAAGTTCAGGGCATCCTGCGTGACCTGATCCATGGTCTGGAGCAGATCGGTGGCCAGGTCGACGGGCTGCTGGTCCTGTTCCGGACGGGTCTGCGACATGGCGCTCAGTCTGGCACAGCCCTCCAGACCCACCACGCACGACGCCGGCCCAGCCGTCGTCGTGCCGCAGCCGTCGGCTGCGCGGACTGTGATGCGGCGCCCGCTCCACGGCGGCGCCTGGAGGACGCGTCCAGCCTGATGCGGTGCAATGGGGGCATGTCGAGCGATCCGAACCCCCGCACCACCGGTCCGAGCACCGCCCCCACGACGGCCCCCGCCACCCCTGTGCCGCACGCGGACCCCGTCACGCCGCACCGGCTCTTCCGCGTCCTGGCGCTGGCCGAGGCGGTGACCTGGACGCTGCTGATCCTGGGGATGATCGGCAAGTACGCGCTGCACCTGGGCGACTGGCCGGTCTCCGTGGGCGGTGGCATCCACGGCTTCGTGTTCCTGAGCTACTGCGCGGTCACGGTGCTCGTGTGGATCGACGCCCGGTGGTCCGTGGCCGACGGCCTGCTCGCCCTGTTCAGCTCCGTGATCCCCTACGCCACGATCCCGGTGGAGCGCCGGGCGCTGCGCCGCGGCCTTCTGCCCCACAGCTGGCGCCTGCGCGGCGACGACGAGGCACCTCGAGGCCCGCTCGAGAAGCCGCTGGCCGCCCTGCTGCGGCATCCGGTGGTCTCGACGGTCGTGATCATCGTCGTGGTGGCGGCTCTCTACCTGACCCTGCTGGCCATGGGTCCGCCCGTGGAGGTCTCCCCGGAGTGATCCGATCCAGCGCAGCAGAGGCGCCCGACCCTCACCGGCCGGGCGCCTCTTCGCGTGACGGCAACTTGCCCGTCCCGGCTGAGTGATCTGTTTCACAGCTGGCTATCGTCGAGGCATGACCAAGACGAAGCGCATGGACAAGTCCCTGTACGAGGCGGAGCTGCTGCGACTGCAGGCCGAGCTCGTGGAGATGCAGCAGTGGGTGAAGTCGACCGGCAATCGCGTCGTGATCGTCTTCGAGGGCCGTGATGCGGCGGGCAAAGGCGGGGCGATCAAGCGCCTGACCGAGTACCTCAATCCCCGCACCGCCCGTATCGTGGCGCTGCCGGCGCCGACCGAGCGGCAGAAGACGCAGTGGTACTTCCAGCGCTACATCGAGCATCTGCCGGCCGCGGGCGAGATCGTGATCTTCGACCGCTCCTGGTACAACCGCGCCGGGGTCGAGCGGGTCATGGGCTTCTGCACCCCGGAGGAGCATCAGCGCTTCCTGCGCCAGTGCCCGATCTTCGAGCAGATGCTGATCGAGGACGGCATCATCCTGCGCAAGTACTGGTTCTCGGTCTCCGGCAAGGAGCAGGAGAAGCGCTTCCAGTCCCGGCTCTCCGATCCCATGCGCCACTGGAAGCTCTCGCCCATGGACCTCGAGTCGCTGACCCGCTGGGAGGACTACTCACGGGCCCGCGACGAGATGCTCGTGCACACCGATCTCCCCTATTCGCGGTGGAACATCGCGGAGGCCGAGGACAAGCGGCGGGCGCGGATCAACATGATCGCCGATCTGCTGCACACCATCCAGTGGGAGCACATCGAGCGCCCGGAGCTGGAGCTGCCCAAGCGCCCGCCGTCCTCGGGCTATCAGCGCCCGCCGCGCGAGCTGCAGCGCGCCGTCCCGGACCACTCCGCCGAGGTGGAGGCCAAGGCCGAGAAGCAGCCCTCCCGGAAGAAGAAACGCGGGGCCAAGAAGGGCTGAGCCTCGTCGGACAGGCGGGCGTTCAGTCGGCGACGGCGGTGCGCACCACCATCTTGCCGACGTTGCGGCCCTGCATCATGCCCAGGAAGGCGTCGAAGGCCTGGTCGATCCCGTCCTCGACAGTCTCATCGGCCACGATCTCCCCTGCCGCGAGCCAGGGACCCATCTCGGCCAGGAAGTCGCCCATGGCCTCGGTATAGAAGCCCTGGATGAACCCCTGCAGCATCAGCCGCTTGGTGACCAGCATCCCCATGTTGCGCGGACCCGGGGCGGGCTGATCGTCGTTGTACTGGCTGATCGCACCGCACAGTGCTGCGCGGCCGTCGTCGTTGAAGTGCTGGATCGCAGCCTCCAGGTGATCGCCGCCGACGTTGTCGAAGTAGACGTCGATGCCGTTCGGAGCGGCCTCGCCGAGCTGACCCATGACGTCGCCGCGCTTGTAGTCCAGGCAGGCGTCGAAGCCGTAGCGCTCGGTCACGATGCGGTTCTTCTCAGGACCGCCCGCCGAGCCGATGACGCGGGCGGCGCCCTTGAGCCGGGCGATCTGCCCCACGGCCGAGCCGACGGTGCCGGCGGCACCCGAGACGAACACCGTGTCGCCCTCCTGCATGGACGCGATCCGCGCCAGACCCAGCCACGCCGTGAAGCCGGGCATCCCGGCGATCCCCAGGAACTTCGAGGCGGCCAGCGGGCCCTCGGTGTCGCGCAGGTCGGGCAGCTTCTGGGTCTTGGCCGCCGGCAGCTGGGCGACGTCGCGCCAGCCCTGTCCGTGCAGCACGCGGGTGCCCTCGGGGACATCCTCCGAGCGGGAGGCGACGACGACTCCCACCGCCGCGCCGTCCATCGGCTCGCCGAGCTCGAAGGGCGGGACGTAGGAGGGGCCATCGTTCATGCGCCCGCGCATGTAAGGATCCACGGAGATGGCCTCGTTGACCACGCGGATCTCGCCGTCGGACAGCTCCGGCAGCTCCACGGTCTCCTGGCGGACGTCGTCCTCGGTGGGCCAGCCGCTGGGTCGAGCGGCCAGCACCCAACGGGTGCTGCGGGCGGAGGCGGCAAGATCGTTCACAGTGGGAATGCTCATGGACACCACTGTCCGCCTGCCGGCCCCGGTGCGTCCACCTCAGCGCTCAGCCCATGGCGGAATCCGCTCTCAGCGACGGATCGGGAAGACGGTACGGGGGCGCTGCAGCTGCCACGGATCCTCCAGAGCATCGCGGGAGAGGATCTCCAGCCACTCGACCTCGCGGCGGATGCCGTCGTCGCCGTGCTCCCCGGCGCCGAGTCGACCCCGCAGCACCGGCTCGCGCAGACCCTCCTGCGCCTCATCGCGCTCGGACTCGAAGGCAGTGCCCTCGGCCGAGGCCGATGACAGCGGGATGAGCACCTCCTCACCGGGCTGGGCCTCGGTGCGCAGGCGCTCCAGCTGCCCCGGGCGGCGTCGGCGCTGGGCTGCGGTGTCCCCTGGCGCGGGCTCAGCGGGCAGCAGCAGGGCGTCATCGTGCAGCACGGGCCCGACCACGACCCAGGCGCGCTTGCCGGGGCCGGGTTCAGCGGGCTTCACGTGCGGGCTGGCCGGGCTCGGCCAGACCGCCTCCAGGCCCGTGGGGGTCTCGGGCCACAGCGGGCGATAGTGCTGCTCGTCCTTGGCGATCAGCGACGAGCGGTGCGCCGCGTGGAACTCCGGGTCGCCCACCCACGGCGGCAGGGCCGCCGGGCTGCGGGCCGCCTCCGGAGCGAACTCGGCGATCTTCCAGCGCGTGGAATCCCGCCCGCCGCGGGCCTCCCACTCATCGACCATGGCCAGTCCGTAGGACACCAGCCCGGGCACATGTCCGGACCACATCAGCACGGCCGGGTGCGTGCCCCAGCCGTAGTCCGGCAGGCACAGCGCACGCAGGATCTGCAGCGTCTCGACGCGCTGCTTGCCCAGGCGACGGCGGTCCAGAGCGTGGGCGGAGTCAGCCGGGCTCGGCATCGGGAGGAAGGTCTGCACAGCGGCTCAGCCTACCGGCGGGAGACGACGAGACAGCCCGACTGGCCCCGACAGCCGCGGCTCCGACATGCTGAGCCCCTGATCGCCACCACCCCGATGAGCCCGTCCTCGTGAGCGCGCAGTCGACTGCCCGCTCCACCGGCCCCGGGGCCGCGATGGTCCTGTCCGCCTGTCTGTCGATCCAGGTCGGCGCGGCAGCCACCGCCCAGCTCTTCGACGACCTCGGCTCGTGGGGCGCCAGCGCGCTGCGGCTGCTGCTGGCCGCCGGTCTCATGCTGCTGGCCGCCCGCCCGAGGATCCGGGCGTGGGACCGGCTGCAGTGGCGCTGCGTGATCGCCCTGGGACTCGCCCTGGCCGGGATGAACGGCTTCATCTACGCCGCCATCCAGCGGATCCCGCTGGGGACGGCAGTGGCCATCGAGTTCCTGGGCCCCCTCGTGCTGGCGGCGTGCCTGTCCCGACGCTCCCGCGATCTGCTCTGGGTCGCGCTGGCGTTCATCGGCATGGCCCTGCTGGGCGCCGAGTCCGCTGTCACCGCGGCTTCCCTGGATCCGCTGGGCGTCGTGTTCGGCCTGCTCGCCGGGGCGTTCTGGGCCCTCTACATCCTGGCCAGCGCGGAGACGGGCAAGCAGGTCCCCGGACTCGGCGGGCTCAGTGCGGCCATGATCATCGCCGCAGTCGTCGTGGTGCCGATCGGCGCCTCGGGAGCGGTGCGGGTCGTCGAGGAGCCCGGGCTGCTGCTCTTCGCCCTGGCGGCCGCGCTGCTGTCCTCTGTGCTCCCGTACTCGCTGGAGATCGCTGCGCTGCGCCGCCTGCCCAGCGACGTCTTCTCCGTGCTGCTGAGCCTGGAGCCCGCGATCGCGACGGTGGTCGGCTGGGTCCTGCTCGGCCAGGGCGCTGGAGTGCTGAGCATCGCGGCGGTGAGCCTGGTGGTCCTGGCCAGCATGGGCGTCACCCTGGGCCAGGGGCGCCCGCGCGCCGACCCCGAGCCCTCGGCCGCCTGAGGCACCGGTCACAGAGGATCCGCACCGCGTCACACACGAGTGAGGCAGCCCACCCTGTCGCCGGGATATCTATGCTTACGCAACCACCCCCGACGACAGGACCCCCCGATGGCACTCTTCGCCTCCAACGCCACCCTCAGCAAGGACCTCCCCGCGCCTCTGGACCGCGTCCGCGAGGCGATCGAGTCCACAGCCCGATCGGAGGGCCACCACATCGACGCCGTCAGCAGCGATCGGCTGCGCTTCGACATCACCACCAAGCGCACAGCCCTGAGCTGGGGCACCCATCTGGCGATCACCCTGGAGGAGGCCGGCGGCCGAACGCGGATGACCGTCGACTACGACAACAGCCCGGGCTCCCCCAAGGCGCTGATGGACAAGAAGAAGAACACCAAGTCCGCCCAGACCTTCGCCGATCAGGTCGAAGCCGCGCTCTGAGCCGGGATCGCCCCGTTCTGGCAGCGCTCGCGGCGACGACGAGGGGGTGCGACGCCATCGCGGCGTCGCACCCCCTCGGTGCTCCCGGCCCCGGGCGGACCTGTTCAGCTCAGACGGAGTCCGCGAGCGCCTGCGCGATCGTGGTGGCCGGGCGCCCGAGCAGGGTCTGCAGATCCCTGCTGTCCGACTCCAGGGCGCCGTCGGCGATCCCGCGGTCCATCTCGGCGACGAACCCGGCGACCTGCTCCGGCAGCCCGGCCTGCTGCAGCACCTGCGCGTACTCCTCGACGGTCTGATCGATGTAGTCGACCTCGCGCTCGAGCAGCCCGCCGATGCGCGCAGCGATCTCGGGGTAGCTCAGGGCAGGGTCGCCGGCCAGCTCGTAGACTCGGCCCTCCTGGGCCTCCATCGTGATCACGGCCGCGGCGGCCTCGGCGTAGTCCCTGCGCGCGGCTCCGTTCACACGGGCCGTTCCGGCGGCCCCGAACATCTTCCCGTACTCGCGGGCCGGGGCGATCGCCGAGGCGTAGTTCTCCCAGTACCAGCCGTTGCGCAGCAGCACGTGGCCGATGCCGGACTCGGCCAGCAGCTGCTCGGTCTCCCGATGCTCGGGGGCCAGATTCAGGGTCGAGGTCTCGACACCCAGCAGCGACGTGTAGGCGATCAGCTGCACACCGGCCGCCTGAGCAGCCTGGATGACGTTGGAGTGCTGCGCCACGCGCTTGCCGATCTCGCTGCCGGAGACCATCACCAGGCGCTGCACGCCCTCCAGAGCGGCCTTCAGGGCGTCGGCGTCCTCGTAGGCGGCGACCGCGACCCGGACACCGCGGTCGGCGAGGTCCTGCGCCTTGTCGGCATTGCGCACGACGGCGACGATCTCCCGCGGCTCGACCTGGCGCTCGATGAGGGATTCGATGACCTGATGGCCCAGCTGTCCGGTGGCTCCGGTGACGGCGATGCTCATGATGCTCTCCTTCGGTTCGGTGGTCTCGCACACCGTAGCACTTACTTTTCGTGAGCACTGCGTATCTTCACGTGCCGACATATTCGAAAGTGCTCTCGCTACAGTGGAGGACATGACTTCGCAGGAGACGACACCCCAGATCGTGCACGGGCAGGCCGAGCAGCCCACGGCAGAGCTCGGTGCTGATGTCATGGCAAAGGCCTGCGCGTCGCGCTCCGTGCTGCATCACGTCACGGGCCGATGGGGCGCCCTGACCATGGTCGCGCTCTCCCGCAGCGAGGGCCCAGCGCGCTTCGGCGAGCTGCGCCGGGCCATCGAGGGGATCAGCGACCGCATGCTCTCCCAGACCCTCAGCGAGCTCGAGCACGACGGCCTGGTGGTGCGAACCGTGCACAGCGCCATCCCGCCGCACGTGGACTACGCCCTGACGGAGCTCGGCGCGGCCGTGGCCGAGCCTCTCATTGCGCTCATCACCACGATCGAGG
This sequence comes from Kocuria sp. 2SI, assembly GCF_005502825.1. Lineage (NCBI taxonomy): Bacteria > Bacillati > Actinomycetota > Actinomycetes > Micrococcales > Micrococcaceae > Kocuria > Kocuria sp. 2SI. The sequence continues at coordinate 39,492 of NZ_SCNB01000012.1, read as the reverse complement.
CGGATCTGCCCGCCGTGCTGGAGGCCCGGAAGGTGCACGACGACTGCGCGTGACCAGTTCGCGCAGTCGTCGTCGGCAGCCGTCGATCTCGGCCCCACAGGCCTGGGACCGTCAGGCCACCTGCCGGCCCGTCGCCGATCTGCGCTTCACAGACCGGCGCTGTCCGCTCCTGCGGCGGCCTCCTCAGGCGTGTACCCCTCGTAGATCAGCTGATCCACGAGCTCCGCGCGCGACATCGGCATCAGATCCAGATAGCTCTGTGCCGACCGGCCCGCCTGTTCCGAGTAGTCCACACTCAGGCTGCTCACCCCGGATTCGGCCTGGCCAGGGGTGTATCCCTCATAGACGAGCTGATCGACCAGCCGGGAGCGGCTGAAGCCGGTCATGTCGATGTAGCTCTGTGCACTTCCAGCGGCCTGCTGAGCGTAATCCACGTTCAACCCGTCGACCGCCGCCGTGGCCTCAGAGTTCGAGTAGCCCTCGTACTCGAGCTGCTCGATCAGGCCGCTGCGAGAGAAGTTCGTGAAGTCCAGATAGTTCTGCGCCGCCGCCGTCGCCGTGCCCTGCGGCACAGCCCCGGGGCCGCCTGCGGAGGCGTCCTCGCCGAACGGGTTCTGACCGACCTCCGCCGGAACCGGGACCTCCCCCGGGGCCGGACCGACGCCCGACTCCTCGGCGAAGGGGTCCTGCCCGACGTCCGCCGGGACAGGAGTCTCGTCCGGAGTCGGCCCGGCGGAAGGATCCTGAGCTTCAGCCGGGGTCTCCGCCTGCGCCTCGGCGGCAGGCTGATCGGTCGGCGCGGAGGATGCCTCCGTGGCGGTCTCGGTGGGCGTCTCGGTCTCGGTCGGCTCAGCGCTCGGCGAGGCGGAGGCGGAGGACGTCGAGCCCTTCTCGGCGTCCTCACCCGAGCCGCAGGCGCTGAGCAGCAGCACGGCGGCCAGTCCCGTTGCGATCCCTGCGGTGGACCTGCGGACGCGCTGTCCCATGACTGCTGTGCTCCTCGGCGATGAAGCGAGGCCTCGGATCGCACCGAAGATCGGCACCCCGAAGCAGATGATATGAATTACATCACATCTTCAGGGGGCAGGCAGGCGCGCCTGCCCAGCGATCCTCCGCGGCACGTCGGCGGCCCCGCGTAGCGTTCGGAGCATGACGAACGATCACTTCGCAGGTGACGACCGCAGCCACTGGCAGCGCATGCTCGACGGCGACCCCTACATCGCCGATGGCCCCGAGTTCGCTGAAGCCTCCCGCCGCGCCACGCGCCTCTGCGATGCCTTCCACCGCGCCGTCGTCGACGTCGATCCCGGCTCCCGCGAGCTGCTCGAGGAGCTGCTCGGGCACCTCGGTGAGGACGCGGACGTGCGCCCGCCGCTCTGTGTGGACTACGGCAGCCGCATCAGCATCGGCGCCCGGTCCTTCGTGAACTTCAACCTCACTGCCCTGGACGTCGCGCCGATCACCATCGGTGAGGACTGCCAGCTCGGACCCAACGTCCAGCTGCTGACGCCCACCCACCCCGTGGAGCCCGGCCCTCGACGGGACAAGCTCGAGGATGCCGAGCCGATCACGCTGGGCGACAACGTCTGGCTCGGCGGCGGCGTGATCGTGTGCCCCGGCGTGAGCATCGGCGAGAACACCGTGGTGGGCGCAGGATCCGTGGTCACCAGGGATCTGCCCGCGAACGTGATCGCCGTCGGCAACCCCGCCAAGGTCATCCGCGAGATCCAGGCCGACTGACCCCCATTCCCCCAGAAGGAGCACGTCCAGGAGCTCAGAGCTGTCCGTCGAACTGCTGGTGATCGGCTGGGGCAAGGCGGGCAAGACGCTCGCCAAGCGCTGGGCCGCGACCGGCAGATCCGTGGCCATGGTGGAGAAGAGCCCTCAGATGTACGGCGGCACCTGCATCAACATCGCCTGCGTTCCCACCAAGGATCTGATCGTCTCGGCGCAGCGGCGCCGCCCGCAGGATGATCCGCAGGAGTACTTCACGCAGGCCGTGGCCGGGCGCGACTCGCTGATCGGCAAGCTCAATGCGGCCAACCACAGGATGCTCGAGGGCCAGGCAGAACTGGTGGACGGAACCGCTCGGTTCATCGGCCCGCGGAAGGTCGCGGTGGACACGGCCGACGGCGAGCTGATCATCACCGCGGAGACGGTCGTGCTGGGCACCGGTGCCGTGCCCGCGCGCCCGGATATCCCCGGCATCGATCTGCCTCGGGTCTACGACTCGACGTCCATCCAGCACGCGGATCCCCTGCCGCAGCGCCTGGCGATCATCGGCAGCGGGTTCATCGGACTGGAGTTCGCCCAGATGTTCCAGCACTTCGGCTCCCAGGTCACCGTGCTGGAGCTGGCCGACGGCCAGGTCAAGGCCGATGCCGTGCTGGTGGCAGCAGGCCGCACCCCGGCCACCGCCGACCTGAACCTGGAGGCAGCCGGCATCGAGACCGACGACCGGGGCTTCGTGGCGGTCGATGATCAGCTGCGCACGAGCGCGGAGGGCGTGTACGCGGTGGGCGACATCAACGGCGGCCCGCAGTTCACCTACATCTCCCTGGACGACCACCGCATCGTCTGGGATCAGCTCATCGGCTCCGGGCAGCGCAGCCGCGCCGACCGCGTGGCCGTGCCGAGCACGACGTTCCTCACTCCCCCGCTGTCCCAGGTGGGCATGGGCCCGGAGGAAGCCGTGCGTGCAGGGCACTCGGTTCTCTACGCGGCCAAGGACGTGGCCTCGATCGCCGCCATGCCGCGGCCCAAGATCGTGGGCGAGACAGACGGCGTCATCACCTTCACTGTGGACGCGCAGACCCGGCAGGTGCTGGGCGCCTCGCTGTTCTGCATCGATTCCCAGGAGCTGATCAATCTGGTGGCCCTGGCCATCCGGGTCCAGGTCACCGCGGACGAGCTGATGAACGGCATCTGGACCCACCCCTCCAGCACGGAGGCGCTGAACGAGGTGCTCGGTGAGCTGCAGCCGTATTCGGGCGAGAGCGCCTGAGACAGCGGCACCCCGGTCGGCGCACCGGCGACCCCGCAAGATCAGTCAGCCGCCAGGAGCTCCTCCACGGCCTCCAGCGCCTCCGTCGACTCCAGGTGCGGGCAGTGGCGCTGTCCTTCCAGGATCCGCCGCTGGGCACTCGGAATGAGCTCGGCGAGCTGCCGGGCGCTGTCAGGGCGTGTCACCTGGTCGTCGGCCCCGTGCAGCACCAGCGTGGGCGCCGTGATCCTGGGCAGGTCGCCCCAGGCGTCGTGGCCGCGGCTGGCCTGGAAGTGCATCCGGCGTGCGGTGAGATCGGCGTCGCGGGCGAAGAACTGCTCGACGACATCTGGATGCTGGGCTGCGAAGCCGTCGGTGAAGAACAGCGGCGTCATGGTCTTGCGGTCGCCGGAGGCCAGGGCGGCGTCGATCCCCGGTCCGCGAGGGCCGTCCCGACGGTCGCCTCCGGTGGTGCTGGCCAGGACCAGCCGACGCACGCGCTCGGGCGCATCGATCGCCAGCCACTGACCGATGCGCCCTCCCATCGAATGGCCGTAGACATCCGCTCGCTCCAGACCGGCGTCCGTCATCACGGCGAGCGCGTCCTGGGCCAGCGCCCGAGTGCTGAGCCCGTCGGGCTCCCCCAGCGTGCTGCGCCCCACGCCGCGATGATCGAAGACCACGACCCGCCGTCTGCGCGCCAGCTGCGGCAGCACATGCAGCCAGCTGACGTGGGTGGTGGCCTGACCAGCGATCAGCACCAGACCGGGGCCCTCGCCATACGACGCCCACTGCAGCCGCGCGCCGTCTGCGGTCTCCACGGTCCCGATCCGCTTGTCAGCCTGCTGCGGCTCCTCGCTCATGGCAGACCACCGTACTCCGGCGGGGCCGAGGGCCATGACCGTCCTCTGAGAGGAACGCCTCAGCTGCCCGGATACAGCGATGCGCCGCTGTCCGGCTCCTGAGCTGCGCCCGTGGCGTGCCAGCTCGCCAGGAGCCTGAGCCGCTCTTCGTGCGCCGTCCCCGGCTCCGCGGTGCAGAAGGTCAGGTCGTGCCAGGCCCGCTGAGCGAGGGGGATCTCCGTGGACTGGCAGGTCAGCTCGAGCTCCCCGACGGCGGGGTGCTGGAGCCCCTTCCGGTCCTCATGGCGGATGAGGATGTCGTGGGAGCCCCAGTGCGCGCTGAACTGCTCGCTGATCGTGGAGAGCTCTCCGATCAGCTCCCGCAGCGCCATGTCGTACGGCGCAGGCCCCGCCTCGGCCCGCAGCAGGGCGACCGTCGCGGCGGCACCGCCCTCCCAGTCGACGAAGAACTCCCGAGAACCGGGGTCCAGGAAGTGGCAGCGCGCGAAGTTCGCCCGCCCTCCCCTGGCCGTGGGGCTGTCGAACATGGGCGCGTGCAGGGCCCTGCCCAGCGCATTCACGACGATCACGTCCAGGCGCAGAGCATCGGCGACGGCTGCCAGGACCTCCTCCTAGACCCCTGAGATGTAGCCCTTCTCGAGCTTCGTGTACCACTCGGTGCTGACCCCCGCGAGCACCGCGACCTCCTCGCGCCGCAGGCCGGGGACCCGGCGACGGGCGCTGGTGGGCAGCCCGACGTCAGCAGGCGTCCGCTTGGCCCGCTGAGTGGCGAGGAAGTCGCGGATCTCGTCGCGATTGTCCATGCCCTCACGATAGGAGCTCCGGCCGGTCAGAAGGGGGCCTGGTCTGCACCCCGCTGAGGGGACGTCTCACGCCACCGACGGTGGCTGCTCCATCGCCTGCGGTGGGATTCACGAGCTCCGCAATGAGCGGAGGAGAGGTGTGGAGGCAGGCATGGCTGTCCCCGAAAAGGATCTGCCGCGCATCCAGCGCTGGTGCCGTGAGCAAGTGCCCAAGCATCTGCGCGATCAGGTGCGCGTCGAGGTGGACGCAGCCGAGCGCCACGTCACGATTGTCGAGACGAGACCCCCGTGGGACGGCCAGGGTGATTGGGCACGCTTCGCCATCTTCTGGCGCTGAGGGCTTCCGACGCCGGAATCCGTCGAGCAGCCCCGCTGCATGAGCACCACAATCGGATGGCCCTGTGGTGTCGCTCGGCAGGTGGGCACCCACCGCTGCTGGGGGGACTCATCGGCCGTGCTTCAGGCCCCGAAAGCCTTCAGATGCGCCCCCTCGACGCGCTCCAGCCTCTGACCCGATGAGCCAGAACGACATGGTCCGGGCAACGACGAAGGGCCGCACCGGGAGGTTCGGCCCTTCGTATTCCTTCGGTGGAGGTAGCGCGGCAATGTTCTAACCTCGTCCCGTCGTTGCTCCGTGTGGCTCGTGAGCAGTGGACGATCCGGCGTCGCCCCCATGTCAGCGATGAATTCCACGCCGCAGACGGGTCGGCCTGCGCAACCCGTCCCCCGGCTGACAGAGGCGATGCTGGACGACGTTCAGCGCCGATATGAGGCGGGAACCACCCTGTGGCTGATCGCCGACGACCTGGGCGTGAGTCGTCAGCGCCTCGCTGCCCGCCTCCGGGAGCGCGGGATCAAGATCCGGGGCGAGGGACCCACGCCCGATCAAATTCTGGAGATGGTTCGGCGGTACGACCAAGGCGAGTCACTGATGAGGGTGGGTGCGCGTGTCGGATTCAACGGCGGAACGGTGCGCGCACATCTGCGCCGCGCTGGCGTCGCGTTGAGGGACACGCATGGGCGCTGACTCGGCCCCAGTGGGCTGCACGCTACGTTGCGGGGATTTCTGCCATGACCGGAATCTGGAGCTGGGTGGCGATTGGCGTGTAGAGGTCGACGCCTTGTTCCTTGGTCTGGAGTGACAGCAGGAGGGCGTACCGGACTGGTAGGTCACGGCGGTCTTTGCGTCCATTGTTCTTCCACCATCCGCCTACCGGATATACGGCAACATTATTGCAGTGAGCCAACTCTGCTCCGGTTCCCGTCCATTCATCCTGGTGCAACGATCCAAGGTGCCGGCCGCGTTCACCGAGGAACCAGCGGTCAGACTCGCTGGGTCGTGAGCCACCTTCTTCGTTCTGCGCTTCGCGATTGACGCGCTGGACGAACTCTGCTTGGTTCTCGGATCGTCCCTGAAGGTCGAAACGCAAGCCGTGTGAGGCATAGGCGTACTTGTTACGCCAGCCTCGGCGGGACGCCGAGGGCTCGATGAAGTACGACAACGTGACTCGGAGACGCACATCGGCCGCACCGAGGCTCTGCAGAACGTCAGTCGGCCACGGGAGCGGATGGAGACGGAAGTGGCGCATCGCGTACTTGTCCCCGCCGAATGGTACGAAACTGTCCTGCGCAATCAGGGTGACAGCATCGCGCCTAGAGTTCAGAACCGATTCCTCCGATGGCACCCCCCAGCCGAACTGACGAAGGAGTGTTTGACGCGCCGTTTTGCTGTGGTCCTGATCGATCTTTTGGACCATCGCGTCGGTCCATTCCGCAGAGTGGGTAAGGAGTCCCCGCACGGTCTCCGGCCAATACGACGGATATCGAGCCATCGTAAGAGCAGCGAGCCGTGATGCTTGCGCTGTGGCAGCGCTCGTCGCGTTCGCCGATGTCAGGGCAGCGTCAGTTCGGTGCCCCGTAGTGCGCAGCGATAGCAAAGGCAGGCGGTCTTCGTACATGCCCGCTCCGTTGCTGAGAACGTTGCCGCCTTCCATGCAAATGTCGGGCTTGATCGGCCAGCGGGTTCTGCTGAAGTAGAGCGATGTTGTGGTGTGCGGTGAGATGTCACCAGATCCGGCCAACACGTCCCAGCCGGCATACTGCGGGTGGGAGGGAGCCTGCGTGAGTTCCGTGTAGGCCCCGACCGTGAGCGCGTTCCATGCCTGGGCGGGGTCCTGGATCGGCGAGTTCTCTGAGTTGGTGCGGTAGTCGAGTTCGTACTGACGCACATTTCCAGCTGCGACCACAATGAGGCGAGCCGAGTCAGGGTTGGGCGTTGACAGCAATTGAAGCTCATTGCCCGAACGAACGATGTCGGTACCGACGGCGAGTGCGTCCACCGACGCTGACCATAGAGTCGGCTCGCCCGGTTTGTCTGGCTCCGTGCTCAGGGTCAGGCAGAATGTGCGGTTGCGGTCACTTCTGGCAATTTCGGGGTACGAGACAGCTTCGGTCGTTGCGGTGCCGTAGTCGAGTGGGTCGATCTGCTGATCGCCCGCTCCAGGGCGCATCCGCACAGATTCAAGGCGGTGTCGGAGTGTGATGTGGTCACCGCCGGTGAGCAGCGGTTCGAGGTTCCCAAACAGTGCGAGCCCGGCCATGGAAGTGCCATGCCCTTGGGGGTGGATGTCAGTTCCTGACCCGCCGAAGATCGAGTGATGGTCGCCTGGTGCCAACGAGCGATCCAGGAGGGCGTGGGTGCGGAGAACTCCAGTGTCGAGGTGGCACACGGCTGGTTCGTCGTCGGCCGCGGGCGAGACTCGTCCGGCAAGATCCTCCGCGTACTCAGTCTGCTCGGTTGTACTGAGGTCTTCGACGGAATCGATGAACTCGGGGTTTCGGACTTCGGTCACGGGGACTGAGGTAAACGGGAGAACTTGCAACTGCGTCCAGGTCGCTTCTACCCAGACGACAAGGCGATCGCCCAGCCGGAACTCGCCCTGTCGAGCCTTGAGGCCGTAGGCGGCGACGAAACCGTCCCAGTCGCCAACATGGGTGCTCGTCCCGTCGAGCCAAAGCTCCCACCAGTGGAGTCCAGAGCGGGGTGGTTGTGAATCCGAGGTCCAGAGATCGTCAAGGACGGCATCGCGGATGCGGGAGATGTTCGCTACGAGGTCCTGATTCTTCGGCCGACCGTTCTTCGTGTTCTTCTGGTCGTCGAGGTAGTCCTCAAACAACTTCAAGAACTGTGGGCGATACGCATCGGAGACCCACACGGTAGCGGCTTCCGGCGTGTCGTCCGTTGCTTCGCGGACGGAAAGCAGGAGCCACTTTGGCTTGCGAGTTTTTCCCCCGCTGTAGGCGTTGAGCGAGTCAGCTTTGAGGGGGTGTGCTGCGCCCTCACCTTCGAGGACGATGACGGTTCCCGTGGCACGGAGTTCCTCGTCCGTTGGTAGAGCCGCTACGGCTTCGTCGAAGCCCGCGAATACCTGCTCGGCGGCATTCTTCAGGTCGGTTCCATGCTTGTAGCGGTCAACTTGGCGGAGTGGTTTACCCCGTCCGCCACCAGTCCGGTGAAAATCTGCTGTTTCGACGTAGCCCTGAACGTAGAGATGGTCGAGGTCGCGCGGCCGCTCAGCCAAGACTTGCCGTTCGCCGCGAGATCAGTGCCGCGATGATGTCGTCGCGTTGAACCTCTGTCTCGCCGCGCATCAGTATCGTTTTGGCAGCGGTCTCGGCCGCCTTCACCAACTCCGCGTGGCTCAACCCTGCCGTGTATTCGCCGAGCTTCGCCATGCTGGTACCGCGGGCCAAAGTCCCAAGACGCGCCTTGATGACTGCGGCGGCCTGACGCGCGTCAGGCAGGGTGTACGTGAGCACCGCATCGAAGCGCCGGAAGAGCGCCTTATCCAGGATTGCGCGGTGATTAGTTGCTGCGAGCACCAACGATTCACAGCTGGCTTCCTCCAGAAAGACGAGGAAAGAGTTCAAGATTCGACGCGCTTCGCCGACATCGTTACCGGCGCGATCAGCACCAAGTGCGTCAAACTCATCGAAAAGGTACACCGCGCGACGTTGAGCGACCGAATCGAAGACAAGCCGGAGTTTGCTGGCCGTTTCACCCATGAACTTGCTCAACAGGCTGTCGAGCCTGATCGTGAACATCGGTACCGCAAGCTCGGTTGCAAGGACCGATGCGGTCATGGTCTTCCCAGTTCCGGGTGGGCCTTCCAGTAGAAGCCGGTGTGCGGGAGCAAAGCCATGTTCGAGAAGGTTCTTTCGCTGGCGTTGCTCGGCTAGTACCTGCTTGATCTGATCGGTAAGTTCAACGGGCGCGACAAGCTCGCGAAGACGGACGTCGGGGTGCGTCGCTTCGACGAGTTCGGCAAGCTCGCCGCGCGGTTGGGCAAGTGTTGTGATCTTACCGGCCGTCTCGCCTTCGCGGGACGCGTCGACGGCCTTCTTGATGTCGTTGGCGAGGACGTGATGGCCTGCCTTGGCCTCACGGGCAGCAACCTGGAGCGCTACTGAGTAGAAGCTGGCGTCGTCACCGGACGCGTGGCTGCGCACCATCGCGGTGATGTGCTGTCCGAGACCGGCCATGGTGCACCTCACTTTCGCGGGTCTGTGCGTCCTCCACCCAGGTCAATCTATCGGGCAGACTACCGTGCCGACGAGCGGCGCGCAGCCAGCGAGAGGACTCTGTCCGTGGCCTACAACGGAGGAGGCCCCGCTGGCGAGCGCGGCCTCATGTCGACAACTGATGATGCGCCAAAGGGACTGCCGCATGGGCAGGTCAAACTGTCACCTGATCGTGCGGCGGTCCCACAACCTACGACAAAGCCAAGGTCGCCTCGACACGATCCTGTCCACCCTTACCGACCTTGGAGACCTCTCTACGCCAAGGCCGAACCAGCCGAACGACGGATGCTCAACCAGGCACTGTTCGACCGCATCACCCTCGAAGACGACGACAGCGCGACCATCACACCCAAGCAGGCCATCGCCACGATCCTCGCCAGCGATCCCAGCCCCCACAACGAGCGAACCCTGCCCCGCGATCACGCGGGACAGGGTTCGAACGATTCCGATTATGTGGAGCTGAGGGGACTCGAACCCCTGACCCTCTGCATGCCATGCAGATGCGCTACCAGCTGCGCCACAGCCCCTTGCCGTTTCCGACCCGGAAACTCTACCACGTTCTCGGACTGAATCTCTCATCGAGAGTTCCTGCCCGTTCCCGCTGGGTTCGTCTCCCGTTCGGCAACGCATTAAATATTAGGGAACGCTCGGCGGCCGCGCAAATCGGCCGCCGCTCCCCTGCCGGATCAGCCTGCCGACGGCTCCGCCGCGGCCTCGGCCAGGCCCAGGTCGATGGCGGGAGCATCGCCCCACAGGCGCTCGAGCGCGTAGAACGCCCGCTCCTCGTCGTGCTGGACGTGCACGACGACGTCGCCGAAGTCCAGCAGCACCCAGCGACCCTCGGCGCGGCCCTCGCGGCGGATGGGCTTCAGATCGTGCTTCTCCTGCAGCTCCTCCTCGATCGCATCGACGATCGAGGCCACCTGGCGCTCATTGGGAGCCGAGGCGATCAGGAACGAATCGACGATGGCCAGCGCCTCGCTCACGTCGATGGCCACGATGTTCTCGGCCTTCTTGTCATCGGCGGCGCGCGCCGCCGTGCGGAGGTACTCCAGGGAGGTCTCGGGAATGCTCATGCAGTGCTTCCTCTCGATCGCCAGCGGCGATGGATGGTGGTGTGTCTCAGGTTCAGAGGATGAAGAAGATGATCAGGACCGCGAGCAGCGCCAGGACCAGGATCGCCGCGATCGTCAGGACGGGCGTGCGCCAGTCCGACGGCGTGCGGTAGTCCTTGGGGTCCATCAGCTGCAGGCCCTGGGCATTGACGGCGCGCACGGGCTCCGACGGAGCCTGCTCGTCATCGCTCGCAGCGGCACCGGCAGCCCCCGCTGCCTCCAGCGGCGAGCTCTGCTCGGACGCGTTCGCATCCGCGCCCTCCGAGGACTCCAGGGAGGACACGTGCTCCTCGACCGCCTCGGCGGAGTCGCTCGGCTGAGCAGTCTCCGACGACTCCTCGAGGTCATCGCGCGCCGGCTCTTCGGCGGGCTCAGATGCCGGCACGACCGGAACGGGCTCGCTCCACGGCGTCGCCTGGATCACGGGGTCGCTCGAAGCCTCATCAGAGGCCCGGTCCGGCTGCTCGACCTGCTCCGAGACCTCTTCGGGCGCCTCCTCGAGAGAGGACGTCCCGGGCTGGGTCTCGCGGGCTTCCTGCTCGTCGAGGGAGGCCAGGTACTCGTCCGTGATGGGCTGGATGCTCTGCGTCTGGGCGATCGCCTCGTCGGCGAGCCGGCGGTCCTCCTCGGAGGAGATCGCAGCACGGGAGGCGAGCTCGGCCATGCGCCGCTGCTTCTGCGCCAGCACGGGATCCACGTGCGCCGGGTCCTCCGTGCCGGAGCGCTCGATCTCCTGCTGGTGCTCGGCCATCTGCTCGCGCAGCAGCGCCAGGCGCCGCGGGCCCAGCGGGCGGCTCGGGCCCACGGCGATGTCGCCGTCCAGGTCGATGATCGGCGCCGGCGGGTTCAGGCCCTGCTGATCAGGGTCGGTGGGATCCGGGATGGTGACGTCATCCGGTGCAGCGTCGCTGTCCTGTGCGAACCGGCCGTCGCTCATCGGTGCCTCGAATCTGCTCGCCCGTATGAGCGGGCGGCGGGATGAATGTGTGCGTGGGGGGGGTCTTCAGGCGGTGCCGAGGGTATCGGCGGGCCAGCGGTGGTCGTCACCGGGACGGTAGAGACCGTACTTGCCGATGTACTGGACCACGCCGTCCGGCACCAGATACCAGACGGGCTGACCGCTGCGCACCCTGGCGCGGCAGTCCGTGGACGAGATCGCCATGGCGGGGACCTCCAGCAGGAAGACATCGCCGGCGCCCTCGGGGACGCTGAGCTCATGGCCAGGCCTCGTGACGCCGACGAAGTGCGCCAGGTCCCAGATGTCCTCCGCCCCGTGCCAGGAGAGGATCTCGCTGAGGACATCCGCGCCGGTGATGAAGAACAGGTCCGAATCCGGGCGCAGCTCATGCAGGTCCCGCAGGGTGTCCACGGTGTACGTGGGCCCGTGGCGGTCGATGTCCACGCGCGAGACGCTGAAGCGCGGATTGGCCGCCGTGGCGACCACGGTCATCAGGTAGCGATGCTCGGCGTCCGAGACCTCGGAGCCGGACTTCTGCCAGGGCTGACCGGTCGGCACGAACACGACCTCATCCAGATCGAACACTGCGGCCACCTCGGAGGCGGCGACCAGGTGCCCGTGGTGGATGGGGTCGAACGTGCCGCCCATGACGCCGAGCCTGGTGCGCCCGGGGCGCCGCGGCGGCACCTGGATCCCCTGCGGGGCCCGAGCGCGCGCTGGAACCTGCGCCTGCCGCTCCGCCACGATGCTCAGCTCGGAGGTCTCCGACACGGGGTGTCCGGGATGTCCTGCTGCGCTCAGTGCCCGCGCTTGGTCGAGTAGCTGGCCAGCATGGCGGCCTCGTCAGCCGGCAGCTGGGCCGGATCCACGTGGTGGTCGGTGTCATCCGGCGACTGACTGCGGGGCCCGAAGGTCAGGGTGGTGATCAGCAGCAGCATGAACACGATGAAGGCCACGATGCCGAACCACGGCCCGTCCACCGGCAGCTCGTTGACGATGTGGTGGCCGCCCTCGGCAGCCTGGATCAGCACTGAGGTCTGCTGCATGGTCTTCCCTTCTGTCTCCCCGCACGCGCGCGGGGCTCCTGGTCCCCACCATGGTAGCGGTCCAGGAGCCCCGTTCGCGGCTTCGGCTCAGCTCGCGCCCAGCACACGTCTGGCCGGTGCGGGTCGTCTCCTGCTTCAGGGACGGATGTGGCCGTCGCCCTGCACGATCCACTTGGTCGTGGTCAGCTCCTCGAGGCCCATGGGCCCGCGGGCGTGCATCTTCTGCGTGGAGATCCCGATCTCCGCGCCCAGGCCGAGCTGGCCGCCGTCGGTGAAGCGCGTGGAGGCGTTGACCATCACGGCTGCGGCGTCGATCGAGGCGATGAACTTCTCGGAAGCGGCCAGATCGTTCGTCACGATCGCCTCGGTGTGGCGGGTCGTGTACTTCTCGATGTGCTCGAGCGCCTCGTCCAGGGAGTCCACGACCTTCACGGCCATGTGCATGTCGAGGTACTCGGTCTCCCAGTCCTCCTCCGTGGCCGCCGGCTGATCCGAGCCGGAGGGCAGCAGCTGCGCGGCGCGCTCGTCGACGTGCAGCGTCACTCCGGCCTTGATCAGCGCCTCGAGCACGGCGGCACCGGCGGTGGAGTCCTTGTGCAGCAGCAGCGTCTCGGCGGTGTTGCAGGTGGAGGTGCGATGCGTCTTGGCGTTCACGGCGACCTCGACGGCCATCTTCTCGGAGGCCGAGGCGTCGATGAAGACGTGCACGTTGCCCTCGCCGGTCTCGATGACCGGAACCGTGGCGTTCTGGACGACGGACTGGATGAGCCCGCGACCGCCGCGCGGGATGAGCACGTCGACCTTGCCGCGCGCCGACATCAGCGCCGTGGCTCCGTCGCGGCCATAGTCGTCGACGGTCTGCACGATGTCCACGGGCAGCCGCTTGTCCGCCAGGGCGTCGCGGATCAGCCCGACGAGCACGCGGTTGGACTCGGCGGCAGCGGAGCCGCCGCGCAGCAGGACGGCGTTGCCCGACTTCAGGGCGATGCCGGCGATGTCGACCGTCACGTTCGGGCGCGCCTCGTAGATCGCGCCGACGACGCCCATGGGCACGCGCACCTGGCGCATGCGCAGTCCGTTGGCCAGGGTCTCGCCGCGCACCATGGTGCCGACGGGATCCGGAAGCGCGGCCAGCTCGCGCAGCGAGTCCGCGAGGCCCTTGATGCGGTCCTCATCCAGCTCCAGCCGGTCCAGCAGGGCCGAGGAGGTCCCGTTCTCGCGACCGCGGTCGATATCGCGTCTGTTGGCCTCGATGATGCGCTCGAAGGACTTCTCGATGGCCTCCGCGATGTGCAGCAGCGCGGCGTCCTTGCGCGAGCGGGTGGCCGTGGCCAGCGTGCGGGCTGCCACCTTGGCGTCATCGGCCATGAGCCCGACGGCCACCTGGGGGTCCTCGCCGAAGGTCTCGTGGGTCAGGCGGACCGAGGCATCGGTCGAGGCGGTGTCGTTCGTGGTGTTCTCGCTCATCAGGGTGTGCTCCTCCTCCGCCGTCGCGGCGGGGTCGTGAATCATCCTGCTCCGGTGGTCTTCCTGCTCAGCACAGCGAACCTGCCCGGCGCATTGTTCCGCGCCGGGCCAGGCCGCCGGATCACTCGCTCCTGCGCTTGCGGGGCTTGTCCGCGGCGTCGGAGGTGCTGCGCTTGCGGGAGGCGGACCTCGCGGCGGCGCCGTCCTTGGCCTTCGCCCTGGACTTCCCCTCGGCCTTGTCCTTGTCCTTGGTCTTGGCCTTGGACTTCGCGCCTGCGCCGTCCTTGGCCTTCACCTTGGGCATGGACTGGGTCCTGGCGCGGCGGCGCACCTTGGTCTTGGCCGAGCGCGGGCGGATGGTCACGAGGTTGTCCACGTGAACCAGCTCGCGCTCGAAGCGCGAGCCCAGGTCCTCCCCGATCTCCCGGGTCGTGCGGCCCAGCATGTCCGGGATGTCCTCGGAGTCGTAGTTGGACAGCCCGTGGGCGACCTCCTCGCCTTCGGCGTTGACCAGCGAGACCGGCTCACCTGCCGCGAAGCGGCCGCGGACCTCGGTCACGCCGGCCGGCAGCAGCGACTTGCGCTTGCCGATGGCCTTGACGGCGCCGTCGTCGAGCACGAGCGAGCCCTTGATGTCGGCCAGGTGCGCCAGCCACAGCAGGCGGGTGTTGCGTCGTCCGCCGGTGGGCAGGAACCAGGTGCCGACGTCCTCGCCGGCCAGGGCGCGCTCGATGTTCGCGGTGGAGGTCACCAGCGCGGGCACGCCGCCGGCCGCGGCGATGCGGGCGGCCTGGACCTTGGTCACCATGCCGCCGGAGCCCACGCCCGCCCGGCCCACGGTGCCGATCTCGACGCCCTCGAGGTCCTTGAGCGGATCCTCGACGACCGGGATGCGCTCACCGCCCTCATCCGGGTGCCTGGTGTACAGCGCGTCCACGTCCGAGAGCAGCAGCAGGACGTCGGCCTTGACCAGGTTCGCGGTCAGCGCCGCGATGCGGTCGTTGTCGCCGAACTTGATCTCCTGGGTGGCCACGGCGTCGTTCTCGTTGATGATCGGCAGCACGCCCAGGTCCAGAAGCCGCTCGATCTGGCGGTGCGTGTTCTGGTAGTGATGCCGCTTCATGAGGTCCTCGGCGGTGACCAGGACCTGGCCCACCTGGACGTCGTAGCGGGCCAGCGAGTCGATGTACCGGCCGATCAGCAGGCCCTGGCCCACGGATGCGGCGGCCTGCTGGGCGGCCAGCTCCTTGGGGCGCTTGTCGAAGCCCAACGGCGACAGACCGGCCGAGATCGCGCCGGAGGAGACGTAGACGATCTCCTTGCCGCGCTTCTTCTGCTGGCCCAGCGCGGCGACGATGCGCTGGATCGCGGCCTCGTCGATCGAGTTCTGGATGCTGGTCAGCGACGACGAGCCGACCTTCACGACGATCCGCTGGGCCCTGGGGATCTGCGACGGGCTCGTGATCGGCGAGACCCGGTTCTTCCCCCGGTTCTCGGAGCTGATCTGCTCGACGGACTTCTCCGCCTCCCCGCCCATGCGGTCGATGTCGTTCTTGTGCAAGACCTTCGCCATGCTTGTCCGTGTCCTTCCTGTGCCCCGCTGCGGGGCAGGTCTGAAGAGGTCAGGGGGATCGTGCGTGTCGCTTGGGTGCTGCTGTCGTGCCGCGCTGCGGCAGGGCCGGGCTCAGTCCTCGGTGGTGTCCTGGCCCTGGCTGCCGCCCTGCTGACGGGCTCGGCGCTTCTCGTCGACGGATTCGGTCCACACGCCGGCCAGGCGCTCCGATTCGAGCTCGTCGCGCGCGGCGGTCTTGGCGTCCATCCGATCGTAGAACTCCCGGCGCTTCTGCTCGCGCGTGGGACGGCCCGTGGTGTCCTGCAGTCGCGGATCCGTGCCGCGCGGTGCCGCGAGCAGCTCGGCGCCGCCGACCATGGTGGGCTCCCAGTCGAAGACCACGCCGTCCTCCTCGGGACCGATCAGCACGGCGTCGCCGGGTCGGGCCTTCTGGCGGAACAGCTCGTCCTCGATGCCGAGCTTGGCGAAGCGGTCGGCCAGGTAGCCCACCGCCTCCTCGTTGTTGAAGTCGGTCTGCAGGACCCACTTCTCGGGCTTCTCGCCGCGCACGTGCCACAGCGGCTCGAGGCCGCGCTCCTCGCGCGTGATCGTGAAGTCGGGGACCCCGACCTTCCCGCCGCGACGGGTGCGCAGCGGCTCGGGCCGCAGCACGGCCGGTGCGGTCTCCTCCGGAGCCTCGGCCTCGCGGCCCTGCTCGACGAGCTCGCCCATGGCGTAGCCCAGCAGGCTCATCCCCTCGTGCGAGGCCGTGGAGACCTCGAAGACGCGGTAGCCGCGCTCCTCAAGGTCCGGGCGCACGAATTCGGCCAGCTCGCGGGCATCGGGGACATCGATCTTGTTGAGCACCACCAGGCGGGGTCGCTCCAGCAGCGGGATGGAGCGGCCGCCGTCGAGCTTGCCGTCGATCGCGTAGGCGGCCAGCTCGGCCTCGAGAGCCTCCAGATCGGAGATCGGGTCGCGGTTGGGCTCGAGGGTGGCGCAGTCGATGACGTGCACCAGGGCGGCGCAGCGCTCCACGTGGCGCAGGAACTCGAGGCCCAGGCCCTTGCCCTCGGACGCGCCGGGGATCAGGCCGGGGACGTCGGCGACGGTGTAGCGGTACTGCCCGGCCTCGACCACGCCCAGGTTGGGGACCAGGGTCGTGAACGGGTAGTCGGCGATCTTGGGCCGCGCCTTGGACATGGCCGCGATCAGCGAGGACTTTCCGGCCGACGGGTAGCCCACCAGCGCGATGTCCGCCAGGGACTTGACCTCGAGCACGATGTCCCGGGCGTCGCCGGGAAGGCCCAGCAGTGCGAAGCCGGGGGCCTTGCGCTTGGGAGAGGCCAGGGCCGCGTTGCCGAGCCCGCCCTGACCGCCGGCGGCGGCCACGAACTCGGAGCCGACGCCGACCAGATCCGCCAGGACCTCACCGTCGCGGTCCTTCACGACAGTGCCGTCCGGGACCGAGAGGATCAGGTCCTCGCCCTTGAACCCGTTGCGGTCATCGCCCATGCCCGGGCCGCCGTTGGGCGCCGAGCGGTGCGGAGAACGGTGATACGGCAGCAGCGTGGTGGACTGGCCGTCGACCCGCAGGATCACGGAGCCGCCGTCGCCGCCGTGGCCGCCGTCCGGTCCGCCCAGCGGCTTGAACTTCTCGCGCCTGACGGACACGCAGCCGTGGCCGCCGTTGCCGCCCGCTGCGTGGAGCACCACTCGGTCGACGAACTCGGCCATGGTCTCCCTTCCTTGCCGGGCGTCCCGCGCCGGCAGCTGATCGGCGCCTGAGGGCGCCGAAATGTGCGTTCCGCCAGGCGTTCAGCCGGCGGGGTCCTGAAACGGAAGAGAGGGCGGGCGCACGTGGCACCCACCCTCTGACTCGTCATGGTGAGCGTGACGCGGACGATCCCGCGTCGAGCGACCGCTGCAGCGCCCCCTCAGGGTCGCTGCAGCGGTCGCCGGGTCACTCAGCCGCTGCGAGGACGTTGACGACCTTGCGGCCGCGCTTGGTCCCGAAGGCCACCTCGCCGGTGGCCAGGGCGAACAGGGTGTCGTCCTTGCCGCGGCCCACGTTCTCACCGGGGTGGAAGTGGGTGCCGCGCTGACGCACGATGATCGAGCCGGCGTTGACGGACTCGCCGCCGAAGCGCTTGACGCCCAGGTACTGGGCGTTGGAGTCGCGGCCGTTGCGGGTGGAGCTTGCGCCCTTCTTATGTGCCATGGCTGCTGCCTGCTTTCGCTAGTCGGTCCGGTTCGAGCCGCTGAAGGCTCGGGCGGACCCATGGAGTGTGGAGAGGGTGACCGGGTGGGGTCAGGCCTTGATGTCGGTGACCTTCACGGTGGTCAGCTCCGAACGGTGACCCTGGCGCTTCTTGTAGCCGGTCTTGTTCTTGTACTTCATGATGCGGATCTTGGGGCCGCGGAGGTTCTCGACGACCTCGGCCGTGACCTTGACGCCCGAGAGCTTCTCGGCCTCGGAGGTCACCTTGTCGCCGTCGACGAGCAGAAGCGCGGGGAGCTCGAAGGTGCTGCCGGCCTCACCGGCGACACGGTCGAGGGTCACGAGGTCGCCGACGGCAACCTTCTCCTGGCGGCCGCCTGCGCGGACAATCGCGTAAACCACGGGGAACTCACTTCTCTCGAGTAGAAATCACTGTCTGGGGGCGCAGACGCTCCTGCCTGACTGACGACGCCGAGATCACCGTGGCGTCGGCCTGCCAGTGGGATGGAGACAGTACGGCCGACGCGGCTTCTCAGCGGTCAGGAGCTACACCCGGGTGTGCCTTCCGAAGTCCCGCGCTCACGACATGGACGGTGTCGCAAGGGGTCATGCGGCATGACACTGAGCAAGGAGACTACTCCATCGTCACCGCCGCGGACAAGGACATTCGGCCCCCGCGAGTCGTCGTGCGGATCACGTCCCGAGAAGCCCGCGCAGGGCCGGGCCCAGGTGGTGCCCGTGGTGCACCGGGCCGTTGCCCTGCCCCACCTCGAGCTCCTCGGCATGGGCGAGCGCCCCGCGCAGCCAGGCCCGCGCCGCCTCCACGGACTCCGGGAGACGCCCCGAGCGCGCCGCCAGCACGGCGATCGCGCTCGAGAGGGAGCAGCCCGCGCCGTGGGTGCAGCTCGTGTCGATCCGCGCTGCGTCCCACCGCGCCATCGGCTCCGCCTGCCCGGGCGCGACCATCGCATCAGGGGTTCGCTCCCCCGGCAGGTGCCCGCCCTTGACGAGCACGGCCACGCCGAGCTGATCTGCAAGGCGCCGTCCCTGCTCGAGGGCCTCGGGCCAGTCCTGCGCCGGCGCCCGGTCCAGCAGGGAGGCGAGCTCCGTGAGGTTCGGCGTCACCAGGTCGGCGGAGCCCAGCAGCTCCAGGACGGCGCCGAGCGCATCGGACTCCAGCAGCGTCCCACCGGCGGTGGCGACCATGACGGGATCGATGACGCACAGCGGCGGCTTCTGCTCCTGCAGCCACTGCCCCACGACCTCGACCGCACCGGCGCTGCCCAGCATGCCGATCTTCACGGCATCCACGACGACGTCGTCGGAGACGGCCAGCAGCTGATCCCTCAGCACCTCCGGCGGCGGCGTGTGGATTGAGCGCACACCGCAGGTGTTCTGCGCGATGACAGCGGTGACCGCACCCATGCCGTAGCCGCCCAGTACGCTGATGGTCTTCAGATCCGCATGCAGACCGGCGCCGCCGGTCGGATCGGTGCCGGCGATCGACAGGACGCGCGGGACGGCGCGCGTGCTGGTCGTGCTCCAGGTCGTCGAGCTCATCGCTGGATCTCCCGTCGGTAGGTCTGCGCCGCCAGGCGCGGATCGGGGGCCGCGCAGATCCCGGAGACCACGGCCACGCCGTCGGCCCCGGCGGCCATCAGCCCCGCGACGTCCTCCGGCCGGATCCCGCCGATGGCCACAGCAGGCAGCGGGCTCAGAGCTCGCGCCCGGGCGAAGCCGTCGATGCCCAGCGGCTGCGGGGCGTCGGGCTTGGTCTCCGTGGCCCGCACCGCCCCGATGCCCAGGTAGTCCACCGTGCCCGCGGGCAGTGCCGCGGCAGCTGCGATCTCGTCCTGCGAGGCCGCAGAGAGCCCGATGATCGCCTCCGGTCCGCACAGGCGCCGGGCGTCCTCCGGGGGCAGATCCGACTGGCCGATGTGGACGCCGTCGCATGCGACCCCCCGGGCGCGTGCGGCCAGGTGGCACTCCACGCGATCGTCCACGACCACCGGGGCCGCGCCGTCTACGGCCGACACGACGGCCTCGAGCAGCTCGAGCAGCTCGCGTCCGGAGGCATCCTTGGCCCGGACCTGGATCATGCTCGCCCCGCCCTCGACAGCCAGCCGCGCGACCTCGGGGACGCTGCGAGTCCGGCTGAGCTGGGGGTCGGTGACGTGGTAGAGCGACAGTGCGGCGGGGTCGAATCGGGGGCTCATCGCCCGGCCTCCTCGGCCCGACCCGCCCCGGCGGCGGCACCGTCCGCGGCGTTCGAGGCATCGGCTGCCTCGACACGGCAGCGCTCGGCGACGTCCTCGGGGCGCAGCCCGGCCAGGGCGTCGAGCAGATGCACGGCGAAGGACCCCGGGCCCTGGCAGCGATCGGCGGCGTCCTCGGCCGCCAGCCCCCAGACCAGGCTCCCGGCCGCAGCGGCCTCGGCGGGGTCCTGCGCGACGGCAGCGAAGGCCGCGATCACGGAGCCCAGGGCGCACCCTCCGCCCACCACCTGGGTCAGCAGCCCGTGACCGTGCGGCACTCGCAGCGTCCCCGACGCGGAGACGATCAGATCGACGGGCCCGGAGATGGCCACGGCATCGGCGCAACCGGTCGACACGAGCTGCCGAGCGGCCTGCACCGCGGCCTCCGGGACATCCGTCGTGTCGACGCCGCGGCCCCCGGCCCCTCCGGTCAGAGCCAGGACCTCCGAGGGGTTGCCGCGGATCACCGCCGGACGGGACTCGAGCAGCTCGGCGGCAAGGGCAGTGCGGATCGGCAGCGAGCCGATCGCCACCGGGTCCAGCACCCAGGGGCGGCCTGAGGCCTGTCGCGCGGCAGCGGCCTCGCGCATGGCGCCGCGCTGCTCGGGATCCGGGGTGCCCAGGTTGATCAGCATGCCGTCGGCGACCTCGGCGAACGGCCCTGCCTCCCCCTGGATGTCCGTCATGGCCGGAGCAGCGCCGAGGGCCAGCAGGGCGTTGGCGGTGAAGTTGGAGACCACCGTGTTGGTCAGGCACTGCACCAGGGGGCGAGTGCTGCGCAGCTGCTCGAGCAGCCGGGCCATCCGCTCCGAGACGGGCTGGTGGGCGGACTGCGATGGACTCTGGGTGTGACTGTGCATCAAGGCGACAATCCCTCCGCTAGTGCGAACTAGTTCAGGTTCGACGGGTGTGCTCTCAGCCGCCTGCTCGGGCGGCACCCCGTGTCGTGCCTGCTCAGTCTACACGTGATCCGGCTGCTCTGTTGGGAGACGATGACGGCCGCCTCCCCGCTCGGGGAGGCGGCCGTCATGCACGCGGCTCAGCGGGGCCGGCTGCTCGCCGGTGCGGCCCTGCGCTCAGGTGCGCCCGTGACCGTCCTGCGGCGAGGACTGCTCCGCGCCCGTCTGAGGAGCGGCCTCGGGCGCGCTGGCGCGCCGCGAGCGGCGCGGGCGGCGACGCGGTCCGGCGGCACCGGGCTCGCGCTCGCCCATGGTGCTGGCCAGCGACTCGAGCTGCGAGCCGGTCGAGCCGCCGGCGCCCAGCGCCTCGGCGGCGCTGTGGCCCTGCGGCAGCTCGATGACCTCGCCGTTGATCGTCACCTGCGAGGCTCCGTCGGTCTGGGCGACCACCGAGGCGGTGCCTGCGGTCACGGTCGCCGCGGCGCCCGGAGCCGCGGGAGCCGACTGCGGGACCTCGGGCGTGCCCGCCGGGGCTGCGGCACGGCGCGAGCGACGGGCCCGCTGGCGCACCGGGGCGGCCTGCTCCGCGTCCGCATCGCGCACCGTCGCCGTGCCCTGAGCGGCCGGGGCCGTCGGTGCGGCCGGGGCCTGGACCGGCTCCGGCGCCGCCTGGGCAGCGGCCGCGGTGCGGCTGCGACGCTTCTGCTGAGCGGCAGCCGCCTGCTCGCCCTGGGAAGCACCCTGGGCCGCCTCCTGCGACTCGGCTCGCGCCGTGCGCGATCGCCGCTCACGTCGTCCCTGGGGGCCCTGAGCGGCGTCCCGGCGCTTCGGCTCCGATGCCTCTCGCGGCGTGGACTCGCCGTCGGCCTCCTTCTCCGGGGCCGACTGATCCGCCGCGTCCTCGCGCGGGGCGCTCGCCTCGGGAGCCTCGCCGGAGGCCGCACGGATGCGCGCCTCGATCAGGGAGCGGGTCTCGTCCTCGGAGCGGGCCCCGGACTGCGCCTCGGACCGGCCGCGGCCGCCACGGCCGGAGGATCGCTCACCGCGCTGCCGGCGCTGCCCGGAGCGGCCGTCCGACTCACCGCGGCCCCGCTCTGCCTGGGCGCCCGTGTCCTGGCCCTGCCCCGGATCGGCCTGCGGGGAGTCCTGCCGGTCGCTCTGGGCCTGGTCGCTGCGGTCCTGATCGTTCTGGTCCTGCGGGGCCTGGCCGTCCTGACCGCGGCCGCGCGAGCGCTTGCCGCGGCGCTTGCGACGACGCTTGCCGCTCTCGCGGGAGTCCTGGGACTCCTGCGTGCGCTGGCCCTGGGACTCCTGGTCCCCGGCGGACTCGCTCGCAGAGGCTGCCTCCGTCCGCTCTCCTGCCGAGGCGGAGGAATCGGTGTCGTGGCCGCTGGCCGAGGCGATCGCGGCCAGGGCGCTTCGGGTGGCCTGTGCGCGCTTGGCCTGCTCCGGATCCTCGGCGCGCGGACGCTGCTCGTCCTGAGCGCCCGGGAGACGACGGCTGCGCTTGCGGTCGTTGCGACCCTGCCGGTTGTCCGAGGAGCCCGAGCTGCGGCCCTTGAGCGGGTGATCGTGGACGACCACGCCGCGGCCGTCGCAGGCCTCGCAGTCCTCCGAGAAGACCTCGAGCAGGCCGGTGCCCATGCGCTTGCGGGTCATCTGCACGAGCCCCAGCGAGGTGACCTCGGCGACCTGGTGCTTGGTGCGGTCGCGACCCAGGCACTCGACCAGGCGCCGCAGCACGAGGTCGCGGTTGGCCTCGAGCACCATGTCGATGAAGTCGATGACCACGATGCCGCCGATATCGCGCAGGCGCAGCTGCCGCACGATCTCCTCGGCCGCCTCGAGGTTGTTCTTGGTGACGGTCTCCTCGAGATTGCCGCCGGAGCCGGTGAACTTGCCCGTGTTGACGTCGACGACGGTCATGGCCTCGGTGCGGTCGATCACCAGGGAGCCGCCCGAGGGCAACATGACCTTGCGCTCCAGTGCCTTGAAGATCTGATCGTCCACCCGGTAGTGGGCGAAGAGATCCTCGTCCCCGTCCCAGCGGTGGACGCGGTCCAGCAGGTCAGGAGCCACGTAGGTCACGTAGGCCTCGATGCCGTCCCAGGCCTCCTGGCCCTGGACGTGCATGGCGGTGAAGTCCTCGTTGAAGACGTCGCGCACGGTCTTGATGGTCAGATCCGGCTCGGCGTACAGCAGCTCCGGCGCAAGCGTCTTGCCCTGGGCCGCCTTCTCCTGGATCTGCTCCCACTGGGTGCGCAGGCGGTTGATGTCGTTGGTCAGCTCCTCCTCCGAAGCCCCCTCGGCGGCGGTGCGCACGATGACGCCCGCACCCTCCGGGAGGTGGTCCTTGAGGATCTTCTTCAGCCGCTGGCGCTCGACGTCGGGCAGCTTGCGGGAGATGCCGGTCATCGAGCCGCCGGGCACGAACACGAGGTAGCGCCCCGGCAGGGAGATCTGGCTGGTCAGGCGCGCGCCCTTGTGCCCCACCGGGTCCTTGGTGGCCTGCACGAGCACCGGGTCTCCGGGCTTCAGCGCATTCTCGATGCGCTTGGCCGCACCGTTGAGGCTCGCCTTGTCCCAGTCGACCTCGCCGGCGTAGAGGACGGCGTTGCGGCCGCGGCCGATGTCCACGAAGGCGGCCTCCATGGACGGCAGCACGTTCTGGACCTTGCCCAGGTAGACGCTGCCGATCAGCGAGTCCTGCTGGGTGTGCGAGACGAAGTGCTCCGCGAGGATCCCGTCCTCGAGCACGCCGATCTGGATGCGGTCGTTCTTCTGCCGCACCACCATGGTCCGCTCGACCGATTCCCGACGAGCCAGGAACTCCGCCTCGGTGATCACCTGGCGGCGGCGCCCGGTCTGACGCGACTCGCGACGACGCTGCTTCTTGGCCTCCAGGCGCGTGGAGCCCTTGACCGACTGCACGGTGGTGGGCGCGGAGCCGTCGACCACGCGCGCGGTGCGGATGCGCGTGATGGTCTGCTCCGGGTCGCCGTCGTCCCCGCCGATCAGCTCCAGATCCTCCGAGCCGCGACGGCGCCTGCGCCGACGTCGGCTCGTGACCCCCGCACCGGGCTCCGGGTCCTCGTACTCCGCCTCCTCGGCCTGCTCCTCCTCCTGCACCTCGCGCAGACGAGCCTCCTCGCGCTCGCGCTCGGCGCGCTCCCGTGCCGCGGCGACGTCCTCCGGGGCCGGGGCGTGGAAGAGCAGCGACGTGGCCGACGCCGCGCCGAACGCGGCGAACGGATCCGCCGCCGGCTGCTCGTCCTTGGTCTCCTCGTCCTTGCCCTGCTGCGGCGGCTCCTGCTGGGCCGGCTGCTGCTGGCTCTGCGCCTCCTGGGTCTGCTCGCTGCCGCCCAGCGGCGCGGTGCGCAGGATCGTGGTGCTGGCCTGCTCCTGCGTGTGCTCTGCGGACTCGAGCGCCTCGAAGGCGGTCTGCGCCGGATCTGCCTGCTCGGCGGCCTGGCCCTCGGTCTCGACGCGCTCGCCCTCCTGCTGGGACTCCTCGTCCTGCGCCGACTCCGTCTGCTCGGTCTGGTCTGTCAGGCTCTTCTTGCCGCCGGCCTCGGCCTGCTCGGTCCCGGCGTCCGCCGACGGGGCGGGATCCGTCGAGGCCGGCTCAGCGGATGCCGTCTCAGCGGTGGTCGCCCGGGGTTCCGTGGGGGTGTCCTGAGCCGATGCGCCCAGGTCGATCTCGGTCTGGGCCGACGGGTCAGCGGAATCGGTGGAGGGGTTCTCCGCCGGGACGTTCGCGCCCTCCGGCGAGGAGTCCGACTCGGGCTGTGCCTGCTCTGATGCCATGTGTGCTGTGCTCCTGCGGGTACCAGCCGTCCGCACCCGGTGGTCCCCCGGTCGTGAGCGCCGTGCGTGGCCCCGAGGGGTCGCGCGGCTGCTGCAAGAAGTCGTGTGTGTGCGCTGCGCGGGGGCGCTGATCGCCGGGCGCGCAGGCCGTCACGGATCCGAGTCGCCGGGGCGGGCCCTGTAGGACCCTGCTCACGGCCGATCTTGTCCGGGCGGCGGACGCGCTCGATCCTTCCGAGAGCTGCGGCCGCGCCGACCGGGTCGGAGCCGTCGACGGACCCTCCCACGGGTGCGGCCGAAGGAGGACCGCTCACATTCTGACACAGCGCTCCCCCGGAATGAGGCACATCACGTCCGGGCCCGGGGTGATCGCCGCGACCCTCACCACCCATCGGCGCGCCCGTAGGATCGGGAGGGTGAACACTCGAGACACTCTGGACTCCCCCACTGACGAGCCGGGCCGCGCTCACGCCGCCGCGCGCGGCTCCGAGCCAACCTCCCCCCGCCCGGCAGGCGAGACCGGCTGGGCGATCCTGGCCCTGATCACTGCGGCCGCCGGGCTGTACGCCTCGATCTCGCTCGTCGGGGAGAAGCTGCAGATCCTGGAGAACCCGCTGCACACCACGGCCTGCGACATCAATGCGGTGCTCTCGTGCGGCACCGTGATCCGCACCGACCAGGCGGCGGTCTTCGGATTCCCGAACCCACTGATCGGCCTGGTCGCCTACGCAGTCGTGATCGTGGTCGCGGTCGCCGTGCTGGCCGGTGCCCGCTTCCGCAGCTGGTTCTGGTGGGGCCTGATCGCAGGTCTGGTGCTGGGGCAGGTCTTCCTGATCTGGCTCTGGTTCGAGGCCACCTTCCAGATCAACGCCCTGTGCCTGTACTGCATGCTCGTGTGGCTCGTGCACCCGTTCCTGCTGATGTCCACGATCGGGCGCGGCGTGCGCACCGGCGCGCTGCCGGGCTCGGCTGCCGCCCGCTCCAGCGCGGGCCTGTGGAGCATCGGGCTGGCCGTGCTGATCGTGGTGATCATCTTCGGCGCCGTGCTGGTGCGGTTCTCCGGCACCATGTTCGGCTGAATCCCCGCAGTACCCGTCCAGCGGGTGCCGACCTGAGAGAGGACGAACGCCCCGGAAGAGGACTTCCGGGGCGTTCGCACTGTCATTCCCCCGCATCTGCGCGGGCCGCGGTACGGCCCGTCCGCGATCGGGAGGGACTCTCAGCCTAGGGCTGCGCCCGAACCTCCGCAATCCGCTCAGGGGACTTCCCAGTGCTCAGCGCGGCGGCATGCGCAGCGCGCCGTCCATGCGCACCGTCTCGCCGTTGAGGTAGTCGTGCTCGACGAGCATGCTCACCAGGCGCGCGTACTCCTCCGGGCGGGCCAGGCGCGCCGGGAACGGGACGGTGGCCTCCAGCCCGGCGCGGAAGTCCGGGTCGATTCCGGCCATCATGGGCGTCTCGACGATTCCCGGGGCGATCGTGCACACACGGATGCCCTTCGAGGCCAGGTCTCGGGCCGCCGAGATCGTCAGCGCGTGGACGCCGCCCTTCGAGGCCGCGTAGGCGGCCTGCCCGATCTGCCCCTCGAAGGCCGCGACGGAGGCGGTGGAGACGATCAGGCCGCGCTGGCCGTCGTCGTCGACCGGCTCGAGCTCGGCCATGGCGGCCGCCGCAGCTGTCATGACGCTGAAGGTGCCGATCAGGTTGATCTCCACGACCTTCTGGAACAGCCCGATGTCGTGGGGGCCCTTCTTGCTGAGGATGCGCTGGCCCGGGGCGATGCCCGCACAGTTCACGGCCAGGCGCAGCGGGCCGGCCGCTGCCGCCTCCTGCACGGCGGCCTGCACGGCCTCGGGGTCGGTGACGTCCGCGGCGATCAGGTGCACGCCGTCCTGGGCCTCGGCCTTGTCGATCGAGGGCTGCAGGTCCACGCCGTACACGGTGGCTCCTTGGGCGACGAGCGCGGCCGCGGTGGCCGCGCCGAGTCCTGAGGCCGCTCCGGTGACGAGGGCGACGGTGTCCTTCAGCTGCATGGTCTCTCCTTGGGGTTCTCGTTCAGGTTCGGGTCTCGATGTGCGCTGGGCGCGGGATCGGCATTCAGGAGCGCTCGCCGATCCCGGCGCCCTGCTCCTTGCGCTGGGCGCGCAGCACATTGCGCTGGACCTTGCCCGACGGGGTCTTGGGAAGCTCGTCGACCAGGTGGACCCTGCGCGGGAAGGCGTGCGCGGCGTACTCGGTCTTCACGAACCGGGCGATCTCCTCGCCCAGGCCGTCCGCCCGCTGCACGTCGTCGCGCAGCACGACGAAGGCCTCCACGACCTCGCCGCGCAGCTCGTCGGGCACGCCGATCACGGCTGCCTCGGCCACGGCCGGGTGGCCCATCAGCGCCGACTCGACCTCGAGCGGGCCCACCCGGTACCCGGCCATGAGGATGACGTCGTCGTCGCGCGAGGTGAAGGCGAACGCCCCCGAGGACAGCCTGCGGGCCAGATCCCCGGTCAGATACAGGCTCCCGTCGCGCGAATAGCGCTGCGCTGTGCGCTCGGGCTCGTCCACGTAGCCGGTGAACCACATCAGGGGGCTGTCCGGCAGGACGATCGCCAGGCGGCCGGGCTCGTCGTCAGGGGCGGGCCGATCCGCCTCGAGCTCGAGGACCTGCGCTGCGAATCCGGGCAGAGGCCGGCCCATGGAGCCGGGCTCGATCGGGCGCAGCACGTCCGGGTGCCAGCCGTTGACGATGCACATGCCCATCTCGGTCTGGCCGTAATCGTCGCGGATGGCCGTGCCCAGATGCTGCTCGGCCCACTCGACCAGCTGCGGGTTCAGGGGCTCTCCGGCAGACGAGGCCACGCGCACGCTCAGCGGCTGGTCCGGAGCGGACCTGGAGCGCAGCACCCGGTACACGGTCGGAGCCGCCGCGAGGTTGGTGACGCCGAGCTCGGCGATCAGCCGCCAGGTCAGCTCGGGGCTGAAGCCGCCGCGCAGCAGGATGTTGGCCCGCCCCATGAACAGCGGGCCCATGAGCCCGTAGTACAGGCCGTAGGCCCATCCGGGATCGGCCGCGTTCCAGTAGACGTCGTCCGCGCGCACGTCGAGCCCGTACTCGAGGTAGATGCCGAACGCGGCCAGCGCGCGCACTGGGACCGGGACCGCCTTGGGCGATCCCGTGGTTCCGGAGGTGTAGATGTGCACCAGGTGATCGTCGCCGTCGCGAAGCGCTGCCGGCAGGCCTGCCTGCTGCTGCTCGATCAGCTGCTCCAGCGCCGGGGCCACGACGGGCTCGCCGGAGCCGTCGTCGGCCGTCACGACGGTCCAGCCGGCGTCCTCGCCGCGCAGCTGCTCGGAGTCCAGCTTGGAGCGCTGGGAGGCGTCGCACACCACCACATGAGGCTGGCTGGGCAGCAGCCGCTGGGCGATCGCGGACGGGGCGAAGGCTGTGAACAGCGGGATGTGGATCGCGCCCAGGCGCCAGATGCCCAGCAGCATCACCACCAGGTCCTCGCCCTTGCCCATCAGCGTGGCGACCCGGTCACCGGGTCCCACTCCGAGCTCGGCGAGTGCCGCCGCCGCGCGCTGCGAGCGCTCGGTGAGGTGCCCGTAGGTCAGATCGCGGCGGGAGAGGTCCTGCTCGACGACCGTGAAGGCCACAGCCTGCGGATCGTGGCGGTCGCACAGCAGCTGCGCGACCGGGATGCCGGTGCCGCTGACCTGCTCCAGCAGGTCCTGAGCCCTGCGCTCCGGGGTGCTCACGGCGTCTCCTTCGGGGGTGGGATCGTCTTCCGTGCGCGCGTGCACGGGACCTTCAGCAACCTACTGGTGCGCCCCGTGAGTGTGCAACGGCTCACACCCCACCGGCGCGTCGCCGCGCGGCAGGTACGACGACGGCCGCACCGAGCGGATCGGTGCGGCCGTCGTGATGCTGCGGAGGACTTCAGCTCAGGCGAACCAGATGCCGATCTCGCGCTCGGCGGACTCGGAGGAGTCGGAGCCGTGCACGATGTTCTTCTGGACCTTCTCGCCCCAGTCGCGGGCCAGGTCGCCGCGGATGGTCCCGGCGGCGGCCTTGACCGGATCGGACACCCCGGCCATGGCGCGGAAGGACTCGATCACGGACTCTCCCTCGAACACGGCGGCCACCACGGGCCCGGACATCATGAACTCGACGAGCGGCTCGAAGAACGGCTTGCCCTGGTGCTCGGCGTAGTGCTGCTCCAGGATCTCGCGGGTGGCGTCGAGCTTCTTGAGCTCGGCCAGGCGGAAGCCGCGGGCCTCGACCCGGGCCAGGACCTGGCCGGTCAGGCCGCGCTCGACGCCGTCGGGCTTGACCAGGATGAGGGTGCGCTCGGTCATTCGGTGCTTCTCCGTCTCTGCCGTGCGCCCTGGACGGGCGCGGTGTTCAGGTCTCCAGGACCACCCTAGTGGGGCCCGGAGCTCGCTTCAGCGCGCGGGCGTCCCGACAACGGACCACAGCAGCTGCGCGGCCTCGACCAGCGCCTCGGCGAAGCTGTCGGGGTCCTCGGCCGTGTCGGCGCGGAAGCTGAGGCAGAACTCGAACTCGCGCTCGCCCTTGGTGTAGGCGATGCCGAAACCGGCCGCGGAGGTGGGGGCGAAGGCGTAGCGCACGATGGACTGCGCCCCGCCCACCGAGGTGGTCGACAGGAAGTCCTCCGAGAGCGCCTCCAGCGATGGATCCCCGAGCAGCCCCTTCCGCACCTGGTCCTCATCCGCCATGAGCCGAAGGCCGGTGACGTGGCGCTGCGGGCCGTGCCCCGCCTTGCACGCCTTGATCCAGTCCTTGTGCGCCTCGATCGCAGCGCGCAGCTGCTCCTGGGTCGCGATGCCCTCCACGGCGGCGGCCGCGAGCTCGACGGCCTGGGCCGTCACCGGGCGCAGGCACTCGGTGCGCCCGGCCTGGAACTCGCGGACGTCGACCGACTCGTAGACGCTGCGCACCCGCCCGAAGGCCAGCTGCTGGGCGATCGTGAAGATCAGCTGCTGGACGGCGTCGTCGCTCATCTTGAACGGGCGCTCCTGTGCTGACATGCGCGGCACCGTGACGAGGCGCACCGACAGCGGCTCGGCGTCCTGAGACACGCCCTCCAGCCCGGTGCGCATGCGCTGGGCCTGCTCCGCAGTCATCGACCAGGCGAGCTCCGGGGCCTCGATGACCAGCTCCGGAACGGCGGCGGGGGCGTCGTGGATCTCGACCTGCTGCATGCGGCCCACGGCCGCCAGCACCGTGGCCCCGTCGATCGTGCTGTGCTCCACGTGCACGCCCGTGAAGGAGTCGTGCAGCGCGATCTCGTAGGACATGGGCTTGCGCACCCAGGCGTCGTGGAAGCCGAAGGCCAGGTGCTGCAGGTGCTGCTCATCCGTGAGCTGCTGCTCCTGCAGGTCCACCGTGTACACCAAGCGGGACAGCCGGTCGTAGGTCCGCGCGTTCGCCGAGTCCTGCAGCAGCTCCTCGAGGATCTCGGCGGCGTCGTCGGCGGGCAGCCAGGAGACCGCGCCGAAGGGCAGCTCGTCCCGGGCACCGCCCGGAGCGGCGACGATCGTGCGCAGCGCCTGCGCTATCCAGGCGGCGCTGCGGGGCTGGCCGTCGGCATCGGCGATCGGCAGCACTCGGAGGCGCCCGCGGTGGAGGATGCCGATCTCGGCGTCGGCGGCCTCGACCCGCGGCCGGCGGATCTCGTCCATGCCCGCCTGCGGGTGCCGCAGCCCGCCGCCCAGGGCCTCCCACTGCTGCATGCACAGGTGCGCACCGCGCGGGCTGACCTCCACCGGGGTCTCACCGCGCAGCTGCTGCAGGTGGACGGCGGCCGCGCGGTGGATAAACCGGGCTGCGCGGTCGAGGCCGGGAGTCCCGGGCTCGTCGGCCAGCTGGAAGCCCACGCTCGTGCTCAGCGGCAGGGACTCGCGCGTGCGCAGGTAGCCGCGCAGCCACTCCCGCGACAGCCAGCTGCGTCCGGCGGCGTCCTCCCGCCGGGCGAAGTCCAGCAGGCGCTGCTGCAGCACGGGGGCGTCGCCGGCCAGCCACTGCCGGGCGGTCTCGCGGGTGCGCTCGGCCTCGGCGTCGTCCTGGAGGGGTCGAAGCGCGCTGAGCAGCCGCTGAACGGTCGGCTCGAGCTCGGGCACTGGAAGGACGGGAGTGGTCATGGAGTCCTCTTGGAGAAGGCGGCGGCGATGACGGCCTCTCGATTCTCGCAGGCGCGAGCGGGCGACGCGGACGTCGAACTGGATGCGCTGGGCGCGGCGCCGCACCGGGACGGTCCCGGAAGAACTCCGCCGTGCTGACGGGGCTCACCCGCTGCGGATCGTGGCCCGTCAGCTCGAAGACCGCGCGCACCCCCTGGAACCAGCTCATGGCCGTTCCCGCGTTGGTGACGTGCCGGGTGCCGTAGGGGGCCTGCTCGACCACGAGGTCCAGCAGGACCACGGTCAGGTCGGCGGCGAAGGTGAGACGGCCGTGCTGATCATCGACGACGGCAGGGTCGATCCCCCGCGGGGCCAGCGGGGCCACGGGGTGCTCGGGTGCGTGCTCCTGATCCAGCGGCAGGGAGCCGTCGAAGACGCAGTCGGTCGACACGCGCGCCAGGGGGACGTCGTGATCGCGGGCCGTCTGCTGGTGCGCCCCGGACTGACCGGGCTGTGGCAGGTCTCCGGCCGTTCCAACCTCTCCTGGGAGGACTCGGTGCGCCTGCACCTGCTGTACGTCGAGCAGTGGTCGATGGTCCAGGATCTGCTGATCCTCGTGAAGACGGTCCGTGCCGTGGTCACGGCGCGCGGCGCGTACTGAGGCTCGAGCGCGCAGCCCGGACGAGACGGCGAGGGCGGCGACTGCATGATGCGGTCGCCACCCTCGCCATCGCTGCGGAGCCTGTCAGCCCAGCCCGTGGCGCCGATCCCACTCGAGCTCGGCCTCGTAGCGCTGCCGCTTCTCG
The DNA here is from genome assembly GCF_005502825.1 of Kocuria sp. 2SI. Lineage (NCBI taxonomy): Bacteria > Bacillati > Actinomycetota > Actinomycetes > Micrococcales > Micrococcaceae > Kocuria > Kocuria sp. 2SI. The sequence continues at coordinate 8,001 of NZ_SCNB01000012.1, read as the reverse complement.
CGGTCCAGGCGCCGACCGGTGCGCAGCGAGTACCACCAGCACAGCACGAACAGCACGCTCACCAGGAACATGGGCGGGAACACGAATCCGGTGGCCAGCATCACGAGCTGCAGGATCCAGCCGAAGGCCGGGCCCCACGGACGGCTCACGGTGCCGGAGCCGACCACGAAGACGATCCCCAGCACGGCGGCCCCGATCAGCACGGGCACGCGTCCGGTGTGTCCAGCACCCCAGATCCCGAAGGCCGCCAGTCCGCCGAAGAACACGACGAAGGCCTCCATGAGCAGCGTGGTGGCCCCGAACATCACCATGACCGAGGACGGCTTCTTGCGCTGCCCCGGGCGCCACTGCTGCTGCTTGCGGCTGAGCCTGCGCTGCTTCTGCGCCACGGCGCTCACCTCCCCAGGATCTCGCGGGCCTCGCCCACGACGGTGATGGAGCCGGTGACCAGCACGGCCGACTCGCCCTTGCCCTCGGAATCCGAGGCCGATTCCGCGCGTGCGGCCGACAGGGCCTCCTCGATAGCCTCGCCGATGCTCGACGAGGTGCGCACGGCGGCCTCGTCGAAGCCCAGGGCGATCGCGGCCTCCGCGAGCTGCTCGGGGTCCACAGCCCGCGGCGAGCTCGAGCGGGTGAACCACCACTGGGTCCGGGCGTGGTCGTAGCCGTCGTGCAGGGCCCGCAGGACGCCGTCGACGTCCTTCTCGGCGAGCACCCCCACCACGGCGTAGAGCCGCTCGGGGTGGAAGGACTCCACGAGACCCTCGGCGCTGGCCCGGACCCCGTGCGGGTTGTGGGCTGCGTCCAGGATCACCGGCGGCGACGGCTGCATCAGCTCGAGCCGCCCGGGCGAGGTGACGGCGGCGAAGGCGTCGCGCACGACCTCGAGATCCAGGGCGCGCTCCCCTCCGCCCACGAAGGCCTCAACGGCGGCGACTGCCACCGAGGCGTTCTGCGCCTGATGCGCTCCGAGCAGCGGCAGCAGCAGCTCCTCGTACTCGGAGGCCAGGCCGCGGATGGACAGCTGCTGCCCGCCGACGCCCGGGGTGCGCTCGGTGACGCCGAACTCGACGCCCTCGAAGCGGAACGGGGTCCCGAGCTCCTGCGCGCGCTCGAGCAGGATGTCGGCGACCTCCGGGACCTGGGCCGCCGAGATCAGGAAGCCCTCGGGCTTGAGGATCCCGGCCTTCTCGTGGGCGATGTCCTCCACCGTGTCGCCCAGCAGCTCGGTGTGATCCAGGTCGATCGGCGTGATGACCGAGACGGCGGCATCGGCCACGTTGGTGGCATCCCACTGCCCGCCCAGCCCCACCTCGAGCACGACGATGTCCACGGGGGCGTCGGCGAAGATCGCGAAGCCCAGCACGGTCAGCAGCTCGAAGTACGTCAGCCTCTGCTTGCCCTCGGCCTCCAGGCCGGAGTCCACGACCGAGATCAGCGGGGCGATCTCGGCGAAGACCCGCACGAAGGTCTCCTCGGTCACCGGGGAGCCGTCCAGGCAGATGCGCTCGGTCACCGACTCCAGGTGCGGCGACGTGTAGCGGCCCACCCGCAGATCCTGGGACAGCAGCAGCGCCTCGATGATGCGCGCTGTGGACGTCTTGCCGTTCGTGCCCGTGATGTGGATGACCGGGGCGGCCCGGTGCGGATCGCCCAGCAGCTCGACGGCCTGCTCGACCGCCTCCATCCGCGGTTCCATGGCAGATTCCGGGGCGCGGGCCAGCAGCTGCCGGTACACATCCTCGATGGAGCCCACCGACGGCGAGGCCCACACGGAGTCGTCCTGGCTCAGCGCCGAGGCGCCGAGGTCGGCGTCCTCGGCGGCTGCGCCAGCGTTCCTCTCGGGGGGATCGATGCTCACAGCGCGCCCTCCGATCCGGCCGAGGCCACCACGGCGACCGTGATGCCCGACTGCTTCGGGTCCGGGGTCTCGATCAGCTCGAGCTCGACCGACAGCGTCTCCCCGGAGACGAGCTCGCGGTTCTCCTGCACGGCCGCGACGACCTCGGCGGTGTCCGTGATCGTGGTGCGGATGCGGTCGGAGACCTGCAGCCCGGCGTCCTTGCGGGCCTGCTGCACGGCGCGGACCATGTCGCGGGCCACGCCCTCGGCCTGCAGCTGCGGGGTCAGGGCGGTGTCGAGCACCAGGAACCCGCCGCCGGGCAGGACGGTCACAGCGGTCTCGGCCGCCGCGTCCTCTCCCACCACGGTCTGCAGCTCGTACTCGCCCTCGGCCAGCTCGACGCCGCCGGCGGTCACGGTGCCGTCCTCGGCGGTGGACCAGTCCCCCGCCTTGGCCGCCTTGATCACGGCCTGCACGCCCTTGCCCAGGCGCGGGCCCGCCGCGCGGGCATTGACCTTGAGCTGCTGGGAGATGCCGTAGTCCGCGGGACTCGTGCTGGCGGTGTCGCGCAGCTCGACCGACTTGAGGTTCAGCTCATCGGCCACGATGGACTCGAACGTGCCGGCCAGCGCCTGGCCGTCCGGGACGACCACTGTCATGCCGGCCAGCGGCTGGCGCACGCGCAGGCTGTGCGCCTTGCGCAGCGACGAGCCCGCCGAGCACACCGCACGCGTGGTCTCCATGAGCTGGACCAGGCGCTCGTCCTCGGCGGAGCGGGGGAACCGATCGGCGTCGGGCCAGTCCGTCAGGTGCACGGAGCGCCCGCCGGTCAGCCCGCGCCAGATCTCCTCGCTGACCAGCGGCAGCAGCGGGGCCGCCATGCGCACGGTCGTCTCGAGCACGGTCCACAGGACGTCGAAGGCCTCGCGGTCCTCCTCGAAGAACCGATCGCGGCTGCGGCGCACGTACCAGTTGGTCACCAGCTCCATGTGAGCGCGCAGCGCCTCGGCCGCGGCCCAGACGTCGTAGTCCTGCAGGTGGCGCTCGACCTCCCGCACGGCGGCGCCGGTGCGGGCCAGTACGTAGCGGTCCATCACGTGATCGGAGCTGTACCGGGGCTGGGCGTCGTAGCCGGCCCCGCCGTCGGCGGCGTTCGTGTAGAGGCTGAAGAAGTTCCAGGTGCTCCACAGCGGCAGCAGCACCTGGCGGGCGGCCTCGCGGATGCCCTCCTCGGTGACGATCAGGTTGCCACCGCGCAGGATCGGGCTCGACATCAGGAACCAGCGCATGGCGTCGGCGCCGTCGCGGTCCAGGACCTCGTAGACATCCGGGTAGTTGCGCAGGGACTTGGACATCTTCTGCCCGTCCGAGCCCAGCACGATGCCGTGGGAGATCACATTGCGGAAGGCGGGGCGGTCGAACAGCGCCGTGGCCAGGATGTGCAGCGTGTAGAACCAGCCGCGGGTCTGCCCGATGTACTCGACGATGAAGTCGCCCGGGTTGTGGGTCTCGAACCACTCCCGGTTCTGCATCGGGTAGTGCACCTGGGCATAGGGCATCGACCCGGAGTCGAACCACACGTCGAGGACCTCGGGCACCCGGCGCATGGTGGCCTCCGGGTGATCCGGGTTGGGGCGCGTCAGCTCGTCGATCCAGGGCCGGTGCAGGTCCACCTCGCCCTCGGCATTGCGCGGCAGACGGCCGAAGTCCGCCTCGAGCTCGGCCAGCGAGCCGTAGACGTCGCGGCGCGGGTGGGCCGGATCATCCGACTCCCACACCGGGATGGGCGAGCCCCAGTAGCGGTTGCGCGAGATCGACCAGTCCCGGGCGTTCTCGAGCCACTTGCCGAACTGCCCGTCCTTCACATTGCCCGGGATCCAGTTGATGTCCTGGTTGAGCTCGACCATGCGCTGCTTGAAGCGCGTGACCTCCACGAACCAGGAGTCCACCGCGCGGTAGATCAGGGGGTTGCGACAGCGCCAACAGTGCGGATAGGAGTGCGCGTAGGACTGCTGCTTCACCAGCAGCCCGCGCTCGCGCAGATCGCGGATGATCGTGCGCGAGACCTCGGAGTCGAACACGTTGCGATCGGCGATCGGGCCCAGCGGGGTGCCCGGCAGCACGGAGCCGTCGGCGAACCAGCCGAAGAAGGCACCGGACTCGTCGACGGAGAGCACCACGGGGATGCCGTGGGCGGCGCACGCGATCTGGTCGTCCTCGCCGTAGGCCGGGGCCTGGTGGACGATGCCCGTGCCGTCGGTCGTGGTGACGTAGTCGGCCACGATGATCTGCCACGATTTCTCGAGCGACTGCCCCGGGGCCAGCGCCACGGCCGTGCCCGGCAGGCCGCGCAGGTAGTCCCACAGCGGCTCGTAGCGCAGGCCCTTGAGCTGCGCGCCCTGCAGCGTGCGCTCGACGGCGGCCGCGGCCTCCTCGGCGGACTCGAAGCCCAGTGCCTCGGCGTGGGCGCCCAGCAGGTCCTGGGCCAGCAGGAAGCGGCGGCCCTCGAGCTCGCCGCGCCCCGGCACCAGGACGTAGGAGATCTGCGGGCCGACCGCGAGCGCCTGGTTCGTGGGCAGGGTCCAGGGGGTGGTCGTCCAGGCCAAGGCCTCGGCGCCGGCGAGCTGAGCGGCCAGCTCGAGGTCGCCGGCGGTCTCGTCCTGGACCTCGCCGGTCAGGCGGAAGGCCACGGTGACCGTCTGGTCGGTGCGCTCCTGGTAGACGTCGTCGTCCATGCGCAGCTCGTGGTTGGACAGAGGGGTCTCGTCCTTCCAGCAGTACGGCAGGACGCGGTAGCCCTTGTAGACCAGGCCCTTGTCGTCCAGGGCCTTGAACGCGCCGATGACCGACTCCATGTAGTCGGGGTTCAGGGTTTTGTAGTCGTTGTCGAAGTCGACCCAGCGCGCCTGGCGGGTGACGTAGTCCTTCCACTCGGAGGCGTACGTCATCACGGAGGTGCGGCAGGCGTCGTTGAAGCGGTCGATGCCCATGGCCTCGATCTCGGCCTTGTCCGTCATGCCGAGCTGCTTCATGGCCTCGAGCTCCGCGGGCAGGCCGTGGGTGTCCCAGCCGAAGCGGCGCTCCACGCGACGGCCCTGCTGCGTCTGGAAGCGGGCCACGAGGTCCTTGACGTAGCCGGTGAGCAGGTGGCCGTAGTGCGGCAGGCCGTTGGCGAACGGAGGGCCGTCGTAGAAGACGAACTCGTTGGAGCCGTTCTCCCCGGCCGGGCGCTGGTCGATGCTGGCCTGGAAGGTGCCGTCCTGCTTCCAGTACTCGAGCACCCGCTCCTCGATCTGCGGGAAGCGCGGAGAGGCGGGGACGCCGCGGGTCTCGCCGGTGCTCGCCTTGGGATACAGGGGATGCTGTGCGCTCATGTGGTCCGTCCTGGTCGTGCGTCGTCCTCGTTCCCGCGGACCATGCTCCGCGGGTCCCTGCTGCAAGGACGCCGTGGCCGTGCGTGACGGCCGTCTTCGACGCGGTACCACCTCGCTTGCCCGCCGCCCCCGTGTCCGGGAGCAGGCGAGCCGCTCGATTCCCGAGGCTGTGTCGGGCCCGACCCGTTCGGCTCTACTGAGGGCGCAGGCCCCGTTCTTCCGAAGAGCTCCCCGGTGATGGCCGGATCTCTGCTCACGTTCTGCCTTCGATCATAGGCCACGGCCCACACCTGCGGCACGTCGGGATGGCCGCGCCGTGCGGGCGCCTGTGGGACGATATCCCTTCGTTCCCCCGCCTCTACGTCCCTCGAGGAAGTGCCGTGCTCCAGCGCATCGTCCGCGTCTCCTGCCCCGACCGCACCGGACTGGTCTCCATCATCACGACCGCCTTCGCGGACCGGGGTCTGAACATCAACCAGCTGGATCAGTTCACGAACGACGGCTCGTTCTTCGTGCGCGCGGTCATCGAGGCATCCTCCGGGCTCTTCGCCTCGCCCGCGGCCGAGGACGACGAGTTCCGGCGCCTGGGCGAGCGGCTGACCGCCTCGATCGACGACGCCGAGGTGGAGATCCGCCCGCACCCGGCGCAGCAGCGCATCGTGGTGCTGGCCTCCCGGACGGATCACTGCCTCAACGAGATGATCCGCAGGGCCCAGGACGGGCAGCTCGGCGGGTCGATCGTGAAGGTCGTGGCCAATCACGACGTCCACCGTCAGCTGTGCGAGTTCCACGGCATCCCGTTCGTCGTGGTGCCGCACGAGGGACTGTCCAAGCAGGAGCACGAGGCGGCGGTGCTCGAGGCGATCGGCGAGGATGTCGACCTGATCGTGCTGGCGCGCTACATGCGCATCCTCTCGGACGAGTTCCTGCAGAAGGCCCCCACCCCGATCATCAACATCCACCACTCGTTCCTGCCGTCGTTCATCGGCGCGAATCCGTATCAGCGCGCCCACGACCGCGGCGTGAAGATGATCGGGGCCACCGCGCACTACGTCACCGCGGATCTCGACGAGGGTCCGATCATCGAGCAGGACGTGACCCGCGTGCACCACGGGCACTCCAAGGACGACCTGGTGCAGGCCGGAGCCGATGTGGAGCGCACCGTCCTGCACCGGGCCGTCCAGGCGCACTGCGAGGGGCGGATCTTCCTCAACGGCGACCGCACGGTGGTCTTCGGGTCCTGAAGCTCCTGCTGTGACAGGACTCTTGCCCAGCCGCGCCCCAGGTGTGACCCAGATCAACGAATCGGCACACAGTGACCGGATCGTTATCGGTTTTCCCCTCGAATCGGCTCGCGGCCCTCGTGCGGGTCGCTACGTTGTCTCGTGGTCCGTCGCCGGATGCTGTCCTCGACACGCATCCGGGCCCGGCAGACCCGCTGCGGCGGAGGGCGCCGCAGCCGACCGACAGGTGCCGCAGGCGGCGGCACCGCGCCCCGGGGGCGACGATCGCAGGGAGTGATCGTCCGAGGGTCGCAGACAGCAGTGCAGGAGGTGCCCGCATGACCGATGCTCTCAACGGCCGAGCTCTGCTCAGCGCAGTGCTCGCCTTCCTGCTGGTGCTCAGCGTCCTGGCCGGCGTGGGCGCCTATGCCTCCAACGTCCACAGCGCCTGCGACGGCACCGACGCCGGCTCCTTCCTCTCCCAGGTCCAGGCCTTCCACTCGGACGACGGCTGCGAGGTCACCGGCACCGCCTACACCCGCTGAAGGCTCCTCCGCATACACCCGCTGAAGGCTCCTCAGCTGCTCCGGATCATCTTGTGCGGGGCGGCCTGGGCCACCGGCTTCACGGTGATCGTGTCCAGGTCCACGTGGTGCGGCAGGTTCACCGAGAAGGCGCAGACCTCGGCCACGTCCTCGGCCGTCAGCGGCTTGTCCACCCCCGCGTAGACCTTGTCCGCGGCCGCCTGATCCCCGCCCAGGCGCATCAGCGAGAACTCCTCGGTGTGCACCAGACCCGGGGCCACCTCGATCACCCGCAGGTTGTTCTCGGCCTCCTCAAGGCGCAGCGCCTCGGTCATGGCGCGCTCGGCGAACTTGGCGGCGTTGTAGCCGGAGCCGCCCTCGTAGGCCCGCCAGCCGGCGATCGAGGTCAGGTTGAGCACAGTGCCCTCGCCGTTGTCGCGCAGCGCCGGCAGGAAGGCGCGGATCAGGCGCATGGTGCCCATGACGTTGACGTCGTACATGAACTGCCAGTCCTCGTCCTTGGCATCCGCGACCCGGTCGGTGCCGCGCGCGCCGCCGGAGATGTTCAGCAGCGCGTCCAGGGCGCCCTGCTCGCTCAGCACGCGATCGCGCAGGGCATCGACCTGCTCCTGCACGGTGAGATCGGTCGCCGCCGCGATCACCCCGGTCTGCTGAGCCAGCGCTTCCAGGCGCTCGGCGCGCCGCGCCACGGCGTAGACGATCCAGCCGTCGGCGCGCAGGCGTCGTGCGGTGGCCTCGCCGATCCCGGTCGAGGCCCCGGTGACCACGGCGACCATCTGGCGTCCGGCGGCGTTCGTCTTCATTGCGTCCATGTCCTGCGCTCCTTCGCTGCTGTGCGTCGACGGGCTCGACCTGCACCGCCCGTCCTGTCTGTCCCTGACGCTACCGACGCCCTGCCCGAACATCCACGCCCACCGAGTCCCCCTCTCCCCTCCCCTCCCCGCCGAGTGGATGCCCAGTTGCGCTGTTCGCCCCAACAGCGCACCTGGGCATCCACTCGGCGGGGGGGGGGCGGG
>NZ_SCNB01000011.1:0-109068 GCF_005502825.1 Kocuria sp. 2SI | reverse complement strand
TCGGCCCACGGCACCAACGCCGCCTCCGCGGTGCTGGCCGGGCTGCGCGTGCGCGTCGTGAAGACCGCGCCCGACGGCACCGTCGATCACGAGGACCTGGACAAGCCCATCGCCCATATGACCCCCCACGCCGCAGGAAGGCCCCGGCGCCCTGCCGCCCTGTCCTCGACCGCCGCCGGACACGGCCCCTCACGCCGCGCAGTCCTGGCAGCCACGGCGGCGGCCCTCACCGTCAGCGCCGCCGGGGCAGCGGCGACGCAGGCTTCGGCCGCCGAGCGGCCGATCGTGCTGTGGGGCAGCTCGTCGGCCGCTTCCTATGCCAGCGCCATCACCGACGGCTTCCGGGTGGTCCATCTGGACACCGAGCTCGCGAAACAGCTGGGAACGACCGTCACCTCGGAGGCCACGCCCGCCGCTCGGTCGCCGGAGATCCTGATGACCCGCTCCGAGAAGGCCGCAGCGCGCCCGGACTTCCGCTACATGGGCGCGGCCGGCATGCTTCCCGCCTCCGGAACCCTGGTTCTGCCCACCCTGGATCGCCGCGTGCCCGAGTCCGGTCGCTCCTACCCCGGCACCATCGACGGAGTTCCGTTCGATCTGCGATACGTCCCCGGCACCCACCGCAAGGTGGAGATCCGCCGCGCCTCCGCCGGCTCCCCCGTGCACGTGGGCGTCTCGGCTCGTTCCCGCTGGGTGACCGACCTGGAGGCGCGACACCGCGGCAGCACGCACCTGCTGTGGATGGGCAAGAACAACATCGGCGACATCGATCGCGTCCTGGCCGATACCCGCGCCGCCTATGACGTGGAGCCCGAGTCGACGCTCGTCCTAGGGCATTGGAAGAACTTCCTGGACGTCCCGGGCACCGCCGCCTACGGCCAGGTGGACACCGTCAACCGGACCTATGCCCGCGAATACGGAGCTCAGTACCTGGACATCAATGCCGTGCTCACGGATCCGCAGCGCTGGCAGCATCCCGAGCTGCGCCGCTACAGCATCGGCTCCACGGCAGCCGACCGTCAGCGTGCGTCATGGGGCATGGCCCCGCTCGAGCTCAAGGGCGACAGCTACCACCTCAACCGCTTCGGCTACCTGATCGTCGCGACCGCCATCGCCGAGAAGCTGCGCGCTCTCGGCTGGTACTGAGCCGACGACCCCGAAAGGACTCCTCATGGCGACATTCCGGGACACCAGCAGCCGATCCGCCTTCGCGGCAGAGATCGGGTGGGTCTCCGAGCTCGGCTACCTCCGCGGCTGGGGCGACGGCACCTTCCGGCCCCTGAGCACCATCAAGCGCGACGCCATGGCCGCGGTGTTCCACCGCATGGCCGGCTCGCCGGACTTCACCGCGCCGGGGCGATCGCCGTTCACCGACGTGCGCCCCGGCCAGCAGTTCTACCGGGAGATGTGCTGGGCGCGGGAGCGCGGTCTGCTCAACGGCTGGAGCGACGGCACGTTCCACCCGCTGGACCCGATCGACCGCAATGCCACCTGCGCGCTGTTCTACCGCGCGGCCGGGTCTCCGGCGTTCGCCGCACCGGCTCGCTCGCCCTTCCGGGACCTCACGCCGCGCTCCGCGTTCTACAAGGAGATCTGCTGGGCCCGCAGCGTCGGGATCACCACCGGCTGGGCGGACGGGACCTTCCGCCCGCTGGAGTCCACAGCGCGCAATGCCATGGCGGCGTTCATCAGGCGCTTCGACCTGGCCGTGGGCTGAGGCCGCATGGGATCGTCGTCCGCAGGACGACGAATCCCCTGACCCCAGCCGCCGTCGAGCAGCTGCAGTGGCACTGGCAGAACCTGCTGCGCCCGCGACTGGAGGGACTCACGGACGAGGAGCTCCTCTGGGACCCCACCGGCGATGACCAGCAGGCGTGGACGGTGCACTCCGCCGACGAGCAGCGCACCGCACACCAGGCCGGGGCCGGTGACCTGGTCATCGACTTCGACCTCGTCGAGGGGCAGCCGCAGCCGTTCACGACGATCTCGTGGCGGCTGGGGCACGCGATCGTGGGCGTGCTGGCCGCGCGCAGCCACAGCCACTTCGACGACCCCGAGGCCTCCTACGGCACGTGGAAGTTCGCGGGCACCGCCGACGAGGCCCTCGCCCAGCTCGATCGCGAGGTCGAGCGCTGGCTCGACGGCCTGCGCAGCGTGGACGACGAGCGCATGCAGCAGCCGTGCGGACCGGCCGAGGGCCCGTGGGGCGATCGGCCCTTCGCTGACCTGGTCCTGCACATCAACCGCGAGGTGATTCACCATCTGGCCGAGGTCGCGCTGCTGCGGGATCTCTGGGCCCATCGCGGCTGAGGCTCAGCAGCCGGCTCCGCCCGGGTTCTCGAAGCAGTCGTCGGCGTAGTTGCGCACGGTCGAGCGCCAGACGCTCAGTGCGACGGGGTCGCTGGTGACCGTGCTGGTGCCGTCGACCGGCAGCCACGGACCTCCGCTGATCGAGTACTCGCCCGAGAACTCCGTGGTCAGCACCACCGACACGTCGCCGGTGTCGGCGTACTGGTGACTCGTATCGGTGGGCTCATCCCACGATCCCGCAGGAAGCGGACCGCCGCTGAGCTCCGTGGGGCCGAAGGTCGTCCCATCGCCGTAGTCCCAGGTGTACGACACCGGGGTCACTCGCACCTGGACGGGGAAGCCCGCCAGTTCGGTGTCGAAGACCTGGTCCTCCGCTGAGGCGTACATGTTGGTGTGCAGGCCCACGAGCGTGTCCGGCTCCGGCTCCACCGCAGTCACCGCCGGACTCACCTCGAGCCGACGGAGGTCCTCGACGGTGAAGACCGGCAGCGGCATGGGCTCATCGCCCTCGGGGACCTGATCCGCTGGCGAGCAGATGGGCCTTGTGGCCCTCTTTGCTTCAGCCCCAGGCTCGGCGTATTCGACATAGAGGTTCTGCCCCTGTGATCCATCGAGAAGGGTGCAGGACTCCCTCGCCTCGCACGCTTCGGCATTCGAACCTCCCGCGCAGAGGTCGACCAAGGAGTAGTTGCCGGGATCAGCCGAAGGTGTCGAACGATTCGCCCCTCCGGCAAGACGATCATCATAGTTGCTCTGAACGGCGAACTGGCGGAGCATTCTGTCGCGAAGCTCACCCTCTTCCTCGACCCAACTCCCTGCTTCACCCCCCACACCTATCTCTTGAACGGGAGGAGGCATGTCACTGCGAGATTGAGGCCTAGAAACCGAAGGGCTTGCCCCTCCACCATTCGATCGTATACGGATATCAACAGACCCCCCAAGTGCCTCTGCAGACGACGCGTATGATCCATTAGCGAAATTTCGTCCACCCCGTTCCCCGGGATCAGCTATCGCTTCCTTTGGGTCAAGAGCAGCTAGGGCCAGCGTGATTAGGCCGACGACCAACAGACCACGCACGAAGTCCTGGCTCACGCGGGTTCGTCCGTAGACAAAACATATACCCACCCGTCATCCGCATGAGCCATGTGGACATAAACCACACTGTCTTTGGGGTCAATGGGTGGATATTTTTCCTCAACCTCCCCATTCGGCCCCCAAACTGTCATCCCCTCATACCCATTACTTACACGCGGCGACGGGAATCCGTAAGAATTAACCGGCATATCCTTGTCGATGATATCCAATTCATCACGCCCCGCAGAGGCCCACCCCCCGCTTTCATAAATCGCGTCAATGTCGTCATATTCTTCGTAGCAATTGCCGCATTCTTCCGCGGTGATCTCCCGGATCAGAGTGGTGTCACCCGTCTGATAGGCATATGCGCGCGCGTCGGCCAGGTAGTCGAGGAAGGCCTGGGCCCCCTCGTACGACTCCTCATCGGCCAGGGCCGGCTTCTGGGGCTTGGGGACGTTCTGGGCAGGCCCGTCGGCGGATGCCTCCACGTACTCGCCATCGGCGCCCGGGGTCTTCTCGGCCGACGCCTCGGAGGAGGACGAGGAAGAGGCCGCCTCGGAGGCCGTGCTGCTGGAGGCGTCGGGGCCGTCGTCCGTCGGGGCGCAAGCTGTCAGCAGCACTGCTGCGACCATTGCGGTGGCAGGCAGGACGAGGGATCTCGCGATCATCGGATGGCCTCCGGCTCGATGCCCCTGCAGTCTCAGGTGCATGACGACAAGTGTCGTGATCGTAGGCCGCAGCCACAGCGTCACGACAGGGGGTCGTCGAGACCTGTGGATGACCCGGATGAACGTGCGTCACAGCAGGTCACGGGTCGAATCTTCATGAACAGTCACGGCAGAAATCCGTCGCCTGCACCCATCGACCCGAGGCCATGCGGACCGCTAAAGTGACCGGCGCGTAGATCTCTTCTCACGCCTCTCAAGCATCTGATCCCGGGCACTCGCCCCCCGCTTGAACAGGACTGCCGTGCGCTTCTCCCCCAGGCCGTCGTCGGCCTCGCGCGACGACGATGATTCGCTGCTGCGCCCCTGGCACAACAGCACGATCAACTCGTCGCGCCTGCTGCTCGCCCTGAAGGCGGCGCTGGCCTGCATGCTCGCCTACATGGTCGCTCCGTTCATGCCGGGCGTCGTGGCGCAGTACCCCTACTACGCCCCGCTGGGCGCGCTCGTGGCCATGTACCCGAGCCTCGCCGGCTCCCTGCGCACTGCAGGGCAGACGCTGCTGGGGCTGGGCGTGGGCATGATCCTGGCCCTTCTGGTCCAGCTCACGCCGTGGCCGGTCGTCATCACCCTGTTCCCCGCCATCGCCCTCGGCGTCATCCTGGCGGGCGTCCGCAGGTTCGGGGCCGGGGCGGACTACATCCCCATCACCGCGCTGTTCGTGCTGGTGGTGGGCGGGCCCAACGCCGACAACTACTCGCTGGGCTACATCGTCCAGATGGCCACCGGCGCCACGATCGGCCTGATCGTGAACTACGTGGTGGCTCAGCCCGTCGACTTCCGCTCCGCCTCCCTGGAGCTGGGGCGGATCGAACGGCTGATGGTGTTCTACCTGCGCGACGTCGCCATGGAGGTCCGCACGCCCGGCTCCACCTCGCGCACCGACTGGGTGGAGGTCAACTACCAGCTCGCCTCGGTCGCCGCGGAGGTCCGCGGCGTCGTCGAAGCCACCGCCTCCACCGCCAAGGGCAACCCGCGCATGATGCTGCCCAACAAGAAGGGTCAGGACCCCGGTCTGGCCCGTCTGATCCGCGTGGAGCACGTCTCCTTCTACATGCGCGACCTCACCGACGCCCTGCGCAGGCTGTTCGCCGAGGACGGCTCCCACATGGTGGTCCCCGCCGACGTCTCCCGCGAGCTCGAGCGCACGCTGCGCGCCGTCGCCGAGGTCATGCGCGTGGCATGGAAGGTGGACACCGAGTCGTTCTCAACCATGACCACCTCCCTGTCGATCGTGCCGCTGAACCTGGACGACGAGGAGAAGGACGAGGTCCAGATCCTGGCCGCGCGGGCCCGTGCGCGGGTGAGCGATCTCTCGAACGTCCTGGAGAACCTCGAGATGCGCAACACCTGGGACCACTGGTGGCTGGTCACCGTGGGCACAGACCTGGAGCGCGTTCTGCAGGTGGTCACGACCCACGGCGCGTCGAACCCGCCGCCCAAGCCGCGCCGGTCGTTCCGACCGCGGCGCACTGCGCAGGGCAGTGGCACGCAGCACGAGCGGCGCCTGCGCTGATAGCGCGTCCGGCACCGGGTCTAGAGTGGGGCGCACTTCTCAGCACCAGGAGGCCCCAGTGCACCAGCCCCACCCCGCGGAGCCGGGATCTGTCGCGCCCGAATGGGTGCCGCACCCCGACAATGCGGTGATCGCGCGCAGCGGTCTCGAGAACTTCGAGAGGGTCTTCGGCCGCAGGCCGGAAGGCATCTGGCAGTCCCCGGGCCGCGCGAACCTCAACGGAGAGCACATCGACTTCCTGGGCGGGCGCTGCCTTCCGATGGCCCTGCCGTACGGAACGCTCGTGGCTGCAGCACCGCGCACCGACGGCCTCCTGCGCATGCGCACCCTGGAGCCCACGCTGGACGAGGGGATCGTCGAGGTCCGCGTGGAGGACATCGGCCCGGGCCGTCCCGAGGGCTGGACCGGCTACGTGGCCGGCGCCCTGTGGGGCCTGCACGAGGTCGCGGAGTGCACCCCCGGGATCAGCATCCCCGAGGGCTTCGGAGCCGACATGCTGATCCGCTCCACTCTTCCCGTGGGCGGCGGCCTGTCGTCCTCGGCCGCGCTGGAGTGCGCCTCGATCCTCGCCTTCGCGGGGATGATCACCGGCTCCGACGAGCACGACGACGCCCGCCGCGCAGCCCTAGCCCACGCCTGCATGATGGCGGAGGTCCGCGTGGTGGGTGCCAGCACCGGCGGGTTGGATCAGACCGCGAGCCTGCGTTCCCACGCCGGCCAGGTGGTCTCCCTGGACTGCCGCGACTTCTCGATCACCTACCGCTCGGCCGACGCGCTGCTGGATGGGCACCGGCTGATCGGCGTGGACACGCGCACGCCGCACTGGCTCGGCGGACACGAGTTCTCCTCCCGCCGCCTGGACGCCGAGGCAGCCGCCCGATTCCTGGGCGCCGACCGCCTGCGGGACCTCCTGCCGGAGACACCGTCCCAGGACGACGTCGAGACCGTCCTGCGACGCTGGGAGGATGCCGCGCCCACCGCCGAGCAGCTCGAGGGCCGCGACCCCGGCGACGCCTTCCGCCGCCTGCGCCACGCCCTCACGGAGATGCTCCGCTCCGAGCAGATCGACGCCCTGCTCGCCGGCGAGACGGGGGTTTCGGTCCCCTGCGCCGTCGGGCGGATCCTCACCAGCGGACACGCCTCCATGCGCGACGACGCCGAGGCCTCGTTCGCCGCCGCCGACCTCATCGTGGACACAGCGCTGTCCGCCGGCGCCGACGGCGCAAGGCTGATCGGCGGCGGCTTCGGCGGCTCGGTGCTCATGCTCGTCCCGGAGCGCAACGTGGAGGCCGTCACGCAGGCCGTGGCCGCAGCCGTCGTCCGGGCGCAGCTGCCCAGCGTGCGCTTCCTGGACCTCAGGCCCGCCGATTCGGGCCACGTGGTCTGCCGGGACTGCCTGGAGCTCGCCGGGATGGGCTGCAGCTGACACGCGGCGGCGCCACCGGTCCGGGGACCGACGGCGCCGAGCAGTGCGATCGAGCGATCAGCGGGGGTGGATCCGCTTCAGCTCCCCACCGGCGAAGGACTCCTCGATCTGCTCGAGCGAGCGGCCCTTGGTCTCGGGGACGAAGCGCCAGAAGAAGAACAGGCATGCCGCGCCCAGGGCCGCGAACAGGAAGAACGTCACCGTGATGCCGGTGGCCGAGACCACCTGCGGGAACAGCAGGGTCACTGTGGCGTTGGCCAGCCACATCATCAGCACCGAGATCCCGATGCCCGCCCCGCGGAATTTCAGCGGGAAGATCTCGGCCAGGATGATCCACGCGCCGAAGCCGATCGAGGCCTGCATGCAGCCCACGAACAGCACCACGAAGATCAGGATGAAGATCGCCCGCCCCAGCCCCTCGGGCAACAGCAGGGCGCTCAGCCCGATCAGCAGATGCATGGACGTGATGCCCGTGAAGCCGAAGATCATCAGCCGTCGTCGTCCCACGCTGTCGATCAGGGCCATGCCGGTGAGCATGCCGATCACGGCGATCACGCCGTTGGCCACGTTGGCGATCAGGGCGGCCGAGGACGAGAAGCCCGCCTGCTCCAGCAGCAGCGTGCCGTAGTACATGACGGAGTTGATGCCGGAGAGCTGCTGGGACACGGCCACGCCGATGCCGATCAGCAGCACGCGGCGCACCCAGGGCTCGGTGCGCAGAGTCGCCAGCCCGCCCTCGTGCTCAGCCGCATCGCGAGCGGCCAGCTCCTCGACCTCCACGAGCTCTGCCTTGGCGCGCTCCGGAGTGCGGACCCGCTCCAAGACCTTCAGCGCGGCATCGCGGTCGCCCTGGGCCAGCAGCCAGCGCGGCGACTCCGGCATGCGCAGCATCCCGAAGAACAGCGCCAGGGCTGGCAGCGCGGCCACGGCCAGCATCACGCGCCAGTGCCCGGGGACCTCGTAGAACGCGCTGCCGATGATCGCGTTGATCAGGAACGCCAGCAGCTGACCGACCGCGATCATGACCTCGTTGCGCCCGGACATGGCCCCGCGGCGCTCGGTGGGGGCCATCTCCGAGAGATAGACCGGCACGGTGACCGAGGCTCCGCCCACAGCCAGGCCCAGGACCACGCGGAAGGCCACCATGACACCGGCTGTCGGGGCGAGCACGCAACCCAGGGCGCCGACGAAGAAGAGGACCGCCATGGCCAGGATCGTGCGCCGACGTCCCCAACGGTCCGAGCAGCGCCCGCCGATGATCGCGCCGACTGCGGCGCCGATCAGCAGCGACGACGTCACGACGCCCTGCTCCATCGGGGAGAGATCCAGCGCCCCAGGCTCCGACATGGGGCCCAGGGCGCCGTTGATCACGCCGGTGTCGTAGCCGAAGAGAAGGCCGCCGAAGGTCGCGATGACCACCAGCTTGTCCAGGAAGCGCGAATGCTTCCCGGACGTCAGGGGAGGCAGGCCTGTGCCCTGCGCCCGACCGGTTCGCACCTGACTCATTCTCAATCCTCCGCGACCTCGCGGAACCTCCATGTCCCGCGTCTTCGGAGACTGACACTAGCCCGATCCTCGAGATGGCACGCGCCGGGGCCGGTCCCTGCATGGCAGACGACGGCCGCGAACGAGCTTCCAACTCGCTCGCGGCCATCGTCGTGACCGTGCGCCTTCTGCAGGCGCCCTGATCAGGAAGCGGAGATAGCCTCCGCGATCGGGGTGTCGCCGTCCACGAAGTTGATCTTGCGCCCGATCGTGGTGTCGTCCGACAGGACCGCATGGGCCACAGCGGCGACGTTCGCGCGCGAGGTGTCGGCGTTGTCCGGCTGCTGGCCCTCGGGCAGCACGGTGATCTTCCCGGAGGCGTCGTCGAGGGTCAGCATTCCCGGGCCCAGGATGGTCCAGCGCAGCGAGGACTTCTTCAGGTGCTCATCCGCCTGGGTCTTGCCCTCGGCATAGGCGAAGAAGTCGTCGGATTCGTCCACGCCGTGATCCGGACCGGCGCCCAGGTAGGACACCATCACGTACCGGCCCACGCCGGCCTTCTCGGCGGCGTCCATGGTGCGGATCGCGGCGTCGCGGTCCACCGCCCAGGTGCGCTCGGGGTCGCCGCCGCCGGCGCCGGCGGACCAGATGACGACGTCCACGCCCTCGAACTCGTCCGAGAGCTGCTCGGTGGACAGCTGCTGGACATCGAGGACCTTGGCGGTGGCCCCGGTCTGCTCGATGTCCTCGACCTGGTCCTGGCTGCGGATCCACGAGGTGACCTCGTCGCCCGCCTCGACCAGCAGGGGAGCCAGCCGCAGCGCGACCTTGCCGTGGCCGCCGATGATCGCGATGTTCGTCATGATCTGCTCCGTTTCCCGGGGGCGGTTCGAGACCCGTCCCCGTCCTCGAGTGATGCCTCCATCATGCCTCCGCCCCTCGCCGCGATGAAGGGTGTTCGCCGACGGCCGCACCACCCCTTCGCGAGCGTGACGTGCTCGGTCGTCATGTCCGTGCTCAAGTGCGGCATCAGGGGTGATCGGGCGGCAGGATAGGCGCAAGTCCTCCCTCACCTCCCCCCGGACGTCGTCGGCCCCCGCCCGACGCCGCACCCTCGCCGCCCTCGCCCTGGCCGTCGGACTCGCCCTGAGCGCGTGCGGCGGACGGTGCACAGCCCTGCCGTCGGAAAGCACTCGTGTGTAGGCTCGGCGCCGTGACTGATCAGACGCATGACGATGCCCAGCTCGACGCCGTCCGCTCCGGCTACGCCTTCTCCGGACCAGCCCTGAACCTGGGGGCCGCGGTCTCCGGCGGCACCCCGGTCCCGGACGCGCAGGTCGGCCTGCCCCTGGGTTCCATGAACCGCCACGGGCTGATCGCGGGAGCCACCGGCACGGGCAAGACCAAGACCCTGCAGGCCATGGCGGAGCAGCTCACGGAAGCCGGGGTCCCCGTCTTCCTCTCGGACATGAAGGGCGATCTCTCCGGGCTGGCGGCGGAGGGCCAGCCCAGCGACAAGATCACGGAGCGCGCCCGCAGCACCGGCCAGGAGTGGACTCCCACGGCCTCCCCGGTCGAGTTCCTGGCCCTTGGCGGCGAGGGCAGGGGCGTTCCGATCCGCACCACGGTGACGTCGTTCGGCCCGGTCCTGCTGTCCAAGGTCCTGGGTCTCAACGACACCCAGGAGTCCGCCCTGGGGCTGATCTTCCACTACGCCGACCAGGCCGGTCTGGCGCTGCTGGATCTCAAGGACCTGCGCGAGGTCATCATGCACCTGACCTCGGAGGAGGGGAAGGACGAGCTTCAGGGCATCGGCGGCGTCTCCAAGCAGACCGCCGGCGTGATCCTGCGGCAGCTGACCACGTTCGCCAACGGCGGCGCGGAGGTCTTCTTCGGCGAGCCCGAGTTCGACACCCGCGACCTGCTGCGCAGGGCAGAGGACGGCCGCGGCATCATCTCCTGCCTCGAGCTGCCGGGGGTGGCCAGCCGCCCCGAGCTGTTCTCCACGTTCCTGATGTGGCTGCTGGCGGACCTCTTCCAGGACCTGCCGGAGCTCGGCGATCCCGAGAAGCCGGAGCTGGTGTTCTTCTTCGACGAGGCCCACCTGCTCTTCGACAACTCCTCCAAGGCATTCCTGAGCGCGATCGAGCAGACGGTGCGCCTGATCCGCTCCAAGGGCGTGGGCATCTTCTTCGTGACCCAGACCCCCAAGGACGTGCCCGGCGACGTCCTGGGGCAGCTCGGCAACCGCGTCCAGCACGCGCTGCGCGCGTTCACCCCGGACGACGCCAAGGCCCTCAAGGCCACGGCTCGCACCTACCCCAAGTCCGAGTACGACCTCGAGGAGCTGCTGACCCAGCTGGGCACCGGCGAAGCGATCGTGACCGTGCTCTCCGAGACCGGCGCGCCCACCCCCGTGGCCTGGACCCGGATCCGCACGCCTCGCAGCCTCATGGCCACCGCCCCGGAGCAGGTCTTCGACTCGGTGATCTCGTCCTCGCAGCTGGCGCCGAAGTACTCGGAGGCCGTGGACCGCGAGTCCGCCTACGAGATCCTCACGGCCCGCCTGCAGAAGGGCCAGGACCAAGAGGCGCCTTCGTCTGTAGACGACGACCGTCCCGCCCGCGAGGCGAAGCCGCAGACGGAGCGCCGCGACGATGACCGTCACGACCGCGGCGACGGCGGCGGCTTCCTGGACAACCCCGCCGTCCGCTCGATGATGCGCTCGGCCGGCACCGTCCTGGGCCGGGAGATCACGCGCACGCTGTTCGGCACCGCGCGGCGGCGCCGCTGATCAGGAGGAGCCCTCGGCCTGCCCGGGCGTCGTGAGCTCTCCGTCGCTCACGCCGAACCGGCAGCTGGCGGCTCGCTGGGCGATGCCCGGGGCGTCCGCATCCTCCTCGAGCAGGATCAGCGTGTGAGTGCCATCGGCGACCTCGCCCAGGCGGGCTCTGCCGTCGTCGTCGACCCGTCCGCTGCCCTGCTGCCCCGGGCCTTCGAGCCACCACTGCGCCGGGCCCGGTGCACCCTCCTGCTCGGCGAGCACTGCCACCGCGCTGCCCTCATCGATCTCGAGCTCCTCGAGTGACAGCCCTCTCGACTGATCGAGCGCCGGATCGCTGATCACGCCGCCGCTCTCGCCGACGACGACCCGCGAGCTCGCCAGCCCGGAGATGCGGCCGGAGGAGTCCACGGACACCAGTCCGACCGCGTACTCGCCCTCCTCGAGAGCCTCGGTGTGCGCGATCCCGCCGGTGAGCACCTCGGTGCGCACGATCTCACCGTCGTCCAGATCGGCGATGCGCACATGCACGCCAGGCGGCAGCTCGCGGAGAGGGATGTCGCCGTCGGGCGCGTCCTGCGCCTCGTCGGAGGGTTCGGTGCGCAGCGCCGAGCCCCCGATGCCAGCGGTCGTGATCGTGAGCTGATCGCTGCCCGAATCGGCCGTGACCTGGACGTCCATGGCTGCGGGCGACGAGCACTGCGCGCCCTGCCCGCCCGACGGCGAGCTGCTGACCGCCGAGCATCCGCTCAGCATCATCGCGGCCGCCCCCGTGAGCGCCAGCACCGCTTGCCGCCCCGACCTTGTCACCGGACTGCCCCCCGCTGCTCCTGCCATGTCCCCCTACCGTCCTGCCGCGAAGTCCCGCAGTCTCTGTGAGCTGCTCAGCTGCAGCACGTGCTCGGACTCCTGGCCCTCGTAGAAGATGATGTCCATCTTCGCGACCCCCGGAGCAGCGATGGCAGCCACCAGGTCCCGCCGAGCCCTCTCGCCTTCGTCGCTGTAGATCCACTCCCAGACATCGGAGTACATCCGCGACGGCGCAGCGCCGGGCACGGAGAGCTCGATCCGCGATCTCGGCCCACCTGGCCCGGGGATCGGCCGCACCAGCACCTGATCTGCCGGGGCATCGAGCTGCATGACCTGCCCCCGCAGAACCGCGATCAGCTCCTTCGACGCGCTGCCGAGCAGCGTGCCGACGGTCTCGACCCACACCGAGGCATGGGTGAGCAGGCGGGAGAACCGGCTGCGCTCGTCGAGGGCGTCGAACCACAGGCCGATGTTGCCGGGCCCCAGCTCCCTGTGCTCGACCTGCAGGCGCAGGCCCCTGACCGTGCGCTCGGCCTGCTGTGCATGGACCACGGCGTCGAAGGCTGCGGCGAAGATCCGGGCGATCCCGGCTCGGAAGCGCTCGATCGTGGCGGACTCCACGTGCGCCGGCTGCCCCTGCTGATCGAGCACGCGGATGCGCACTCGCCAGGCGGTGGGACTGTCGGTGAGGTAGGGGTCATCTGCACGCTGACCGGGAGTCATGGGCCGGGCCCTCCGGGTCTGGGACGACGGGGCCGCCGTCTGCGGCAGCTCATGAAGGGGTCCAGTCAGGGTATCCACCGGCCGCTGCAACAGGCTGCCCGGAGCCCTCGAAGGCCGTCCCCGCTAATGGCGACAGACGATCTCTGCCTTCTGTGTCCGCCCAATGGAGCCCAGATGAGAAGAGAGCCGCTCGGCGCCAGGCTCTGGCGTCGAACGGCTCTCTGTCTGTCCCCCTCCCGCACCGATTCGCTCCAGATGGACGACGCACCACCACCGTCCTCCCGGTGCAGGAAGCTCCAGCGGCGCGAACCCTCCAGTCGACGCCGCTGCCCTCGTTGCCGAGGTGATGACTACTCAACACCGCGCACCTGAAGCAGTCCTGGACTCGACTTGCACCCCGGCGGGGGAAGCACTGGGGATTGCCTGAACACCGCATTCGGCTCCGATGTGATCGGCGGCACGGCCTCATCGCCGAATCGGAGGTGAATTCTTGCCCTCGGCCCTCCGCACCGTGTCCGACTCGTGTACCGTCGATACTAGTTGTCGTACGACCCCCGCTTTTGACGGGACCACTGCCGCGCACCCAGCGGTCGACGTAGTCCACTCGGATGTAGTCATGTGGAGCACGACGGCACGCGAGCACCGAGAGTCGGTGCTTCGCCACCGTTCCGGAAGGATCGACCAGAACAATGCAGACCGGCACCGTCAAGTGGTTCAACGCCGACAAGGGCTTCGGCTTCATCAGCCCCGATGACTCCCAGCAGGACGTCTTCGCTCACTTCTCCGCCATCAACGGCAACGGCTACCGTTCGCTCGAGGAGAACCAGCGCGTGGAGTTCGAGGTCCAGGAGGGCCCCAAGGGCCTCCAGGCCGCGAACATCACCGTGATCAACTGATCACCTGATACTTCGCTGAAGGCGCCCGGTGCGATCGCACCGGGCGCCTTCAGCATTCCCGGATCGCGCAGTGCGCGCTCGACGGCCGCCCCCGCGACCGGACCAGCCGCAAGCCGGGTGACGCGGGATACGCTGGGACCAGAAGCCGGGCGGCGACGCCCCGGCCCACACGTCAGCCCCACGAGCACAGAGGAGTCCCACGTGCCGCACAACTCCATCCCCGGACACGGCGAGTTCCACGAGACCCCCGCAGCCGGCACCCCCACGGCCATCGCCGCTCAGCACGCCGGCACCACCCCCGACGCCTTCGCGGCCGAGCACGGCCAGCCCGCGATCTCGGATCCGAATGCCGCAGCCCGCGGCCCCCTGGGTGATGACCGCTCCGACGCAGGCTCCGCCGACCGCCGCGGCGGGCGCCGCCGTGCCGGCCGCAGCCCCTGGTACGACGACGACCGCTTCGGCCTGGCCGTCTCGGGCCTCGTGATCATCGGCGGGCTCGTGGCTGCCTGGTACGTCCACCGCGCCGACGAGGACTGAGGCCGCAGACGCGCTGCTCGCAACAGCGCACGAAGGGGGCGCCGGCAGATGCCGGCGCCCCCTTCGTCGTCCCCGCCCCCCCTCCAGCCCGCAGGCTCAGGCAGATCTCAGAGCAGCGGTCGCAGGGGAGCCAGCGCCCACTCCCCCATCCAGGCCAGCGGATGACGCTCGTCCCACTCCTGCTTGGTGATCCGCCAGCAGTTCTCGCTGTCGAACTCGAAGATCCGCTCCATCACGGCCGCGAGGTCGTGGTCGACGATCTCGATGTTGACCTCGTAGTTGAAGCTCAGGGACAGGCGGTCGATGTTCGCGGTGCCGATCGTGGACCAGACGCCGTCGATGGTGGCGGTCTTGGCGTGGATCATGGCGTCCTTGTAGAGCAGGACGGTGATGCCCTCGCGCAGCAGCTGCGCGTAGAACCCGCGCGAGGCCCAGTCGGCCAGGACGTGGTTCGAGTCCATGGGGAACATCAGACGGACATCCACACCGCGGTTCCGGGCGCGGATCAGGGCATCGAGGATCTGCTGGTCCGGGATGAAGTAGGCCGTGGAGATGTAGATGGACTTGGCCGCCTGGTCGATGGCCTGCAGGTACATGTTGCGGATGGGGTAGACGCGGCGCACGGGCATGTTGGTCAGCACCCGGATCCGGGACTCCCACTCCACCGGATCCAGACGGGCGATGGGCTCGCAGCCCCCGCGCCGCACCGCGATCGAGTTCCAGGAGGACACGAACGCCTGACGCAGCAGCCACGAGTCCGCGCCGCTGATCTTGAGGTGGGTGTCCCGCCACTCGGTGGCGTACGTGGAGCCCAGGTTGTAGCCGCCGACGTACGAGTACTCGTCGTCCACGATGAGCAGCTTGCGGTGGGTGAGGCCGCTGGAGCGCAGGGGGGTCACGAGCAGCTGCGGGCGCACCACGGGGAAGCGGTAGTGCTCGACTCCCGGTCCGAACCGGTAGAACCGCGGGTCCACGACCATGTTGCCGACGCCGTCGTACATCACCTTCACGTCCACACCGCGAGCGCCTGCGCGGTTGAGGGCATCCAGGAAACGCTTGCCGTAGTCATCGCTCTTCCAGAGGTAGGTCTCCAGGTACACCGTGCGCTCGGCGGCATCGATCGCGGCGATCATGTCGTCGTAGAGCTCCGCGCCGAAGGTGAAGACGTCCATGTCCGAGCCGGCGACGTCGGCGGCGTAGTGCCCAGGCTTGGGGAAGCCAGAGCGAGTCTTGCGGCCGCGCTTCTTCACCGCGTCGTAGCCGACCAGGGTCGCGATGGTGGCGAACTGGACGCCCACCACCCCGACAGCGGCTCGCGTGGCGGTCGTGGTGATGGCCCGTCGCAGCGGCTGGGGGATTCTTCCGAGCATGCCTCAGAGCCTACGCGAGCCGCGCTGGGAGGATCGTGGGAGGATGGTCCCCGTCCTCCCCGCCCCTTGTGAGTGGGCACTCGAGCCCTAGGGAACCGCCAGCGTGACCCGTTCCGTGACCCTCCAGCAGCCCCGCCTCACGGTGCTGCACGTCATCCGGCGAGCGGTCATGAAGCTCATCTACATCCAGGTGTGGGACCAGGCGGCGTCCATGACGTTCTTCCTGCTGCTGTCGATCGCCCCGCTGCTGATCTCGCTGGTCTCGATCATCAATCTGCTGGGTCTCGAGGAGTCCGTGCTGCGCGGGATCGTCGACCTGGTGAGCGTGCTCTTCCCGCCCGTGGACCCCGGCGCCCTGACCGACGCGCTGCACTCCCTGAACCCCGACGGCGGCACCGTGGCCGGAGCCGTCCTGGGATTCATCGGCACGCTGATCGCGGCGTCGAACTCCGTGGCGGCCTTCCACCGCTCCATGCACCGCATCTACGACACCCGCGAGGGCCGGCAGTTCCTGCCGTTCCGCACGATCGTGTTCTTCGAGACCATCGCGCTGCTGGTGGCCGTGGCGGCCGCGGCTCTGCTGATCACGGTCGGCGGGGACATGGCGGCGGCGCTCGGCGAGGCGCTGGGCTTCGACGAGACCGTGGTGGCCGCCTGGAACCTCCTGCGCTGGCCGCTGCTGCTGTTCGTGCTCGTGGTCTACGTCAACGTGGCCTACCACATGGGCCCCAACGTGGATCTGCCGCGGTTCGGGATCATGAGCGCCGGGTCGCTGGTGAGCGTGGGCGCCCTGTTCGCGATGGCCGTGCTGCTGGGCTGGCTGAGCTCGCTGGCCGGAACCGTGGACGCGCTGCTGGGCACCCTCAACGGCGTGACGATCCTGCTCGTGCTCGCCTGGTTCGCAAGCATCGTGCTGATCGCCGGGGCCGCCCTGGATGCAGAGCTGCTGCGCGCCCGCCAGCTGGCGATCGGGCTGCGCGCCTGGGATCGCATCGACCTGCGCCCCCGCAACCGCTGGACCCTGGACTTCCTGCGCGAGGACCGCCGGATGGCCGGCAAGCTCGGGCGGATCGTGGCCGACAGCGCCCTGGACGATCTGCCGCGGCGGCTGCCCCGCTCGCTGTGGCTCACCGAGGCCGACAGCCCCTTCGCCGTCACCGGCACCCCGGCCATGCAGGAGAGGCTCCGGGAAGCCGCCGACGAGGAGCGGGCCCGGGATGAGTCTCCCGAGGCCGACGAGAGCTCAGCCCAGGCCTTCCGCGTGGCGCTCGTGCACAGCTGGGACGAGCTGCGCGGGGCCACATCCCGCGCCGTGCACCGCGGCGGGTCCACGGCCGTAGGGGCGCTGCAACACCAGCTCGATCGACGCCGTCGCGGCGCAGAGGCCGGCTCCGCTGCGGAGGCTTCGCCCCGGGAGCAGCCGCCCGGGGGCTCGTCGTCGGCCGCGGAGCCGGAAGACGACGACGCCCCGGCCGCTGCCGAGGGGCAGGGACCGGGGCGTCGGGGCTGATCGCTCAGCCTGCGGGGATCAGCGTGCGGCCGGCTTGGCCTTGATCGCCTGGATGATCCACATGACGTTCACGGCGATGAACGCGATGCCCACGAGGATCACCAGGATGGCGACCCAGCCGTAGTTGAAGGCGCTGATGAACGCGCCCAGTGCCCCCAGGGAGCCCAGGATCGCCAGGATGATGCCCACGATCCGTCCGGCACCCGGCTTGCTGTTGAGCAGGAACAGCACCAAGGCGTAGAGCCCCAGGGTGATGATCCAGCTGATGATGTTGAACACGCCGATCGCGAGTCCGCCGGCGGTCTGACCGCCCAGGTCGATCCCGAACTGCTCGGCCGCGTCTGCAGCCTCCTGCAGGGAGAGCGCATAGGCCATGGTGGTGCGGCCGAGCACCTGCACGATGCCCAGCAGCAGGAACAGCCCCGCCGAGGCGAAGAGCAGGGTGCGCAGGCGACCCGCGTTGGCGAACGCCGCGCCCGAGGCCGCTCCGCCCGCTGCAGCGCCACCGGCCCACTGGTTCCCGCCGCTCGGCTGGTACTGCGGCGCCTGGCTGCCGCCGCCTGCTGGCTGATACTGCGGGGCCTGGCTGCCGGGCTGCCCGCCGTACTGCTGGCCGCCATACTGAGGCGCCGAAGGCTGCTGGGCGCCGCCGAACGGCGGAGCCGACGGCTGCTCGCCGTAGGGGCTGGACGGCTGAGCGGAGCCGTAGGACGGCTGCTGGTAGGACGGCTGCTCCCCATAGGGCGAGGGCTGCTGCTGGTCGCCGTAGGCGGGCTGCTGCGAGCTGTAGGAGGGCGCCTGCTGGCCGTACGACGGCTGCTCAGCCGACTGGCCGTAGGACGGCGCCTGCTGCGGGCCGGACTGGTCGTAGCCCTGCTGCCCCTGGGCGGAATAGGAGGACTGCTGCTGAGCGGAGGCGTCGTAGGTCGGCTGGGAGTACGAAGGCGCTGCGCCCTCGCCCGCGGCCGGGACGGCCGTGGAGCCAGAGCGCTGCGCGTCTGCGGCCCCGGCCCGGCCCTCAGCCGGCTGCTGCGAGCCGTAGGCGGGAGCGCTGTAGCCGCCCTGCGGGGCGGAGGTCTCGGCGGAGTCTGCGGTCTGCGCGGAATCCGCGGCGGCCTCCGGGTTCACGGCCTCGGGCTCGGATGGGGTCTGCTCCGCCGGGGCGCCGTACTGCGGCGCCTGGTAGCTGGGGGCCTCGTACCGGGGCTGCTCGCCCTCGGGGCGGGCGTCGTCGTGGGGGTTCTGCGACACGTCGTGCTCCTTCTCTGGAACGCTGGATGGACCGGCGACGCATCGCGCCGTTCCTGAGTTCTGGCGCCAGCCTACTGAGATGAGCGGTCCCCCGCGCCCAAGACGACGACGTGGCCGTCATGAGCGCGAGGGACCGCGACTCGGGAGCCCGCTGAGCTCAGCGGGCGGCCTTGAACCAGTCGGCCACGCGGCCGTTGAAGGCCAGCACGAGCCAGTAGATGTTCACGACGAGGAACAGGACGTTGAGGATCAGCCCGACGATGGACATGGCCCCGCCGATCTGCAGGCTCATCCCGGAGGTCGCCAGGCCGTAGATCGTGAAGAGCACGGCGATGATGGCGAAGACGATGCCCAGGATGCGAGCCCAGTTCTTGCCCTTGGGCACGCCGATCAGCACCAGGATGTAGGGGATCAGCGCCACGATGGCCATGACGACGGTCGTGATGATGCCGAAGGTCCCGGCAGCTTCAGCAGCCTGCGCCGCCATCTCCTCGCCCATGCCGCCGTCGATATAGGCCTGCCGCATCTGCTCCTCGAACTCGGGCGACAGCGACATGATGATGCCCGGGATGATGGAGAGCAGCCAGATCACCAGCGAGGCGATCGTCATCTTGTGCAGGGTGGCGACCTTGGCGGGCCGGCCCTGCTCGAAGGACTGCTGGGGGTTGTAGGCGGCGGTGCCGTACTTGCTGCCCTGGCCATAGTCGGGGCCCGGAGCGTTCTGAGGGGTGTTCGTCATGACATCTCTCCTTGTGGTGCGGACTTCTCGGATGGGAACCAGGAGCCGGCGGCCGAGCGGGGAGCCCGGCCGCCGGCGTCGTCACTCGTAGCGCAGCGCCTCGATCGGGTCCTTCTTGGCGGCGCGAGCCGCCGGGAGGGTGCCCGCCAGGAAGGCGATCAGCATGATCACCAGGACGATGACCAGCAGCTGCAGCGGGGCGATCGCGTAGAGCGACAGCCCGGAGACCTCGGCCAGAGCGCCGCCCTCGCCGGTGAGCAGCGCGTTGGCGATCGAGCCGACGGCCACGCCGCCGATCACGCCGGCCACGGAGCCGAAGACGCCGATCAGCACGGCCTCGGCGGAGAACAGGCCGAAGATCTTGCCGCCGGACATGCCCATGGCCTTCATCAGGCCGATCTCCCGGGTGCGCTCCTGCACGGACATCAGCAGCGTGTTCACGATGCCGAAGCTGGCGGCCAGCAGCGCGATCAGCGCGAAGCCGTTGAGCACCCAGGTCACCGCGTTGATGATGCCCTTGAGCGCGCCGATCTGGTCCTCGACCGTCATGCCGATCATGCTCTCGTCCATCAGGGCGGACTTCACGGCCCCCTGCTGCTCGGTGTCCGGGACGCTGGCCACGGCCTGGATGTAGCCCTCAGGCTGCTCCTCGACCATGCCGGAGGTCTGGTAGTCGTACAGCTTCTGGTTCAGCTGATCCGACGGGGTCGGGGATCCGCCCTGGCCGGAGGCGAGCTCCTCGGTCACGCCGGTGATCTCGGCCTCGAAGGTCTTCTCCTCGCCCACGGCGTTCGACAGCCCGATCTGGACGGTTCCGCCCACGGCGTCGTCGTCCGAGTCGTAGCCCAGGGGCTCGACCCACGACTGCGGGATCGTGATCTCGTCGGCGTCGGAGGCGGGAGCCTCACCGGCCATGTACGAGTAGGCCTCCACATCCGTGGGGAAGCCCATGGTGAGCTGGTACTGGGAGCTGTCCTCGGCCTCCAGGAACGACGGCTGCACGAAGACCACCGGCTCCACGGACTCCACGCCGTCGATGCCCTCGACCTTCTCGATGTCCTTCTCGGTGAGCATCTCCGAGCCGCCGAACATGCTCGAGGCCTGCGCCGCCTCGGGGTCGTACTCCTGCGGGCCCTCCTGCGAGGTGCCGGAGGCCTGATCCGCCGTCTTCATGACGTAGATCTGGTCCTCGCTGCCGAATCCCTGCAGCAGGGTGTCGATGTACTTGTTGATGCCCACGCCCAGACCGGAGGTCAGGGTGAGGGTGAAGGCGCCGATGAAGATCGCGACGACGGTCAGCAGCGTCCTGGCCTTGGAGCGCAGCGTGTTGCCCGCTGCGGTGGCGACGATGTCGGTGGACTTCATCGACGGTCTCCCTTCGAGAAGAGACGGCGCAGGCCGCCCTTGTCAGCGTGCTTGGTCTGCTCGGCCTGGGCCTTGGCCGCATCGGCCTGCGGCTGCGGCTCCCCGCGGTGGGCTCCGTCTCCGTCGGGAATCTGCGCCCACGGTCCGGCCGCCGCTGTGTCCTGAGCTGCGGCCGACGGGGCCGCGGCGGGCTGCTCGGCAGCTGCGCCCCGGCCCGGAGCGGCCGGCCGCGCCGGGGAATCCGTGCTCACGGAGTCGTCGTGGTCCTGGACGGAGGTGATCTCGCCGTCGACCAGGTTGATCCGGCGGTCGCAGCGGGCGGCGAGGTCGTCGTCGTGGGTGACGATGACCAGCGTGATGCCCTGCTCGCGCTGCAGGCCGAAGAGGATGTCCTCGACGACCTCGGAGGTGCGGCTGTCCAGGTTGCCGGTGGGCTCGTCGGCGAAGATCACCGACGGCTCCGTGACCAGAGCTCGGGCGATGCACGCGCGCTGCTTCTGCCCGCCGGAGAGGTTCGTGGCCTTGTTCGCGGCCTTGTCGGCCATGCCCAGGCGCTCGAGGGCCTCCATGCCCTTGCGGTTGCGCTCGGATTTGCCCACACCGGCGATCTTCAGCGGCAGGACGACGTTCTCGAGCACCGTCTGGTTCGCGTTGAGGAAGAACTGCTGGAAGACGAAGCCGAAGCGCTCGTTGCGCAGACGGTTGATCTCCTTGGTGCTCAGCTCGGAGACGGGGCTGCCGTCCAGCGCCACGACCCCCTGGCTGGGCCGATCGAGCAGCGCCATGAGGTGCATGAGGGTGGACTTGCCGGAGCCGGACTTGCCGACCACGGCCACGGACTCGCCGCGGTGGATCTCCAGCGTGAGTCCCTTCAGCGCGTCGAAGCGCGTCTCGCCCTTGCCGTAGACCTTGACCAGGTTCTCGGTCTCCAGGACCGGGGGTTCCATCGTGGTGCCTCCTGTGTAGGGGGTTGGGCGTCGCGGCAGCCGGACTCGAATCCGGTGGTGCCTTCCGCATCAGCTGTGCGCCATCCTCCCAAACATGCGCACCTGACGGCATCAGACCAGAGAGTGAACTCTCGGGGCCCAGCTGGGCCCGGCTCATCCTTTCTGGGGAGGCCCGCGCGTCCTGCGGGGCGCGCGGTGCCCGGCGCGGACGCCTACCCTGGGCCGCGTGGCATCCCGCGACCCCCGTCTGAGTCCTCCGCCGGCGCACGAGCGGCCCTCGGACGCGCAGCGGCTCGAGGTGCCGGTGGCCGCCTCTGCCGCCGGGGCGGCCCCCGTCCCGCCGTCCCAGCTCGAATCCGTCGTCCGCCTGACCCGCGACGGCCCCCGCACGGTGCGCCTGCAGGAGCTCGCTCGGTCGATGGGCCGGGCGCGCAATCACGTCGCCCGCGAGCTCGGGGCCGTCCCCGAGCACGACCTCGGCCGGATGCTCGCCGCCCCGCGCACCCTGCTGGTCGAGGGCACCACGGATCAGGCCGTGCTGGAGCAGGTGCTGCGGCGCAGCGGCGACCGCCTGTCCCTGGTGCAGCCGGCCGGCAGCAAGACCCGCCTGGCCGTCCTGCACCACCTCCACCTGGCCCTGGGGATCCCGCACCACGTGCTCTTCGACGGCGACGGCGGCCCCGTCTCGGGGTCCTCGACCGCTCGGCACCGGATCCTGCGCAGTCGGCGCCAGGCCACGGAGGCGCTCGTGGCGTCGCTGCGGTCGTCGTCCGCCGCAGCACCGGGCTCGACGGCGGCGGCCGCGATCGACCCGACGGCCGCCGATCGAGCCGCGGATCCCCGCTGGCGCGGCGAGGACCCCGCCGTCGCCGGGTGGGGATTCGGCGGGCCGACCGTCGTGGGGCCGTCCTGGTCCGCGCTCGAGGTGGATCTGGAGGACGAGCTGTCCCGGTGGCCGTCGTTCGTGTCCGCCCTGCAGGCCCGCGGCGGCACACTGGCCGCCAAGCGCCCGGAGCGGTTCGCGGAGGCCGCGGCCGCAGCGCAGGCGGAGGATCTGCCGGCGTCGTTCCGCCGGATCTGCGCCGCGGTCGCCGCCTTGGAGGCGGACCGCCCGCCGCGGCCCGGCATCCCGCCATCGGAGCGCGGAGCGAGCCCGCAGGACGCGTAGGGTTGCCCGCATGACGACGCCTGAGGAGATCGCAGACTGGATGCTCGAGACGATCCGCACGGAGGGACGGCTCGACCAGGACGATGCCGTCCGCCTGGTGCCGGAGAAGTTCGGGCAGGAGTGGGTGCGCACCAGCCCCCACGGACACCCCGCCCTGGATCAGTCGGTCGTGAAGGCCTTCCGCAAGGCCCACGACGGCACCGTGCAGTGGGATCGCGACCGCCGCTTCTGGTCGCCCAAGAAGTGAGCGCGCGCTGAGCGCGACCCGCGCCGAGGTGATGCAGCCGATCTCGGCGGGAGTCGTCTCGGCTCTGGTGGCCTTCACCTCCACGTTCGCGGTGGTCCTGGCCGGGCTGTCCGCGGTGGGGGCCGATCCCGCGCAGGCTGCCGGCGGCCTCATGGTCGTGACCGTGCTGATGGGCCTGGGCTCGATCCTGCTGGCCGTCTGGTCCCGGCAGCCGATCACGATCGCCTGGTCCACGCCCGGAGCCGCCCTGCTGGCCTCCACGGGGGCCGTCGAGGGCGGATGGCCGGCCGCTGTCGGAGCGTTCCTGGTGGTCGGCCTGCTCGTGGTCGCCACCGGCCTGATCCCGGCGCTCGGGGAACTCATCGCCCGCATCCCGCCGGCGGTGGCCCAGGCCATGCTCGCCGGCGTGCTGCTGCAGCTGTGCCTGGGCCCCATCGAGGCAGCGGTGGCCCAGCCCGCCGGCGTCCTGCCCGTGATCCTCGTGTGGCTCGTGGGTCTCCGGCTGTTCCCGCGCTGGGCCGTGCCCTCGGCCTTCGCCGCGGCCGCGGTCGTGGTGGCCGTGCACGTGCTGCGCACCGGGCAGAGCATCGACCCGGCCGGGTTCGTGCCGCACCTTCACCTCACGGCCCCTCAGCTCAGCGCGCCTGCGGTGCTCGGGCTGGCCGTCCCGCTGTTCCTGGTCACGATGGCCTCGCAGAACGTGCCGGGTGCCGCGGTCATGCAGGGGCTCGGGTATCGCATCCCGTGGCGCCGCAGCATGACCGTGACCGGTCTGGGCTCGCTGCTGGGCGCCACCGGCGGGGCCCCGGGCGTGAACCTGGCCGCCATCAGCGCCGCCCTGGCCGCCGGGCCCGAGGCCGGAGAGGACCGCTCCAGGCGCTGGATCGCCAGCGTGGCCTCCGGTTGCCTGCTCGTGCTGATCGGATGGGGAGCAGGCGCCTTCGGGGCGCTGGTGAGCCTGGCTCCGGAGGGCGTCATCCCGGCGGTGGCCGGACTCGCCCTGCTCGGCACCTTCGCCTCCTCCCTGCGGGCCGCGCTCGAGCGCACCGAGGATCTCGTGCCCGCCGCGGTGACCTTCGCCGTCGTCGCCTCCGGGGTCAGCGTGGCCGGGATGTCCGCGGCCTTCTGGGCCCTGGTCGCCGGGCTGAGCGTGCGATGGGTGCTGCGGTGGGGTCGCACCGTGCCGACGCCCGGCTCCGACCGAGCCGGCTGAGCGGTCGTCGGGGTCCTGCCGACGAGTCCGCATCGACCCGTCCGCTCTTGATTCTGCAAGGGCTCCGAAAGCCTGTTCTGCGACCGATCCAGGGGCTTTCGCGCCCTACGCTCGTGGCCATGAGCGCCCTTCCCCACGCCGTCATCGACGTCTTCGCGACCGAGCCCTTCGAGGGCAGCCCCATCGCCGTCGTGCTCGAGGCCGACGGCCTCTCCGAGGAGCGGATCCACGGCCTGGCCGAGTGGCTGCCGCACGAGGAGACCGTCTTCGTGCTCTCCCCCACCGACAGCGGAGCAGACTTCCGCACACGAGCGTTCCGCTCCAAGACCGAGGTGCGCTTCGCGGGCATGTCCACCCTCGCGGCCGCCCGGGCCTGGCTCGACCGCGAAGGCTCCTCGGCGAGCGACGGCACCCTCGTCCAGCAGAGCGAGATCGGGCTGACCCCGGTCCAGGTGCAGGATGACGAGACCCTGAGCTTCACGGCCCCGCCGCTGTTCGACCGCGGAGAACCCGATGAGCTCACCGTCGAGATCATCTGCGAGGTCCTCGGCCTGGAGCCCGATCAGGTGCAGGGGTCGGCCTGGCTGGACTCCGGCACCGGGTTCCTGGGGCTGCTCGCGGACAGCGCCGAGACCGTGCTGGCCATGGAGCCGGACATCGACCAGCTCGGCCAGCACATGGTCGGCGTCCTGGGCCCGCACGCCGATGGCAGCCCCGCCGACTTCGAGCTGCGCTCCTTCGCCCCGTCCCGCGGCATCGACGAGCAGCGGGCCACCGCGACCCTCGTGGCGGCCTTCGCCTCTTGGCTCGTGCCGCGCGGACTCGCCCCGGCGTCGTTCACGGTGGCCCAGGGTCGCGCCGTCGGCCACAGCGCCCTGATGCGCGTGACCACCGGCGACGACGGCACCTGGGTCGGCGGGGCCGTCGTCGCCCGCAGCGGGGGGACCCTGCTGGCCTGAGCCCGCTGCCCGACAGCGCAGCGGGCACGTGGTTCAGAACGGGTGCTGGATCTCGTCCGGGGAGACCGTCACCCACTGGATCTCGGTGAAGGCCTCGAGATTGGCCTCAGCACCTCCGAAGCGGCTGCCGTTGCCCGAATCGCCCACGCCGCCGAAGGGCGCATTGGCCTCATCGGCCACGGTCATCTCATTGATGTGCACCTTGCCAGAGCGAATGCGATCGGCGACCTTCATGGCCTCGCCCACGGGGCCCATGATCGAGACCGACAGTCCGTACTCGGAGGCATTGGCCAGCTCGACGGCCTCGTCCACGGAGGCCACCCGGTGCACCGGGGCGACCGGGCCGAAGATCTCCTGCGACCAGGCCGGCATGTCCGGCGTGACGTCGGTGAGGACGGTCGGGCGGTAGAACAGGCCGTCGTGATCCGCGCCGGTGCGCGCCACGGCGCCGGCCGTCAGGGAGTCCTGGACGACCGAGTCGATGTTCTTGAGCTGCTTCTCGTCGATGATCGGGCCCAGGTGGACCTGCCCGGTCGAGGGATCGCCGACCGCCAGGGCCTCGGCCCGGGCGACCAGCCGGTCGACGTACTCGTCGTGGACGTCCTGATGGACGATGTGCCGGCCGGTGCTCATGCAGATCTGGCCCTGGTGGAAGAACGAGCCGGTGGCCCCGGCAGAGGCGGCCAGGTCCACATCAGCCCCCGGCAGCACGATCGCCACGTTGTTGCCGCCGAGCTCCAGGTGCACGCGCTTGAGCTTCTCCGAGGCGACGGCGCCGATCTTCCGGCCCGCGGCGGTGGAGCCCGTGAAGGAGATGACGCGGACCTCCTCGGCCTCCACGCATGCGGCGCCGATGTCTCCGCCGCCGGGCAGCACCTGCAGGACGCCCTCGGGCAGCCCGGCCTCCTCGAAGATCCGGGCCAGGGCGAAGCCGCCGATGACCGAGGTGCGCGGATCCGGCTTGAGCAGCACGGCATTGCCCGCGGCCAGGGCCGGGGCGACGGAGCGCATGGCCAGCAGCAGCGGGAAGTTGAACGGCGCGATGACCGTGACCACGCCGCAGGGGCGGCGGCGAGAGAAGGACCAGTGGGCGCCGTCGGAGGGCAGCCACTGGCCGTGCGGGTGGCTCGGCAGGGCGGCGGCCTCGAAGCACTCGGCGGCCGTATTGCCGACCTCCAGCCCGGTCTTGGCAGGGATGCCGCCGGTCTCGCGGATGACCCAGCCGGCGAGCTCGTCGTGGTTCTCCTGGATGATCTGGCCGGCGCGGCGCAGCACCGAGGCGCGCTCGGAGGGCTTCAACGCGATCCACTTCTCCTGCGCCGAGACGGCGCGTGCGGCGGCCTGATGGACCTGCTCCGCCGAGGCCGAGCCGATCGTGGCCAGCTCGGCGTTGTCGGCAGGGTTGCGCACGACGATCGGCTCGCCTTCGCCCTGCTCCCACGTGCCGGTGAAGATGCGGCCGTCGAAGGCCGAGGTGTCCAGAAGAGTCACAGGGCTGTCCTCCTTCTGCGCGCCCGCAGCGGGCGTCGCGGGGATGCGCGCGGAACAGGTGTGATCCGCGTCGCTCGATGCCCTCGAGCCTAACGAGACAGCGCCCCGCCGACCATGGTCGGCGGGGCGCTGTGGGAGCGGCTGAGCTGCGCAGGTCAGCGGCGGGGCTGCTCCTGGGGGTCGAGCACCGGCAGGGGCTCGGGCGCCGGGTCGCGGCGCTCGTCGTCGGCGGTGCGATCGGCAGCGGACCGGTCGACGTCGGCCCCCTCAGCGGCGGGGCGCGCAGCGGAGCCGGAGACCTCGCCGCGGGCGTCGTCGGCGCCGCCGCCCTCGGACCGGACGTCGCGCTTCATGGAGGTGGCCAGCGGCGTCTCCGGGATGAAGGCCATCAGGATCAGCGCGAGCACCACGAGCGGGATCATCACCATGAAGATCGGCGTGAGGGCGTCGTTGTAGGACGAGGTGATCACGTCCTGGATCGGCGCCGGCAGCGAGTCCACCAGTTCGGGCGTCAGCCCGGAGGAGGCGTCCGAGCCGCTTCCCTGCATGGCCGCCTGGGCCTGGGCGGGCATCCGCTCGGCGATCAGGTCGGTCAGGCGACCGGCGAAGATCACGCCGACCACTCCCGAGCCGATCGTGGCCCCGACCTGGCGGAAGAAGTTGTTGCCCGACGTGGCCGTGCCGACCATCGAGCCGGGGAACACGTTCTGCACCGCGAGCACCAGTATCTGGAGGATCAGGCCCAGGCCCACGCCCATGACGCCCAGCGCCAGGCACACGTGCCACACGGCGGCCTCAGCGGTGAGCTGGGAGAGCAGGTACAGGGCGATGACCACGAGCACCGCACCGACCAGCGGGTAGGCCTTGTAGCGGCCGTAGCGCGAGACCAGGGCTCCCGATCCGGTCGAGGCGATCAGCACGCCCGCCATCATGGGCGTCATCAGCAGGCCCGAGCTGGTCGCGCTGGCGCCGTGGACCATCTGCAGGTAGGTCGGCATGTAGCCGATCGCGCCGAACATGGCCACGGAGATCATCATTCCGGAGGCCGTGGCCAGCAGGAACGTGCGGCTGCAGAACATGGACAGCGGCATCACCGGCTCGGCCACGCGGGACTCGATGACGATGAAGATCCCGGTGAACACCACGGCGATCGCGATCAGCCCGAAGATCTGTGCCGAGGCCCAGTCGTAGGTGCTGCCGCCCCAGGTGATCGTCAGGATCACGGCCACGGTCGCCACGCCCAGGGTCAGCATGCCCCACACGTCCACGGAGACGCGGCCGTTGTGCTTGGGCAGCTTGAGGAAGAAGACGACGCCGGCCAGGGCGATCACGCCGAGCGCGACGCTCATCCAGAAGGCGTAGCGCCAGCCCGGACCCTCGGTGATCCAGCCGCCGATCAGCGGCCCCACCACCGACGACAGCGCGAAGACGCCGCCCATGACGCCCATGTACTTGCCGCGCTCGCGCACCGGGACGATGTCTGCGATCACGGTCTGGGAGAGGATGATCAGGCCGCCGCCGCCCAGGCCCTGGACCACGCGGGCGGCGATCAGCCACCAGATGGTGGGAGCCAGCCCGCCCACGACGGAGCCGGCCATGAACACCAGGATCGCGCCCACGAGCAGGGGCTTGCGCCCGATCTGGTCGCCGATCTTGCCGTAGAAGGGCATGGTCACGGTCGAGGCCAGGATGTAGCCGGTGATGACCCACTGCATCTGGTGCACGCCGTCGAGCTCGCCCACGATGGTGGGCAGCGCGGTGGAGAGCACCGTCTGGTTCAGCGAGGCCAGCAGCATCGCGAGCATCAGCGCGATGAAGATCGGGATCAGGCGGGGGCGCGGCTGGTCGGCCTCCTGCGCCCGGTCCGCGCTCTCTGCCTCATGCGCGGCGGAAGAGCCGCGGACGGCGGTGAGCTGGCCGGTCATCGGCGAGGAGCTGGGCAGGCCCAGGCTGGCCGAGTCGACGGCCGTGAGCGCGCCCGTGGGCTGGCGCTCGTCGGAGGGACGCTCCGTGGAGTCGCCCCAAGGGGGTGTCGTGGTCATGCGTGGTCCGTTCTGATGAGACTGACGAGGACGTCGACCGCGTGGTCGAGGTCCTCCGGGGAAGGATCTGAGCCCGGAACCCGGTCCGGGCGGGAGAACACGAAGCGCAGGGCGGCACCGGCCGTGAGCACGAGCATGCTGATGCGCTCGTCGAGGTCATGCCCGGGGCCCAGCAGCCGCGGCTCCAGGCCCTGCTCGGCCCAGCCGTGCACGACGTCGCGCACCATGTGCTCGCAGCCGTGCATCGTGTCCTTGAGCAGACGCCCGAGGTCCGGGTGGACCTGCATGAGGCGGACTCGGAAGTCCGCGGAGTTCGCGGGCATGGCGGAGGCCAGCAGCTGCATGTAGAGCTCGACGACACTGCGCAGCGTGCTCGCGCCCTCAGGGGGCCGCTCGGCGGCGCCGTCCGAGATGGCGGGCTCGCGCACCCCCATGACCGCGTGGTCCTTGGTGGGGAAGTAGTTGAAGAACGTGCGCTGGGAGATCCCCACGGACGCGGCGATGTCCTCCACCGTCACGGCCTGGAGACCCCGCTCCAGAACGGCCTCGGCGGCGGCGACATGGATGTCATGCCACGTCCGGGCCTTCTTGCGCTCTCTCAGACTCTCTTCTTGCACTAGTGCATTTTTGCACTCGCGCTATTTCTGCACAACTGCACTTTGGGTGATGATGGACACGCGGCGGTCGTCGAATCGACGCATCCGTGCATCGCCCGTGCCGAGGTCACGCTTCCATGGGCAGAATGAGCGATTCCGTGCATTCTGGCGTGATCTCGACGGACCGGGAGCACGGAAGCGTGAGCTCGGCAGGCAGCCGCGCGCGAAAGCGTCAGCTGGACGGCACCGGGTGCACCAATGCGCCAGGGACCGGTGCTCTCCCCTTCGGCGCGCGCATGCCCTGCGCCGACCTCGCGGAAAGGGGCCACGTGCACGTCGGTCGTGCGGATCACAGCGCGCGGCTCCCCGCGGCCGTCCAGGAGGATGCAGTCCCCGTCTTGGTCCCGGCGAGCACCAGGCCCAGCAACTCGTCGGCCTGCTCGCTCGTGCCCCCGAAGGTCCATGCATCCGGCACCTGCTCAGGCAGACCAGCGACCTCAGCCCGGACGCCGGCCCAATAGGACATCACGCCCATAGCGCCCTCTCTCCTCGCCGAGATCATGCTTGCGTGCGCCGCTGATGCCGAGATCCCGCTTCCGTGCCCGGATTCCGCGCATTCTGGCGGGATCTCGGCGGAACGGGCGCAGGGAAACGGGATCTCGGCAGGCAGCCGCGTACTCAGGGACGCGGTCTCACCACTCCAGGGCGATCTTGCCCAGGTGGGACTGGTCCTGCATCAGCTCGCAGGCCTTCGCCAGATCGGTCATGGGCAGGGTCTGATCCAGCACCGGCCGGATGCCCAGGCCGTCCATGGCCGCCACGAACTCCTGCTGCATGGCCCGCGAGCCCACCAGCACGCCGTGCAGGCGCACCTGCTTGGTCATCAGCAGCGCAGTGGGGATATCGCCCTTGTCGCCGGCGACCACGCCGATCAGCGAGATCACCCCGCCCGGCTTCACGGCCCGCAGCGACTGCGGCAGGGTCTGCGCGCCGGCGGACTCCAGGACGATGTCCGCCCCGCCGGTCTGCTTCTTGATCGTGCGGCCCCACTCGGGGTCGTCGTTGTAGTTCACCGTGATGTCGGCGCCGAGCTCGCGAGCGCGGGCGAGCTTCTCGTCCGACGACGACGTGATCGCCACGCGGGCGCCCATGGCCTTGGCGATCTGCAGCGCCAGGATCGAGACGCCGCCGGTGCCCAGCAGGACCACGGTCTGCCCGGGCTTCAGACCGCCCTCGGTCACCAGGCAGCGCCAGGCGGTGGCGCCGGCGGTGGTGATGGTCGCAGCCTCCGGGTGGGTCCACCCCTCGGGCGCTGCGGTGAACCAGCTCGCCGGACGCACCACGGACTCACGGGCATAGCCGTCCACCCCGTCGCCCGGGGAGCTCGAGAAGGAGGACTCGACGTCGTCGCCGGACTGCCAGCGCGGGAAGAACACGGAGACCACGTGGTCGCCGACCGCGAACTCGTCGACACCCTCGCCGACCTCCGCGACCACGCCGGAGGCATCCGCCAGGGGCACGCGATCCTCGTTCGGGGGCATGTCGCCGGAGATCACCATGTAGTCGTGGAAGTTCAGGCTCGAGGCCTTCACGTCCACACGGATCTCACCGGGGCCGGGAGCTCCGGGCTCGTCGACGTCGTCGAGGCGCAGGTTCTCCAGACCGCCGCCGGCGGGGACGATGAACTGCTTCATGGTCGGGCTCCTCTCGAACGGACCGCACGCGGGTCCGCGGTTGACTGTGCCTCCAGCCTGCCACCTACGGCTGACGTCGCAGAAGAGCCGATCCGCCCTCAGCACGACGATCACCATGACCGCGCGGGGCCGTTGTGCCGTCCGAGCCCAGTGCCAGACTCACGACCATGGTCGATTTCCGCTTCTCCCAGGTCGATGTCTTCTCCGCGGTGCCGCACGGGGGCAATCCGCTGGCCGTCGTGCACGATGCCGCCGAGCTCACTGACGAGCAGATGGCCCAATTCGCGAGCTGGACCAACCTCTCCGAGACTGCCTTCCTGCTGCCGCCGGAGGACGAGCGGGCCGATTACCGCGTGCGGATCTTCACCCCGCAGGAGGAGCTGCCGTTCGCAGGGCACCCCACCCTGGGCTCGGCACGCGCCTGGCTGGCGGCCGGCGGCGCACTGCGCCGGGACGGGACCGTGGTCCAGGAGTGCGGTGCGGGTCTGATCACCGTCCTGTCCGACGACGACGGCCTGTCCTTCTCGGCCCCTCCCCTGCGCCGCAGCGGCGAGGTCGAGTCCTCGACGCTCGCCGTGGCCACCGAGGCGCTCGGGCTGAAGCCCGGCGATGTCCAGGGCGCCAACTGGGTGGACAACGGGCCCGGGTGGCTGGGGATCGTGCTGGTCGATGCCAAGACCGTCCTGGCCCTGGAGCCGGATGCTGCCCTGATCGCGGAGCACGATCTGCGCCTGGGCATCTTCGGCCCGCATGAGCCGGGACGGGATGCCGACGTGGAGGTCCGCGCGTTCGTGCCCACGGAGCACGGCATGCGCGAGGACCCTGTGACGGGCAGCCTCCAGGCGGGCTTCGGGACATGGCTGATCCGCGCCGGCATGGCACCGGAGGAGTACACGGCGGCGCAGGGCACGGCGATCGGTCGCAGCGGACGGGTGCGCGTGCGCTCGGACGGTCAGGACGTGTGGGTCGGCGGGCCTGCGGAGGTCACGATCACCGGCATCGTGAGCTTCTGAGACCTCAGCCGCGCAGGATCTTCTCGAGCGCCTTGCCCTTGGCGAGCTCGTCGACCAGCTTGTCCAACCAGCGGACCTGCTGCATCAGCGGCTCCTCGATCTCCTCCACGCGCACGCCGCACACCACGCCGGTGATCAGCTCGGCGCTCTCATTCAGCATCGCCTCGCCGCCGCACGCGTTGAGGCCGCAGAAGGGCCACCCATCAGCGCGGATGGCATGCGACTGTGCGGCCTCAACGGTGGGGGCATGCGGTGCTGCGGCCTCGACGGGGCAGCGCTCACGCCCAGGGGGATGGGCCGCCGGTCAGGACCGCGCGCTCGTGGTCGATCAGCATGCGGCGCACGGCATGGCGGGGGTCGGGCTCGCCGGTGCTGCCGTCGGCGCGGGTCACGCGGTGCACCGGGAGGAACAGGGGCACCTGGACCTCCGAGCACAGCGTCCCCGCCGCACGTGCGGCTCGGGGACGGCCCGCCTCGGCGGCCAGCTGCCCGTAGGCCAGGGTCTGCCCGTACGGGATCTGCGCGATCCGCTCCCACGCCGCCCGTCTGAAGCCGTCAGCCGGAGCGAGGTCGACGGGCACGTCGAGGTCCTGCACGGAGCCGTCGAACCAGGCCTCGATCCGCTCCAGGATCTCGGCCAGCGCGGCAGGGTCGTGCGCAGGCGCAGCTGCGAGCTGAGCGCCCGCCTCGATCAGAACGGACTCCTCGCTGGGCATGCCCGTGCCGTCGGGGCGGGAGAACGCCGCCCGGATCGCACCCTGCGGCCCGATCACGATCAGGCCGTCGCCGATCGGCGTCTCGACCCAGCTCCAGACGGGCTCAGAGGGCATGTGCATGCCCCGATCCTGGCACGACGACGCTCAGCTCGACCCGCAACAGGGCATCCGCTCTTGACGGCGCACCTCAAGATCAGGTTAGGCTCACCTCATCGAGGGTGCGACAGAGCCCGCCGCACCACCGCAGCCGACACCCTCTGGAGGGATCATGACCCCCAGCGAGAACGCCGAGACAGCCGCTCCGGCACAGGGCACCCCCTGCCACCTGGACGTCGCCGCCGCAGATGCCGCGGCACGCCTGCTCAACGGCGCCGGCCGGATGACGATCTCCTGCCATGACGGCGTCCGCGGGCACCTCCTGGACACGTCCTTCCACGGGGCCGCACAGGACGGCACCCGCTACATGGTGGTGTCCCCGCAGGAGGGGCAGTGGCCGCCCATGCCGATCGAGCGCCCGCAGCACGTCTCCATGACGATCGCAGCGGAGGCCCCCGTGGCCGAGATCCGCATGACGGTCGCCGAGCTCAGCGGCCATGCCGTGGTCACCCGCTGCACGGAGGACGAGGAGACCGCACTGCTCTCCGAGGGGCCCCTGCCCAGCGAGATCGCCCGGACCTTCACCTGCTGGCCGGGCTCGCAGCTGTGGCGCGTGGAGCCCCTGCGCATGACGATCCACCACATCCCCGGGTGCCACATGCTGGATCGCGAGGCCCTGGCCCCGCGGCCGTCGTGGCCCGGACCGGCAGAGGAGCTCGAGACCGTCGAGCTGCTGCGCTCCGAATGGGGCACGCACCTGACGGGCCTTCTCACCGAGCTTCGCCCGGCGTCGACGCCGATCGCCGAGCACTCAGACGCGCCGGGTGGCGTGCGCTGCGCCACGGGGCGCGCCTACCCGGTGTCCCTCTCCGACCGCGAGCTCACGCTCCTGCTGGTCGACGGTCCCCACCGCGACACCGTCGCGGTGCCCCTGCCGCACGCGGTGAGCTTCCCGGAGGGGTTTGTCGAGGCGCTGCGCGAGGCGATCGGCTCGCCGGCCGAGACCCGCTGAGGCGCCTCAGCCCCGCGAGCGCAGCCGGGTGTTCGGCAGCGGCGGGGCAGGCAGCGGATCGGGCTCGCCGTCGGGGTAGGGCCCGAAGCGCGGCGGATCGTCCGGGCTCAGGCCCGCGGCGGCCAGGATCTCCTCGGACGGGGCATCCTCGAAGGCGAGCTCGTGCTGGTAGATCGCCCGGTAGGCCGCGACCTCGTCGTGCGTGCGGCCGATGAAGTTCCACCACATGACGATCTCCTCACCCAGCGGCTCCCCGCCCAGCAGGATGAGGCGCACGGGCTCGGCGTCGTCGTCGACCTCCAGCCGGAGGCTCTCCCGACCCGGGCCGATGTACGCCAGGTGCTCGGCCTCCACCGCGACGCCGTCCACCGACAACGAGCCGGAGTCCAGGTAGACGCCGTGCTCGAATCCCGCCTGGACGTCGAGCTCCAGCACGGCGCCGGGCTCGAGCAGGATCTCCGCGCCCAGCAGCGGAGGCGTGGAGGTCTCCACCTGGACGTCGTCGCCGGCCAGCTCCCCGATGAAGACGCGGATCTGCGAGCCGTCGCCGCACACGGGCTGCGGAACGTGATGGATGAAATCGTGCTCCATGTGCCGCGTGGACTCGGGCAGCGCGTACCAGAGCTGCACGCCGTGCAGGACCGACGTGTCCGCGGTGGAGATCTCCTGGTGGGTGATCCCGCCACCGGCCACCATGAGGTTCAGCTCGCCGGGACGCACCACGGCGCGATTGCCCGCCGAGTCCAGGTGGTCGATCTGGCCCATGAACAGCCACGAGACCGTCGCCAGGCCGGTGTGCGGGTGGCGGGGCACGTCCATGCCTCCGGTCTGGGCGACGTCGTCGGGACCGTAGCAGTCCAGGAAGCACCAGGCGCCGATCAGCGAGCGCTTGCGCTGCGGCAGCACGCGGCGCACGTCCATGGCGCGCGGCCCGCCCAGCGGGACCACGCGCGGCGGCAGGATCTGGATCTCGTACCCTGGCTCGGCGGTGCAGAGGGTCTCCAGCGGGACGGGCTCCACGTTGCTCATGGAGACATTCCAGCACAGTTCACGTGATGCGTCACGGACTGCGGGGTGCGCCGACAACGGCTCAGCCCCGCAGCGCCTCCGGGTGCTCGCGCAGCCAGCCCTGGACGTACCAGCACGTGGCCTGCGGCTCGATTCCCTCGGCCACGGTCTCGGCGATCGCCCAGGAGACCAGCCGATCGGCCACGCCGCGGCCGCGATGGCTGGGCTGGGTAAGGGTGTGGTCGAAGATCCGCTGGGAGCGACCGTCGGTCTCGTACGGGGTGTAGTGGGCCTCGCCGACGACGCGACCGCCGTCGAGCGCCTGGAAGGCGTGCGCGGCGGTGTCGTGGCGCAGCTCGAGATCGGCGGTGGGCGAGGGCGGCAGTGCATCGGTCATGTCCGTGCAACGCGCGGCGACGCCGGTTTGTGCCGCCGCGACGGCCACCGGAGACTGGAGGTTCGGAAAGCTCGGGAGCGGAGGGGTCATGGTCGCGTGGCTGGAGCGGCATCAGGTGCCTCTGTACCTGGCGACCATGGTCCTCGGGGCCGCGCTGGGCCTGGTCTTCCCCGCCGCGACCGCCGCCTGGGAGCTGGCCGTGCCGCCGCTGATCGCGGTGCTGCTGTGGAGCACGTTCCTGGGGATCCCGCTGACCCAGCTGGGCGACGGACTGCGCGACCGCCGCTTCCTGCTGGTGCTGCTGGGGCTGAACTTCCTGGTGGTCCCGGTGGTCGCGTGGCTGCTGACCCGCCCGCTGACCGGGCATCCCGAGCTCGTGCTGGGGATCCTGGTGGTGCTGCTGGTGCCGTGCATCGACTGGGTCATCGTGTTCGCCGGGCTGGCCGGAGGTGACCGCGCCCGCCTCACCGCCGCGGCCCCGCTGCTGATGCTGGCGCAGATGCTCCTGCTGGGCCCGCTGCTGT
This sequence comes from Kocuria sp. 2SI, assembly GCF_005502825.1. Taxonomy (NCBI): domain Bacteria; kingdom Bacillati; phylum Actinomycetota; class Actinomycetes; order Micrococcales; family Micrococcaceae; genus Kocuria; species Kocuria sp. 2SI. The sequence goes on along the minus strand of NZ_SCNB01000011.1, from coordinate 73,426 downwards.
GGCTGCTGGCCGGGTCCGACGTCCCCCTGCGGATCGAGCCCGGGCCGTTCCTCAGCGCCCTGGTGTGGATGCTGCTGGTGCCGCTGGGCGCGGCCGTCGTGGTGCAGCTCGCGGCACGCCGCGGCGACGACGCCAGGGCCTCCTGTGCTGCGCGGGGCTTCGAGAGTCTCGGCCAGGCCCTCATGGTCCCCGCGCTGATGCTGGTGCTGCTCACCGTGATCGCCTCGCAGGTCGCTGCGGTGCGCGGCCAGCTGGCCGAGATCGCGCTGTCCGTTCCGGTCTACGTGGCCTTCCTGGTGCTCATGACGGCCCTGACCGTGCTGGTCGTCCGCGCCGCTCGACTGCCGGTGGCCTCGGCGCGCGCCGCAGTCTTCAGCGCGACGGCGCGCAACTCCCTAGTGGTGCTGCCCCTGGCGGTGGCCGTCGCGGACCAGGCCCCGCTGATCCCGCTGGCCGTGGTCATGCAGACCATGGTCGAACTCGTGGGCATGGTGGTGCTCGTGCGGCTGGTTCCCCGCCTGCTGCCCTCGAGTCAGCCCGCGACCTCCTCGATCGCCGACGACGCCGCCGCGTCCCGGTAGTGCTGCGGATCGGCGGGGGCGTCGATCTCTCCCTGCTGGTCCAGGAAGTCCCCGGTGTCGATCAGGGCATCGGCCAGGGGCCCGGAGAAGAACTGCTCCTGCTGCTCGCCGGCGCGCAGGTAGCCGGTGCCGTCGATCTGGCGGCGGACGGTCTCGGTATCCGAGCCCATCTGCAGCGCCAGGATCTCGGCGGCGCGATCGGGATCGTCCTGCAGCATCTGCACCGCCCAGTCCTGCGCCCGGGTCCACTGCTCCATAGCCTCGGGATTCTCCTCGGCGAACCCGGAATCGGCTGCCGACAGGTCGAAGGTCGGCGCCCCGATCTCTGCGGCCTGGGTGCTGGAGACGAGCCGGGTGCCGCCGTCGGCCTCGAGCTCCCCGAGCGTGGGGTCCCAGATGTACGCGGCGTCGATCTCCCCCGACTGCCAGGCCCCGAGCAGGGCATCCGGGGACAGGTTGATCACGGTGACCTCGTCGGACAGGCCCTCCTGCTCCAGCAGCGCCAGGAGGCTGAAGTGGGCGGTGGAACCGAAGGGCACGCCCACGCTGCCGCCGCGCAGGTCCTCGAGGTCGGTGATGCCCTCCGCGCCGATCAGGGCCTCGGACTCGCCGATCACGTCCTGGATCCACACGACCTCCACGGGCAGGTCCAGCGGCGCGGACAGCGCCTTCACCGCCGGGGACGAGCCCACCGTCGCGATGTCCAGGGAGTCGCCGCCGAAGCCCTGCACGACTTCGGCACCCGAGGCGTACTGGGTCCAGCGGATGTCGGCGTTGGGCATGCAGGTCTCCAGCACCTGCTGATCGCGCACGATCAGGTCGCCGCTGGGCAGCAGCTGATAGCCCAGGTCGATCGTGCCGGTGACGGACTCATCGGCCTCCCAGGGGCACTCGGCGACCGCGCCGCCGTGCTCGGCATTGAGACGACGCTCGGTCTGGGCTGCGGTGCAGCCGCTGAGCAGCAGGGCCGCGACGGCGGCCAGGGACACGACGACGGAGCCCCTGCGGATGCTGGTGGTCATGGGGCGCTCCTCGTGGCTGATCATCATTCGCCGACCGTCGTGCTGCGGGACGTGCCTGCGGCGTCCCCGTAGATCGCCCCGGCGATCCGCTCCCGCAGGGCGGTGAACTCGGGGCTGGTGCGCACGGAGACGTCGTCGTGGTCCCGGCCGATCTCGACCGGCAGGTCCAGGGCGATCCGGCCCGGGCGCGGGCTCATCACGAGCACGCGGGTGCCGAGGTAGACGGCCTCGTCGATCGAGTGCGTGATGAACACGATCGTCTTGCGGTCCTGGCGCCAGATCCCGCGCAGCTCGACCTGCAGCCGCTCGCGGCTCAGGGCATCGAGTGCGCCGAACGGCTCGTCCATGAGGATGACGTCCGGGTCGTTGGCGAGCACACGGGCGATCTGGGCGCGCTGCTGCATGCCTCCCGAGAGCTCGTAGGGCTTGCGGTCCGCGAAGGACTCCAGGCCCACGAGCCGCAGCTGACGCTCGCCGATCTCCCGGCGCTCCTGCGCCGGCGCCCCGCGCAGCAGCGGGCCCAGCTCCACGTTGGCGCGCACCGACTTCCACGGCAGCAGGTTGGCCTGCTGGAACACCACGCCTCGCGCCGCCGATGGACCGGTGACCGGCTCGCCGTCGACCGCCACGACCCCGCCCGAGGGCGCGTGGAACCCGGCGATCATGTCCATCAGCGTGGACTTGCCGCAGCCGGAAGGGCCCACGATGCACACGAACTCGCCCTCCCCGATCTCCAGATCGGTGGACGCCAGCGCGTGCACGATGTCGCCGGAGTCGGTCGTGTAGTCCTTGGCGGCGGCCGTCAGCCGGATCTTGGCGGCAGCGCTCCGGTCATCCATCGGCGAGTGCTCCTGATCGGCGCGGTGCTGGGGGTCGTCGTGCCCGTTGCGGCTGGGCTGTCCGGGGGCGCTCATGCGCGGCCCTGCCACGGCGTCGCCACGCGGCCCACGGCCGCGATCAGAGCATCCAGCCCCACCGCCGCCAGGCCGATCACGATGATGCAGGCGATGGTCAGCGGCGTCTGCAGCTGCGTTCCTGAGACATAGGCCAGGCCTCCGATGCCGGGGATGCCGTTGTTCAGCTCGGCGGCGACCACCGTGGTCCAGGTGAAGCCGGTGGCGATGCGGATGCCGCCGATGACCTCGGGCAGCGCCGACGGGATGGTCACGTGGCGCAGGACCTGCCAGCGCGTCGCACCCAGCGAGCGCGCCGCGTTCACGCGGGAGACCTGCACGCCCTGGACCCCCTGCATGGTGGCCACGGCGATCGGCGGGAACGCGGCCAGGAACAGCAGCCAGATCTTGGAGGTGTCCCCGATGCCGAACCACACGATCAGCAGGCCGATGTAGCCCAGCGGCGGCAGGGCGCGCAGGAAGTGCAGGAACGGCTCGACGATCTCGCGGACCGGGCGGAACGCGCCGAGCAGCACACCCAGGGCCACGCCGACGACCGCACCGACGCCCACGCCGATCGCGATCCGGCGCAGGCTGTGCGCCAGGTGCTCCCAGAGGAAGTAGCCCTGCTCGCCGCAGGCCCATCGGGTGGCGTCATCGTCGACCGGACGGCAGGAGCTGGCCTGCACGAACGCCGACCACACAGCCCCCGGCGAGGGCAGGAACAGGGGCTGGACCAACCCGACGGCGGTGACGAGCCACCACAGCAGGACCAGCACGACCAGGCTCACCGCGGTGGTGCGAATGCGCTGGAGGCGCTCACGCCGTCGTCGTCGCTGCGGACGACGGGGGCTGTCCGTCTCGTCGGGCGTCTCCGACGACGGCGGGGTCGTCTCGGTGGCCTGGAGGGACATGGGGCATCCGATCTGGGGAAGGCGGAGAAGCTCTCGGAGTCCGAAACCTACCGAATCTGTGGGGATTTCCCCCGGTCGGGCGTCATGTCGTCACACAGTGCCCAGCCTGGGGATGAGCGTCTGTCAACTATTCCTACGGATCGAGTCGCATTTCCCGGACGCGCGCCTCAGGGGACGTAGATTCGAGCCGACGGCAAGCATCCCACGGCTCGAGAGAAGGCTTCCTGCGCGATGAGCGTGACTCTGAACTGGTTCCTGCCCACCAACGGCGACGGCCGCTCCGTGGTCGACCGACCGCACTCGAACGACCGCGCAGTGACGACGCCTCGCGAGCCGAGCCTCGACTACCTGGCACAGGTGGCTCGCGCGGCGGAGGCCAACGGTTTCCACGCGGTGCTCACCCCCACCGGGTCCTGGTGCGAGGACGCCTGGATCGCCACGGCCGCGCTGATCGGAGCCACCTCCAAGCTGAAGTTCCTGGTGGCCTTCCGCCCCGGCACGATCACCCCCACCCTGGCCGCCCAGATGGCCGTGACCTACCAGAAGATCTCGGGTGGGCGGCTGATGTTCAACATCGTCACCGGCGGGGAGTCGGCCGAGCAGCAGCGCTTCGGCGACTGGCTCGGTCACGATCAGCGCTACGAGCGCACCGATGAGTTCATGGAGATCGTCTCGTCGATCTGGGCCCAGGGCGGTGTCGACTTCGACGGCGCCCACTACAAGACGCGCGACGCCCGGGCCTTCGAGCAGCCTGCTGTTGTGCCGCCGCTGTACTTCGGCGGAAACTCGGAGGCCGCGCTGCCCGTGGCCGCGCGCCGGGCGGATGTGCATCTGACCTGGGGCGAGGTCCCGGAGAAGGTCGGTGCACGGATCGAGCGGCTGCGCGAGCTGGCGGCCGCAGAGGGCCGGACCCTGGAGTTCGGCGTGCGCGCCCACGTGATCACCCGGGATCGCTCCGAGGACGCCTGGGCCGTGGCGCAGCGCTTCCTGGAGCAGATGGATCCGGAGGAGGTGAAGGCCTCGCAGAAGCATCTGGCCGCGTCCGAGTCCACGGCGCAGAAGGGGATGACCGAGCTGCACGGCGACACCGTCCCGGACAGAGCCCGCGACTTGGAGGTCCACCCCGGGCTCTGGGCGGGCGTCGGCCTGCTGCGCGGCGGCGCCGGCACGGCTTTCGTGGGCAGCCACGAGGAGGTCGCCGATCTGATCGAGCAGTACCACGCGGTGGGCGTGGAGCACTTCATCCTCTCGGGCTACCCGCATCTGGAGGAGGCGTACTGGGTGGGCGAGGGCCTGCGCCCGGAGCTGGCCCGTCGGGGCGTCCTGGCCCCGGACCCCTCCTGACCCTCCCCTCCCTCCGCCGAGTGGATACCCAGTTGCGCTGTTCGCCCATTCTGCGCAACTGGGCATCCACTCGGCCCAGGAAGGTCAGGGGGAGAAGAAGAAGCGCACCAGGTGGAAGAAGACCGGAGCGGCGAAGACCAGCGAGTCGAAGCGATCCATGATCCCGCCGTGGCCCGGGATCACCGCGCCGAAGTCCTTCACGCCGCGATCCCGCTTGATCGACGACATCACCAGACCTCCCGCGAAGCCCATCACGCAGCTGACCAGCGCCAGCAGCGCCGCCTGCCACGGCGCGAACGGGGTCGCCCACCACAGCGCAGCTCCCAGCGCCGTGGCGGAGAGGACTCCACCGATCAGCCCCTCCCACGTCTTGTTCGGGCTCACCGACGGCGCCACCGGGTGCTTGCCCAGCGTCTTGCCCCAGACGTACTGCAGGACGTCGGAGCCCTGGACCACGATCACCAGGAACAGCATCAGTGCCGCCCCCTGCCAGCCGCCCGAGCCGGGTGCCGAGCCCTCGGCAGCCGTCTTCCCCTCCGCGAGAGCCACCGGCAGCTGCAGCAGCGCCGGGACGTAGGAGACCGCGTACACGCAGACCATCAGGGCCCACTGCAGCGAGGCGGCGCGGGACAGGAAGTGCTCCGTGCGCCCCTGCAGCGCCGCGACCGCGGGCAGGAACAGGAACGCGTAGACCGGAATGAAGATCGCCGCCATCCCATACCAGTGCTCCCACAGGAACCAGTAGTGCAGCGGGGTGATGATCCCCAGCCAGATCAGCGCCGTGCGGTCATGGCGTCGATCCGGCAGCAGGGCGGCGAACTCGCGTAGCGCCAGCAGGGACAGCACCGCGAACAGCAGCAGCGTCACGGTCTCCCCGAGCAGCAGCGCAGCCCCCAGGACGCCGATCATGTACCACCAGGCCCAGGTCCGCTGCCGCAGCTCCGTGCTGAAGCCCTCCTTGGACGCCGGCAGCCGGGCGGAGATCGCGAGCACGGCGATCGAGGCCAGGACCAGGACGACGACGGCGCCCAGCAGCAGCCACGCAGCCGCCCCGCCGATCATGCCGACCCGCTCGGGCAGCCAGCCCGCACCGAGCATCCCCGAAGGCATCATGGCGATCCCCATGCCGCTCAGCACTCCTGTCCACCGGGCGCGGCGCCGGGCACGCCCTCGGCCCCTGCGGCCCTGGTCCGCAGATCACTGCCGATCAGCTGCAGCCGGATCACGACGGTGGCCAGCGAGCCGAGTGCGATCACACCCAGCACGACGCCCAGCACCGTGCCCCGCGGAAGGCCCATCGGGACGAGCAGCGCCGGCTCCAGCAGCGAGAGCAGGCAGCCGAGCATCAGCAGCCACATGCGCCGCGGCTTGGCCATGGGCCCGTCGAAGTGATTCGACAGCCCCTGCGCGGCTCCGAGGGAGCGGACGTAGGCGGTCAGCACCGCCAGCGAGGCGGCGACCCAGCCGATCGTGATCCCTCCGTGGATCGAAGCGGCCGCATAGCCGGCCCCCGCCAGGAAGAGCAGATCGGCGAGCCGATCGGGGACCTCGTTGTAGAGGTCGCCGACCGGGGACTGCTTGCCGTCCTCGACGGCGACCATGCCGTCGAGCATGTTGAGCAGCAGACGCAGCGGGGCCATGAGCGCGGCGATGATCAGCAGCGCCGCCCGCACCCCGTCGTCGTGGAGGTAGACCGCCCACCCCGAGCCCACGAGGGCCGCGCACCCGATCGCGGCCACGACGACGGAAGCCGAGGAGATCATGTTCGGCGTGATCCCCGTGCGCCCGACGGCCGCTGCCACTGCCCGCGCCCAGGACGTGCTGCGCTGCGGGATCTCGCGGCGCATGGTCCGCTCCCCGGTGACCGCTGACCCCGCAGACTCGCTCCGGGTGCTCCGGTCGTCGCGCGGTTCCTGCGAAGACGTGCTCACTGCGCCTCCTGAGCCGAGATCCCGCGGTGCAGCCGCGAGTGTTTGCCATCATGAATGCATGGCTCGTCATGTGATCTGACCACCCGTGAGCCCGGATGTCCAGCCCTGCATCCCCGTCGCGAGCCCCAGCTGGCAAGCTGCGGACATGACCGAGCCATCGCAGAAGCGCCGCAGGGCCCGTCGCGCGCTGCTCCAGCACGGGGTCGCCTTCACCTGGGGATTCGCGGAAGCCACGGTCTTCTTCGTCGTCCCGGATGCCTGGACCTCCGCCGTGGGGCTGCGCCGCCCCGGTCGGGCGCAGGCCCTGACCCTCACAGCCACAGCCGGGGCCGTTCTCGGCGGGGCCGTGGTCCACCGCTGGTCGGCGCGCACGGATCCCGCTCGCTCCGCGACCCTGGCGGCGCGGATCCCCGCCATCAGCTCCACGATGGTCGCCAAGGTCGATGCCCAGATGGGCACCCGGGGCTTCTCCGCGCTGATGATCGGGCCGTTCACCGGCACCCCGTACAAGCTCTACGCCCGCTCGGCCGCAGCGCAGGGCATGTCCCTCAGCGGGCTCGTTCTCTGGACTCTCCCCGCCCGGCTAGCGCGCTTCGTGCCGGTCACCGGCGCGATCTCCGGAATCGCGGTCCTGTCCCGGCGCTGCGGGCTCAGCGCCCCGGATCGCGGCCTCCCGCGGCTGCTGGGGGTCTCGCCGCGCACTGTCGAGCTGGCGATCTTCCTCCTGGGCTGGACCGCGTTCTACACGTGGTTCTTCCGCTCGGTGGGCCGCGAATCCTCTGCTTCCTCCCCCCAGCGGCTCGACGGCGGGGCCGCCTGATGCTGCCTCAGCCACGCCTCACCGGCCTGACGGTCCGCCCGCTCGAAGCCAACGAGGCCCCGGCCATCCTGCGGGAGGCCGCCCTGGGCAATTTCAACTGGCAGGGTCCGCGCTTCGAGCCCGCAGAGATCGATCGTCGCCCCGAGTTCGCGCACTACACGCGTCTGAAGCTCGAGCGCGGGGACTTCGGTGTGGTCGCCATGCCGATCGCGACCCTGCCGACCTACGAATGGGCAGGAGCGGCCTGGGCGCTTCATCTGCCGGAGCAGGATCCGGGGTACGGCTTCGTGGCGGAGGGCATCCCGGAGGTCTCGATCCATGTGCTGCCGCAGTGGCGCAATCGACGCGTGGGCCGGATGCTGCTGCACGAGCTGCACGAGGAGGCCCGTCGGCGCGGGCTGAGCGCGCTGTCGCTGAGCGTGGAGTCGGGCAACCCCGCGCGTCAGCTCTACGAGTCCATGGGCTACCGCGAGGCCCCGACGGCCGCCGAGGGCACCATGCTGCTCGAGCTCTGAGCCCCGGGTGCGTGGTTAAGCCGGTTCGTCCCACCTCCCCCGCGCCGAGTGGATACCCAGTTGCGCTATCGGGGCGAACAGCGCAATTGAGCATCCACTCGGCGCGGGGTCAGGGGGTCAGCGTGGCGTAGACGACGTAGTTGTCGTCCCACAGCCCGGTCTCGGGGTCGTAGCCGTCGCAGGTGATCAGGCGCAGCTGGGAGTCGTCGGTGTTGCCGTAGACCTTGTCCGTGGCGAAGTCGTCCTTGGGGTAGGCCTCGCCGTAGTCGACCGCGAAGGTTGCGGTGGAGCCGTCCTCGCGCTCGATCTGGATCTCATCGCCGGGCTGCAGATCGCGCAGGCCCGCGAACACGCCGTCGCTGCCGTCTTCCTCGTTGACGTGGCCCAGCAGGATCGACGGCCCGAGCTCACCCGGGGTCGGTGACTTGTCGTACCAGGAGGCCGGCGAGTCAGGGTCTGTGGGCGGGACCTCGAGCGAGCCGTTGTCCCGCAGCCCCAGGTGCAGCAGCTCGGAGTCGGCGCCGATCGCCGGGATCCGCACGGCCGTGGGGGCGGATTCGGGCATGACGGCGGGGTCCTGGCCCGACGACGACGCTGATGTTGCCGCGGAGGGCGTCGTCGAGGCGGCGGAGGCCGCCGAGGCCGAAGACTCCGGAGACCGATCGTCCTGAACCTCGCCGCCCGAACAGCCGCTCAGGAGGAGGGCGAGCCCGAGCGCGGCGATCAGCTGGCGGGGCCAGGGCGTCTTCATCGTCGTGCTCCTGTGCTGCCGGTGGGTGGTTCCATCGGACATGGTGCCGATGTTCGATACCGGGAGCCGAACCCGTGCGGATCCCGATCCCTGCATCATGCGAGACGAGAGCTCCGGCGCGGCGAGGCAGACCCGCCGCGCCGGAGCGCCGTCGAGCGGCCGGACCGGATCAGTGCTGGCGCGCGCGGCGGGCCAGCAGACCGGCGCCGGCCAGAGCAGACAGCACAGCACCGCCGGCGAGCAGACCCGTGCGGTTCGGCGACTCGGAGACGCCGGTGTCGGCACCGCCCACCGGAACCTCCTCGACCTGGGAGCCCTCCGCGGCCGAAGCGGCAGCGGCAGGGGCCTCGGCGGCCGGAGCCTCACCCGTGGGCGTCTCAGGCGCCGGAGCCGGAGCGACCGGCTCGGTCACCAGCGGGGCCTCGTGGATCACGCCGGTGAAGGCCGCGTCGTCGTCGCCATTAGTCTCACAGGCCATGCCGTCGCCGTCGATGTCCAGGTGAGGGCCCGTGAACTGCATGAACATCGGGAACGGGTAGGGCCGGCCGCTGACGGCGAAGGCGGTGTCGCAGTTCGGGTACACGTACCCGACCGGGAGGGGCGGGCCAGCGCCCTCCCACGGATCGAGCGAAGGCGCCCGTGCGGCGTCGTCGTCGCCATTGGACTCGCACATGATGCCGTCGCCGTCGGCATCGAGGATCGACGGCCAGCCCGGCTTGAGGACGTTGTCCTGGTACGGAGTGCCCACGGCATCGGCGCAGGAGACGTTGTTCTCCAGGTCGCGGGCCCAGTCGGGGATGACGATCTCCTCCGCGGCGGGTGCCGTGGCACCCGACTCGTCGACGATGCCGTCTTCGAGGGGCGCCTGGACATCCTCGGGGGAAGCCTCAGTAGGCGCAGGTGCGGGCGCGACGGCGAATGCAGCGGTCATGGTCCAAGCGGAGAGGCCGATGGTGGCGGCCAGGGCAGTGGTGGCGGTGGTCTTCTTCATGGCAGAGCTCCCGGTGTCTGGGTGGTGAACGGAAGTTCTGAGGCCCTGTCGCGGGTGCGGCGGCCCCAGTAGCTGAAGCAAACCACTGTGCGACCGCACATTCGATCACGTTTGCAAAACAATCGCTATGTGACGCTCACGATTCGATAACAGACGCAAACGCATGGAGCCACCCCGCGTCGCGGACGAAGAACGGGCGGCCCTGTGCGCTGCGCAGCGCACGGGACCGCCTGTCCTCACCCCTGTCGAGTGGTCAGTCAGTTGCGCTGTTCGCATGGTCAGCGCAACTGAGTATCCACTCGGCAATGGGGAAGAGGGTCAGACCAGGACGACCTGCGCGATCAGGTTGTCGAGCGCGCGGACGTCGATCCCGCCGCGCAGGTTGAGCTTGAAGATCCCGGCGCGGGTGTTCAGCGTCAGCTCCGAGTCCATGTCGAAGGAGCTGGCGTTCTCCGAGGCCCACGAGACGATCTGCGAGTACGGCAGCGACATGACCTGGACCTTGTTGCCCGTCATCCCCTGGACATCGCGCAGGATCAGCCGCTTGTTGGTGAACACGGAGCCGTCGCGGAACGTGGCGAAGGCGCAGACGGGCTGCTCCCCCTGGATCAGGAGGGGAAAGATGTCCTGAGGGATCTGGATCTCCCGCATGAACGTGAACTCGGGCACCGAACATCTCCTCGCGCGTCTGAGCCGGCCCCGGCAGTGGGACTCTGGGCGTCCTCATCGTCTCATGCAAGGGTGACCTATGCTCCGGATGTTTCGGATGCATCCCCGCATCGAGATTCGCCTCTCAGCCCCGCCAGCGCTGCAGCGCCCGCCCGAGCCGCTCGACGCCCTCGTCGATGACCTCCGGCGGGTTCGTCACGTAGGACAGCCGCATGGTCGTGCGGTCCGGGTCGTGGGCGAAGAACGACGCCCCGGGCACGAACGCGACGCCCTCCTGCACGGCCATGGGCAGCAGCGCGGTGGTGTCGATCCCGTTGCCGAGGGTGGCCCACAGGAACATGCCGCCCTCCGGACGGGTGAGGGTGGCGCCCTCCGGGAGGATCGACGGCAGCGTTGCGGCCATCGCGTCGCGGCGCCCCCGGTACAGCGCAGCGACCTCGGCCACGTGGGCGTCGACGTCGTAGTGCTCCAGGTAGCGGGCCACGGCCAGCTGATCCACGACCGAGGAGTGCAGGCCCATGGCCTCCTTGGCGATCGACAGCGTGTTCATGATGGGGCCCTCGCCGCGGATCCAGCCCACGCGGATGCCCGGGGACATGATCTTGGACATCGAGTTCAGCAGCAGCGTCTGCCGCGCCATCCCGGGCAGCGCGGCGATCTGCGGGGCCGTCTCGCCCTCGAAGCGCAGCTCGCCGTACGGGTCGTCCTCGACCAGCGGGGCCCCGGTGCGCAGCAGGACCTCGGCGATCTCACGACGGCGCTGAGCTGGCATGGACACGCCCGACGGGTTCTGGAACGTGGGGATCAGGTAGACGAAGCGCGGGTCGTGCTCGCGGATCAGCTCCTCGAGCGCCTCTGGCTGGGCGCCGTCGTCGTCGGAGGGGATCCCGATCAGCCGCGCGCCGGAGGAGGCGAAGGCCTGGACCGCGGCCAGGTATGTGGGCCGCTCGACGAGCACGACGTCCCCGGGGCGCAGCATCGCGTGGCCCGCCAGGTAGATGGCCTCCTGCGAGCCCGTGGTGATCTGGATCTGATCCGCGGTCGTGGGCAGCGTGCGCGACACGCGGCGGGCCGCCTGCTCGCGCAGCTCCGGCTCCCCCGGGGTCGACGAGTACTGCAGGGCCTTGGCGCCCCGGTTCGCGAAGACCCAGTCGAAGCACTCCCGGACGTCGTCGATCTCGAAGGACTCGGCGGCTGGAGCACCCCCGGCGAACGAGATGACGCCGGGGACGGAGAGCACATCGAGCAGATCGCGCACGGCGGTCGAGGTCATGCCGTCATAGACGGGCGAGACGGGGAATCCGGTGAAGGGGGAGGACTGATCGGTCATGACTCCGATCATCCCACTGCCGCCCCCCGTGCCCGTGACCTCAGAGATCGACGCCTCCGCGGATCACCCGCTCGACCGTCCTGTCGTCGCCCAGTACGACCAGATCGGCCCGGGCGCCGGCCTGGATACGGCCCAGGTCGGGCCGTCCCAGCAGGTCCGCGGGCGTCTGAGAGGCCGCCCGGACGGCGTCGGCCGGGTCGATCCCCACCTCCTGGATCGCGAAGCGGACGGCGCGATCCAGGGTCAGGGTCGAGCCGGCGATCGCTCCCGTGGAGCGAATGCGAGCCACGGAGTCCACCACGTCGACGTCGAGCGGCCCCAGGCGGTAGGCACCGTCCGGAGCGGCGGCAGCGGCCATGGCATCGGTGATCAGCAGCCAGGGACCGGCACTGGCCTCGATCGCCAGACGCAGCACGGACGGCTGGACGTGGACGCCGTCGGCGATCAGCTCGACGGTCGTACGCGAGTCGGTGAGCAGACGCGGAATGGGCCCTGGCGTGCGGTGATGGATCGAGGGCATGGCATTGAACAGGTGGGTCGCCACGCTCGCTCCGGCCTCGAGAGCCCGCCCGACGACCTCCTCATCGGCGTCGGTGTGCCCGATCGCGGCGATCACGCCCCGATCGGCGAGCAGCCGGACCGCGTCCAGGGCGCCCTTGCGCTCGGGGGCGAGGGTCACCATGCGGATCGTGCCCTCCCCCGCGGCCAGCAGGCGCTCGAGGTCCTCTTGGCGCGGGTCCCGCAGCAGCTCCGGGGTGTGGGCCCCGCAGCGGGACTCGGCCAGCCACGGCCCTTCCAGGTGGATCCCCGCGAGCTCCCCCGCCCGCGCCAACGGCACGAGCGCGCGAATCTGCTGCTCGAGGCTGTCGATCGTGTCGGTGACCAGGGATGCCATCGACGTCGTGGTGCCCGCCCTGCGGTGCGCGCTCAATGCGGCTGCCGCTCCCTCGGGACCATCGGAGAAGGCACCGCCCCCACCGCCGTGGACGTGCTGGTCCACGAAGCCGGGCGCCAGCATGCGGTCGCCGAGCTCCTCGACGGGCGCGCCCCCGAGATCGGCAGTCGATGCCCCCTCGAGAACGGAGGAGATCCGCTCCCCGTCGAGCCCGACCCAGGCCTCGCGGGCAGGACCACTGGGCAGGACGACGGTCGTGGAGTGGAAGATGCGCTCGGTCATGCCGAAGAGTCTGCCCGTTCCAGGAGGGAGGCCGCGGCCCGATCCACGACCACGGTCGCGTGCGGATGGCGCAGCAGCGCGGTGACCGGCCAGCGCTCGGTAACCGGGCCCTCGACCGCCTGGCGGATCGCCTCCGCCTTCGAGTCCCCGAAGGCCAGCAGGAGCAGCTCGCCCGCTTCCAGGATCGTGGCGATGCCCTGGGTCAGGCAGTGCGTGGGAACCTGCTCCGCATCGTCGCCGAAGAAGCGGGCGTTGTCCTGCCGCGTGCGCGGGGCCAGCTCCAAGGGGCGGGTGCGCGAATCCAGCGCAGAGCCCGGCTCGTTGAAGCCGATGTGCCCGTCGGTGCCGACCCCCAGCAGCTGCAGATCGATCCCGCCGGCGCCGCGGATGGTCCGCTCATAGGCGCTGCACTCGGCCTCGACGTCCTCGGCGGCACCGTCCAGGCCGCGCACTGCCGCACTCGGCAGGTCGGTTCGCTCGACCACCTCCCGCTCGATCTCCACCCGGTAGGACCGAGGATCCTCGCTCGACAGGCCGAGGTACTCGTCGAGCAGGAAGGCCCGGGTGCGCGCCAGGCTGAGGCTGCCGTCGTGGACCCTGCGGGCCAGGTCGCGGTAGACGGGCCGCGGGCTGGAGCCTGTGGCCAGCCCCAGCACCGGACGCTCGGCCGCAGCGACGACGGCGGCCACGGCCTCTCCCGCCAGCTCGCCGGCGCGCTGCGGCGACTCGACCACGACGACCCGCAGCACGTCAGACCTTTCCCTGCATCTCGGCGTCCACGGACTCGTCCTCGCGCCCCGGGGTGCGCAGGTTCCACCTGCGGATCACGAAGCGGAAGAGGACGTAGTAGACCACCGCGTAGCCGATGCCGATCAGCGGCAGCAGCAGCGGCTTCTGCGCCCGGCCGAAGTTGATCAGGTAGTCGATCCCGCCGGCGGAGAAGCTGAACCCCATGTGGATGTCCAGGGCGTTGACCAGGGCCATCGACGTGCCGGTGAGCACGGCGTGGATCAGGTAGAGCGGCCAGGCCACGAACATGAATGAGAACTCGAGCGGCTCGGTGATGCCGGTGACGAACGCGGTCAGGGCCATCGAGAGCATGATGCCGCCGGTGACCTTCTTCTTCTTCGGCTTGGCCTCGTGGTAGATCGCCAGGGCCGCTGCGGGCAGGGCGAACATCATGATCGGGAAGAAGCCGGTGGTGAAGATGCCCGCCGAGGGATCACCGGCGAAGAAGCGGTAGATATCGCCGTGGGCGCCGTCGTACTCGCCGATCTGGAACCACAGGGGGAAGTTCAGAATGTGATGCAGGCCCAGAGGGATCAGCAGCCGGTTGATGACGCCGTAGATGCCGCCGCCGACGACCGCGTTCTGCGCCACGGCATCGCTGAGCCAGGTGAGGCCGGCGTCGAAGAACGGGTAGACCAGCGCCATGACCACGCCCAGGGGCACGCAGATGGCGGCCACGACGATCGGCACGAAGCGGCGCCCGCCGAAGAACCCGAGCCAGTCCGGCAGCTTGATGCGGTGATAGCGCTCCCACAGCTTGGCGGCGATCACGCCGACCAGGATGCCGCCGAGCACGCCGTAGTTGATGACAGGGTCTTCCGCCCCTTCCTCCGGCGCGCCGAGCACGATCGGGGCCATGGCATCGAACACGCCGAGCAGCACCAGGTAGCCGACCAGACCGGCCATCGCGGCGGAGCCGTCTCCCTTCTTGGCGAAGCCGAAGGCCAGCCCCACCGCGAAGAGGTAGCCGAGGTTCGCGAACAGCGCGTCGCCCGCCCCGGCCAGCACCGCAGCCACGCCCATCAGCAGCTCGCTGTTCTCGAACCGACCGATCATGTCGTCCTGGCCCAGGCGCAGCAGGATGCCCGCCGCCGGCAGCGCGGCAATGGGGAGCATGAGGCTGCGTCCGAAGCGCTGCAGCTGCTGCATGGCCCGCGAGGGCTTCTTCTCGGGCTGGCTCGCGCCTGCCCCGTCGCCGGCCGCGGCCGCCGGATTCGCCGTGGACATGGGGTTCCTCGCTCCGTATCGTTCTGCCCTACTGGTTATGACCAGTGATGGGTGACACTGTGCGCGACCTCATGCGAACCTGTCAATGACCTGGGAGCATCCGCTCCCCCGCGATCCCGATGCCCGACAGCCGGGCCCCGACGCCCGCCGGACGGGCAGAGACCAGGAGGACACCATGTCGAAGGCCGAGGACATCCTGCGAGCGCTCGGCGGCGCCCAGAACGTCGAGGACATCGAGGGCTGCATCACGCGCCTGCGCACCGAGGTCGCGGACTCCTCCGTGATCGACGAGCCCGCGCTGAAGGCGGCCGGCGCCCACGGCGTCATGGTCTCCGGCGGCATCGTCCAGGTCGTGGTGGGCCCCGAGGCCGAGAACCTGGCCGAGGACATCCAGGACCTGCTGTGAGCCTCCAGATCCGCGTCCCGTTCGCGGGGCGGATCATGGGGCTCGACGAGGTCCCGGATCCGGTCTTCGCCCAGGGCATGGTGGGCGCCGGCCTGGCGCTCATGCCCGCCGACGACGCCGCGACCGTCGAGGTGGTGGCCCCCGTGGCCGGCACGGTGCTCAAGGCCATGCCGCACGCGATCGCACTGATCGCCGAGGATGGCACCGGGGTCCTGGTCCACGTCGGTCTGGACACCGTGGGCCTGAAGGGCCGGGGGTTCGAGGTGCTGGTCGAGAAGAAGCAGGCGGTCCAGCCCGGCGATCCGATGCTGCGCGTGGACGCCGCCGTGGTGCGCGAGGCCGGACTGAGCCTGTGCACTCCGGTCGTGGCCATGGACACTGCGCCCGAGCGCCTCGAGCTGAAAGCGACTGCCGGCGCGCACGTCGAGGCTCTGGGTCCTCTGTTCGCACTGCAGCCCGCGCCGTGATGCCGTGACCGCTCCGGACGCGCAGTCGCTGCCGCAACGGCAGGCGTCGCCGCCTCCGTCGCAGGACCAGGCCCCGACGGCCAAGCACGAGCGCCTGCGTGCGGAGCTGGCGCGCCTGATCACACAGGAGCTCTCCCCCGGCGATCAGCTGCCCGGGGAGCGGCGACTCGAGCAGGAGCACGGCGTCTCGCGCATCACCGTGCGGCACGCGATCGCCGAGCTCGTGCGCGACGGTCTGCTGGTGCGCGAGCACGGACGCGGCACCTTCGTGGCCCCGTCCCCTGCCCGCTCTCGGCTGCATCTGGCCTCCTTCCACGAGGACATGCGCACCGCAGGGCTCGCGCCCTCGACCGTGCCGGTCCTGATCGGCCAAGAGGACGCTCCGCCGACCGCCGCCGCGCACCTCGGTGCCGCGCGGGCCCTGAGGATCCGGCGTCTGCGCCTGGGCGACGGCACCCCCGTCAGCGTCGACGACTGCTGGGTGCCCGAGGGTGTGCTGCCGGTGGAGACGGACTGGTCCGCCTCGCTCTACGGCATGCTCGCCGAGACCGGAGTCGGGATCACCCGTGCAGAGCAGACGGTGCAGGCCGCCGGCGCGTCCCCGGAGGACGCCCAGCTGCTGGACATCGCCCCCGGGGCGCCCGTTCTGGTGTTCCACCGCCGCTCCTACAGCCTGGGCGCGGACGGCGAGATCCCCATCGAGTACTCGATCTCCGTGTACCGCGGCGACCGCTATCAGCTGTCGATGGAGGTCACGGGCTGAAGCTCGGCGCCGGACCTCGGGGCACTGACGCCTGTCGTCAGGCGCAGGTAGGCTCCGTCAGGTGGATCAGCAGCCCCCGACGTCAGCGCCCGAGATCCCCCGCGCGCCCCTGACCAGCAACGTCACGGACGTCGCTCTCGTCTTCGAGGGCGGAGGCATGCGCGGCAGCTACACGGCCGGAGTGGTCACCACGCTGCTCAGCGCGGGCATCCACATCGACTACGTCTGCGGGATCTCCGCCGGGGCCAGCCACACCGCGCATTACCTGTCCCGGGACATCTGGCGGGCGCGCCGGTCCTTCGTGGAGTTCTCGCAGGAGCCGGACTTCGGGAACCTCTCCACCTTCGCCCGCGGCCACGGTCTGCTGAACTCCCAGTTCATCTACGAGGATGCGGCCGGACCGGGCGGTCCTCTGCCCTTCGACTACCAGACCTACCTGGCCAACCCGGCCTCGTTCCGGATCGGGACGTTCAACGCCTCGAAGGGCACCATGCACTACGTCGGACGGGAGGCGATCCGCAGCGAGCTGGATCTGATGCGCCTGGCCCGGGCGTCGTCGTCCATGCCGCTGGTGATGCCGCCGGTCGAGCGCGACGGCGACCTCTACTACGACGGCGCGATCGGCCCCTCCGGCGGCATCCCGCTGGATGCCGCGCAGGTCGACGGCTACACCAAGTTCCTGATCGTGCTGAGCCAGGAGCGCGGCTTCACCAAGGCGGCCGAGCGCTTCAGCGCCGTGATTCGCCGTCGGTTCCGTGACCTGCCGGCCGTCGTGGAGGCGCTCGAGGCCCGCGCGGAGAACTACAACCGCATGCGCGAGCAGGTCTTCGACCTCGAGGCCTCGGGCGATGCCATGGTCTTCGTCCCGGACCACATGCCGGTCTCCAACGGCGAGCGCCGCCTGCCCAGGCTGCAGGCCTCCTACGCCGCCGGCTACCTGCAGGCGCAGCGCGAGCTGCCGTCCTGGCGGGATTTCCTGGGCGTGTGAGACCCGGGGCCCCGTCGGCTCAGGCCCTCAGGATGCCCGCGATGTCCGTGACGACCATCCGCCGACCGGGCCCCACACGCAGCAGGCCCTCGTCCGACAGCGCCCGCAGCTTCCGGGAGATGGTTTCGGGAGTGGTGCCCAGCAGCTGGGCGAGGTCCCGCTTGCTGATCGGGAGGTCGAACGGCACGCCCTCGACCCCGTCGGCGGCACCGGCCAGGTACTCGCCCAGACGGTGACCCACCGTGGTGCCCACGAGCTCGCTGAGCCGCGCCTCGGTGTCCTCGAGCCGGGCGGTCACGGCATCGAGCAGGCTCAGCGCGAGCTGCGGGGTCTCCTCGAGCCACTGCTGGACGTCCAGGCGCGAGAGCGTGCAGACCTGGGAGACCGTCATGGCCGTGGCCTCCCGCGGGGCGGGCCGTCCGGTGAGCACCGAGTGCTCGCCCATGAACTCCCCCGGCCCCAGGATCCGCAGCAGCCGCTGGGTGCCGTCCTCGGCCAGCAGGCACTGCTTGACCTGCCCGGAGTGGACGATCTGCAGCGCGGGCATGCCGCCCTGCTGCTGCACCACCTCGCCCTTGGGGACCAGGCGGGTCGTGGCGCGGGCGGCGATCCGGCGCCGATCCCCCTCCGGCAGATCCCGGAAGATGGGTACCCGGCTGACGCAGGCCAGACGGTGGTCGGGGTCCATCCGCACGCGCCCGGAGGCATCGACCCGGGCCTGATCACCCTGGCAGCAGCGGCAGCTCGCGGACATCTCATCCTCTTTCGGCTCAGGACGGCGGGACTCCCATTCTCCCGTACGCTCGGGCCATGACCACTCCCCTGGACAGGATCGGCGGCCTCGTCGCGCCCGCTCGCCGCGCCCTGGAATCCGCGGGGCACACGAGCCTCGAGTCCCTTGACGGTGCGGATCACGACGACCTGCTGGCGCTGCACGGCGTGGGCGCCCGCGCTCTGGAGCGGCTGCAGGCCGCCCTCGAGGAGCGGGGGATGTCGCTGGGCGGGGACGTTCCCGAACCGCAGCCCCGCGACGCCGTGGTCACCGCAGGACACACCGGGGAGGGTGCTGCCGACCTCAAGACGCACCCCACCGACGTCAGCCCGGCGGAGTTCATCGACGGGCTGTCTCCGCAGCGCCGCGTCGACGACGGCCGCGCCCTGCTCGAGCTCTTCGACCGAGTCACAGAGCAGCCGGCGGTCATGTGGGGACCGTCGATGATCGGCTACGGGGAGATCCACTACCGCTATGCGACCGGACGCGAGGGCGACACCTTCCGGGTGGGCTTCAGCCCGCGGAAGTCGGCCGTGAGCCTGTACCGGCTGCAAGGCCATCCCCGCTCCGAGGAGCTGCTGGGGCGGCTCGGCAAGCACCGCACCGCGGTGTCCTGCGTGTACGTGAACAAGCTCGCCGACATCGATCCGGACGTCCTGGAGCAGCTGGTGCGCCACGCCTGGACCTCCGCGCCCAGGAGCTGCTGAATGCCGTCGTCGACCCCTGAGATCCCGGAGCCCCCGCAGGATCGCCCCGTCGAACCGCCGCTCGAGGGATCTGCGCAGGTCCGGCCGGCCGCGGGTCCGTCGCCGGCCGCGCTGTCCCTGACGCTGCTGGTGCTGGCCGCCGCCGCGGTCTCCCTGAACCTGCGCCCGATCGCCACCTCGGTGGGCCCCGTGCTGGAGGAGATCCAGAGCGGCCTGGGCGTCTCCGCGGCCGTCGCCGGCATCCTGACGGCGCTTCCCGGGCTGATCTTCGGCCTCGCAGGGCTCACCGCGGTGGGCATCGCACGGCGATTCGGTCTCGTGGGGACCATCTGCGGCGGCCTGGTGCTGGTGGGCGTCGCAGGGCTGGTGCGCTCCGTGACCGATTCCGCCGTGGTCTTCCTGCTGCTGAGCGCCCTCGCGCTGACGGGGATGGGCCTGGGCAACGTGCTCGTTCCGGCCGTCATCAAGCGCTACTCGGGACAGCGCACGGCGGCCGTCACCTCCGTATACACCGTAGGGCTCGGCCTCGGCGCGGCGCTTCCGATGTTGGCCACCGCTCCGCTGCTGTCCCTGGGCGGCCAGGGCGCCGGGTGGCACTATGCGCTGGGCACCTGGGCCGTGGTGGCCCTGATCGCCGCGGTGATCTGGGCCGTCATGCTGCTGCGTGTGCGCGGCCGGGATCAGGGGGTCGGCGAGCGCGCCACCGGTCTGCCGATCCACCGCTCCCGCACCGCGGTGGCGCTGTGCGCGTTCTTCGGCCTGCAGTCCATGAACGCCTACGTCCAGTTCGGCTGGCTCGCGCAGATCTACCGCGACGCCGGCGTCTCAGCAGGCACGGCGGCCCTGCTGGTGGGCAGCATGTCCCTGTTCGGCATCCCCGGCGGGCTGCTCATGCCGCAGATCGCCGCCCGCTCGCAGCGGATCACCGTGTGGACCACTGCCCTGGGCCTGTGCATGCTCAGCGGCTGGCTCGGCCTCCTGCTGGCGCCTGCTGCCGGGATGATCGCCTGGGTGCTGCTGCTGGGCATCGGCCAGTTCACGTTCCCGCTGGCGCTGTCGCTGATCGTGACGCGCTCGGGCACCCCGGAGACCACGGCTCGTCTCTCGGGCTTCGCCCAGCCGGTGGGCTACCTGTTCGCGGCGGCCGGCCCGTTCGTGGTGGGACTGCTGCGCGAAGTCACCGGCGGCTGGACCGCTCCCCTGGCGCTACTCATCACCAGCGCCGTGCTGCTGATAGGCGCGGGGCTCATGCTGGGCGGCAACCACACGGTCGATCAGGACCTCGCCGACGCCTGAGGCCGGCTGCCCCGCTGGCCCGCCGTCGAGGCCGCACGCGCGCAGTCGATCAGCGCTGATCAGCTGCGCAACTGCGGCCTCAACGACAGCGGCGAGCGGTGCCTCAGCGGGCGCGCACCCTCAGCCACAGGGTCTCCAGCGGGCCGACCTCCAAGCCCTGCGAGAGATCGAGCGCCGTGTCCTGCTCGGCCAGCAGCGAGGTCGCCTCCGGCTCGAAGCCCGACAGCGTCAGGGCCTCGACCCGCACCGACTCCTCGGAGACGTTGGCCAGGCTGAGGATCACCGACGGGCGCCCCTCCGGATCCAGACCCGGGCGCTGATACGCGACCAGGTGCTCGCTGCCGGCGTCGAAGCCGATCAGATCCGCGCCGTCGAGCTCCGGGGTCGCCGCACGTACGGCCAGCATGTGCCGCAGCCCCGCATAGACCTGCCCGGGGACGCTCGAGCGGTCCAGCCGCTGCTCGAACGCCGCCTCCGGGAAGCGCGGGCGGTGGGCCCACCGGGCGTCGCCGGCCTGATCGGGGTCCTGCGCCCAGTCCTCGTCGTTGGTCTGCGCCAGTTCGTCGCCCAGGTAGATCAGCGGCAGCCCGCCGGTCGAGAACGCGATGCCGTGGGCCAGCAGCACGCGGCGCACGCCGAGCTCGGGCTCGGTCCTCGTGCCGGCCAGCGAGGCCGTGGTGCCGCAGACGCGGGCGTCGCCGGTGCGGGGGTTGTACTGGAACGCGACGCCGTCGGCGAAGGAGCCCTCGAAGCGGCCCGTGTAGAAGTCGTTGAGGAAACGACGGTGCCCGTAGCCGTCGATCCCGTGGCGAGCGGCGTCCTCGTCGGAGAAGGTCCAGCCGATGTCGTCGTGGCTGCGGACGTAGTTGACCCACGCGGTCCCGGCGGGCAGCTCGTGGCGCTCGGCCAGGGCGTCGTCGAGCAGCGTGGCCTTCCGCGTGGCCAGCGCCTCCCAGGTCAGCGCCATCTGCAGGGGGTTGTAGGAGATCTGGCACTCGTCGGGGTGGACGTACTGCACGACCTCGTCCGGGTGGACGATGGCCTCGGACTTGAAGATCGTGGCCGGGGCGGCGATGCGGCAGACGCGGTTGAGGGTCTGCACGATCCAGTGCGCCTGCGGCAGCGACTCGCAGGTGGTGCCGAGCTGCTTCCACAGGAACGCGACCGCATCCAGGCGCAGCACCTCCGCCCCCTGGTTGGCCAGGAAGAGCATCTCCTGGGCCATGAGCGCCAGCACGCGCGGATTGGTCCAGTTCAGATCCCACTGGAAGTCGTGGAACGTGGTCCACACCCAGCGGGGGTCATCGGCGGCCACGGGCGTGAAGGAGCCGGGATGGTCGTCCGGGAAGATCTCGCGCGTGGTCCGCTCGAAGGCATCCGGCATCTCGCGATCCGGGTAGATCCAGTACAGCTCCTCGAACTCCGGGTCCCCGGCCTTCGCCCGCTGCGCCCACTTGTGGTCGCTGGCGGTGTGGTTGAGCACGAAGTCGACCACCAGGCTGATGCCGGCCTCGCGAAGCTCCCCGGCGGTGTCCGCGAGCTCCGCCATGGTCCCCAGATCGGGACGCAGCTCTCGGTACGACGACACCGCATAGCCGCCGTCGCTGTTGCCCGCAGGCACCTTGAAGGGCGGCATGACGTGCAGGTACGTCAGACCGAGCTCGCGCAGGTACGGGATCCGCGAGCGCAGCCCCGCCAGATCGCCGGCCCAGCGGTCGATGTAGCAGACCCCGCCCACCTCCGTGGGACGCAGGTACCACTCGGGATCCTCGCCGCGGGTGTCGTCCACCGCGCGCAGCTCCGCGGGGCGCCGCGCCCACGCGCTGGCCAGCTGCGCTCCCATCTCCACCACGACGACGGCGGCCTTCTCACCCGATCCGTAGGTGCGCCGGAAGAGCTCGAGCAGCGCCGGGAAGTGCTCATCGAAGCGCTCGAGGAACCCGGCGGCCTGCCACGGGGCGACCTTCCGCTCGGCCACGAGCTCGCGCAGCTGCGCGACGGCCCGATTGCGGGCGGCCTCGACGGCCTCGGTCGTGCTCGAGAGATCGCTCAGCTCAGGACGGTCGGACACGACGGATGCGCGGGAATCAGAGGCCATGGCTCCATGCTTCCCTGCCGCGGCCCCCGGAGCAAAGCGGTGACCCGCTCAGTCGCTTCCGCCGCCGCCGTCGCCCCCGCCGGAATCGCCGCCGGAGTCGCCGCCGCCGAACCAGCCCGAGCCGCTGTCATGGTGCCTGTCGTCGGAGCCCCAGCCCTGGGAGTCCGCGTACGTGGCCCCGCCCAGGGCCGCGCCATCGGCGCCTGAGCCGGGACGTCGGCGCGAGCGGTCGGTGGAGGCGCGCACGATCACCACCACGATGATGAGCACCAGAGCGACGATGACGAGAAGCGCGATGCCCAGGACGACGAGGGGCCCGATCGAGATCATGGCAGGAGCATAGATCCCAGAGGGCTCGGTCGTTCCCGCCGGAAACTCCGCCGATGGAGTCGGCGCCGAGAGTCTCCCCGCCGACGGCCACGGGTCGTCGAACAGCGACGCAGATCACGCGATCCCCGTGCGAGCGTGGGAGAATCAGTCTCATGAAGTCAACGTTGCCGCTGCCCGCCAGACTCGCCTCCCGCGCCCCGCAGGAGCCGCAGGATCCCCTGCTGCGGGATCTCGGCGCTTGGCCGGGCCAGCTCGTGGACTCGCAGCTCGAGCGCCGAGCAGCCGCGCACGACGCCTCCCACTACCTCCTGCAACCCCGCGCCCTGGTCCGCCCCCACTCGGCCGACGAGCTCGGGTCCCTGCTGCGGATCCTGGAGCGTCACGACACCGGCCTGACCCTGCGCTCGGGCGGGACGTCGCTGTCCGGGCAGGCCGTCACGGACCAGGTCCTCGTGGACGTGCGGCGGCACTTCCGCGGCGTCGAGGTCCTGGACGACGGGGCGCGGGTGCGGGTGCGCCCGGGCAGCACGGTGCGGGAGGTCAACGCGGTGCTGGCCCCGTACGGGCGCAAGCTCGGCCCCGACCCCGCCAGCGAGTCCGCCTGCACCCTGGGCGGGGTCATCGCGGACAACTCCTCGGGCATGCACTGCGGCACGGAGCAGAACACCTACCGCACGCTCGAGTCCATGGTGATGGTGCTGCCCTCGGGCACGGTCCTGGACACCGCGGACCACGACGCCGACCGGCAGCTGCGCGAGGCCGAGCCCGAGCTGCACGAGGGTCTGCTGCGCCTGCGCCGCCGTGTCACGGGTGATGCCGCCTCCACAGCGACCATCGAGCGGCTCTTCGCCATGAAGAACACCATGGGCTACGGCCTCAACGCGTTCCTGGACGAGACCGAGCCGGTGCGGATCCTGCAGCGGCTGATGATCGGCTCGGAGGGCACGCTGGGCTTCGTGGCCGAGGCTGTGCTTCGCACCGTCGAGATCGCCCCTGAGGTCGCCACCGGCCTGCTCGTGTTCCCCACGCTGCTGGAGGCCACCTCCTCGGTGCCCGGGCTCGTGGAGATCGGCTCGGCGACCGTGGAGCTCATGGACGCGACCTCGCTGCGGGTGGCCCAGTCCTCCGGCACCGCACCGCGCCAGATCATGGACATCGACGTGGCCGATCACGCCGCGCTGCTGGTCGAGTACAACGGGTCGAGCCCGGAGGACCTCGCCGAGCGCAGCGGTGCGGCGCGGGAGCACTTCGTCGGCCTGGACCTGTCGGCCGACCCCGGGCTCACCAGCGATGCCGCAGCCCGCGCCGGGCTGTGGACCGTGCGCAAGGGCCTGTACGCCGCCGTCGCCGGGAACCGGCCCTCCGGGGCGAACGCGCTGCTGGAGGACGTCGTGGTCCCGGTGGAGCGCCTGGGCGAGACCTGCAACGAGCTCAACCGCCTGTTCGACGCCCACGACTACGAGCAGTCGGTGATCTTCGGCCATGCCAAGGACGGCAACGTCCACTTCATGCTCAACGAGCAGTTCGCAGACACGAACGGGCTGGCGCGCTACGAGCGCTTCACCGACGAGATGGTCGAGCTCATCCTGGACGCCGGAGGCTCGCTGAAGGCCGAGCACGGCACCGGGCGGATCATGGCGCCGTTCGTGCGCCGCCAGTACGGCGACGAGCTCTACGAGGTCATGCGCGAGCTCAAGGCCCTCGTAGACCCGCGCGGGGCGTTCAACCCGGGCGTGATCCTCAACGACGATCCCCGCTGCTACCTCCAGGACCTCAAGATCGCTCCCACGGTCGAGGAGGAGGTCGATCGCTGCGTCGAGTGCGGCTACTGCGAGCCGGTGTGCCCGTCGCAGGATCTGACGCTCACGCCGCGCCAGCGCATCGTGGGGCGTCGCGAGATCCGCGACGCCGAGCAGCGCGGGGACAGGGAGCAGGCCGAGGCCCTGCTGCGGGAGTACGCCTACCTGGGGGAGCAGACATGTGCCGTGGACGGCATGTGCTCGACGGCCTGCCCCGTGGACATCGACACCGGCGATCTGGTCCGACGGCTGCGGGCGGAGAGCGCCTCCCGCATCGAGGACCTCGGCTGGGACACGGCGGCGCGTCGATGGGACGTGGGCGTGCGGGCGGCCTCGGGCGCGCTGAGCGCGGCCGACGCCGTTCCCGCCGCTCTGCCCCGCGCGGCCACCGCGGCGGCGCGAGCCGTGCTCGGCTCGGATCGCGTGCCGCTGTACTCGCAGCATCTGCCCGCAGGAGGAGGACCCCGACCCGAGCCGCAGTCGCCTCCGGAGGCGCAGGCCGTCCTCTTCGCCGCCTGCGTGTCCTCGATGTTCGGCGGCTCCGAGGCCGGCGAGCCGTCGGCGGCCCAGGCGCTGCTGCGGCTGTGCGAGAGGGCAGGGGTGCCGATCGCCGTGCCCGAGGGACTGGCCTCGACCTGCTGCGGGACGCCGTGGAAGTCCAAGGGCATGACCTCGGGCTTCGAGCGGATGACGCGGACCACGCTGCCGATGCTCTGGGAGGCCACGGACCACGGTCGCCTGCCGGTGGTCTGCGATGCGTCGTCGTGCACCGAGGGCCTCGAGGCCATGCAGGCGGCGGCCAGGCCGGACTCCCCCTGGGCCGGTCTGCGCTTCGTGGACTCGGTGGAGTTCGTCGCCCGGGAGGTGCTGCCCGGCCTGCAGGTGCACGAGCGCCTCGGGTCGATGGCGCTGCACCCCACGTGCTCCTCCACCCAGCTCGGGCTCAACGAATCCCTGCGAAAGATCGCCGAGGCCATGGCCGAGGAGGTCGTCGTGCCCCTCGAGTGGCGCTGCTGCGCCTACGCCGGGGACCGGGGGATGCTGCACCCCGAGCTGACCGCCTCGGCCACGCGCCGGGAGGCCGCCGAGGTGGGCGAGCACGGCTTCGACGCCTACGCCTCCCTGAACCGCACCTGCGAGCTCGGGATGACGGAGGCCACCGGCAGGCCGTACCGCCACGTCCTGCAGCACCTCGAGGCCGCCACCCGCTGACGGTGACAGAGACGGAAGGCGCCCGGTCCTCCCGGACCGGGCGCCTTCACGGCAGTGCGTCGATCAGTCCAGGGTCTGGCGCCCCGCGGGGCTCGCCGGCTTGCGCGGGACGACGAACGAGAGCGCCAGCGCCACCAGGGCGATCCCGAAGCCCACCAGGAAGGCCACATGGACGCCGTGCGCCGTGGCCTCCAGCTCCGACTCCCCTCCCCGGACGGCGGCCAGGGTGCCCACGGACATCAGCGTGATGAACAGGGCGCCGCCGGCCGCGCCCGCCACCTGCTGCAGGGTGTTCAGCAGCGCCGAGCCGTGCGAGTAGAGCGGCTGCGGCAGGCTTCCCAGCGCCGAGGTCATCAGCGGCGTGATCAGCAGGGCCAGGCCGCAGGAGATGATCACGTGGGCCATCACGACGGTCCACAGCGGGGTCTCCAGCGCGAGCCGGCTCAGCGTGAACATGCCGAGGCTGAGCAGGATCGTCCCCGGGATGACCAGGACCCGCGCGCCGTGGCGGTCGTAGAGCCGTCCGACGAACGGGGAGAGCAGGCCCATGATCAGACCGCCCGGCAGCATGACCAGCCCAGTGGTCAGCGTGGAGTGGCCCTGCACCGACTGCAGGTAGATGGGCAGGAGGATGATCATCCCGAACAGGCCGCCGAAGGACACGATCATCAGCCCGAGCGAGATCGTGTAGACGCGGTAGGTGAACGGGCGCAGATCCAGCAGGGCGCGATCCTCGCGCTGCAGCGAGCGCTGGCGCAGCACGAACAGCACCAGCGCGATCACGCCGACGACGAAGGCCGGCACCGCCGGGATGGCCGCGTCCGAGGCTCCGATGCCGTTGAGCCCCATGACCAGCCCGCCGAAGCCCAGCACGGACAGCGGCACCGAGATCAGGTCCAGGCCCACTCGGCGCTGCTCCCCCATGGCGGGCATGAGCCACGCACCCAGAGCCAGGGCGGCCAGCGCGATCGGGAGCATGATCGCGAACAGCCACCGCCAGCTCAGCGAGTCCAGGATCAGCCCGGAGATCGTGGGCCCCACGGCCGGGGCCACCGAGATCACCACGGAGATCAGCCCCATCACGGAGCCGCGGCGCTCGACCGGGATCACGTTGAGCACGGTGGTCATCAGCAGCGGCAGCATCAGCGCGGTGCCGCAGGCCTGGATCACGCGCCCGACCATGAGCACGGGGAATCCGGGGGCCAGCATGGCCAGCAGGGTGCCCAGGGTGAACAGGACCATGGCCGCCATGAACACCCGGCGGTGGGCGAAGCGCTGGAGCACGAAACCGGTCGTGGGGATGACCACGGCCATCGTGAGCATGAAGCCTGTGGTCAGCCACTGCGCGGTGGGTGCCGGGATGTCCAGCTCGTCCATGAGATCGGGCAGCGCGACGGAGAGCACCGTCTCGTTGAGGATCACCACGAACGCGGCGGTGATGAGGATGACCAGCAGGGTGCGCACGCGCGCCGGCTCGAGGTCGGGCTGCGCGGGCCGGGGCTCTTCGACTGAGGGCGACACGGGTTCCTCCTGGACTTCTGGGCGGGGGTTCGGCGTCCCGGGCCGGGGCTGAGGCGCACAGGGATGCCGCAGCACGCTACATGCCCGGACATGCGGTGAGAGCACAGTGTGAGGGGCGTCCCACCCTCTGGGCGCCGAGCGGGGCGCTCAGAGGGAAGGGCCCCGACGACCGGAGTCGTCGGGGCCCTTCCCTCAATGCCGCTCAGGCGGACCGAGCGGGGCGCTCAGCTCGCTCAGCCGTTGCCGACGGCGCGCTGGGCGGCGTCGTTCTCGGAGGTCGCGCCGCGGGTGGCGAGATCGCCCTCGTCGTTCTCCAGGTGGGCGCGCACGAACCACTGGAAGGCCTCGAGGCCGCCGGTCTGGCTGATCAGCATGTCCTCGGTGACCGGGTCGAGCTCGCCGACCTCGTCGATGGCCTTGCGGTGGGACTCGATGACTCCGCTGTAGACCAGATCGAGGGCGCCGAGGTGCTCCAGCGCACCGGCCCGGCCCACGGAGTAGTCATCCCAGGTGCGGCCCTGCACCAGCGAGCTGGCGCGGCCGTCCGGGGAGTAGCCCAGCGCGGCGATGCGCTCGGCGATGTCGTCGACGGCCGCGCGGACCTCGTCGACCTGGGGATCCAGCATCTCGTGGACTCCGATGAAGTTGCGGCCCACAACGTTCCAGTGCGCGTGCTTGAGAACGAGCTGAAGGTCGTTGAGGGCCCACAGGCGGTCCTGCAGGATCGTCGCGATGCGGTTGCCCTGCTCAGCGGTCAATCCGGGCAGGGTGTACTTGGCGTTGTTCGGGAATGCCTCAGCCATGGTTCTGCTCCTTCCGTCGCCATCAGCCTGCGCTCCGCGTCTGGCGGAGCCCGATCGATCTGATCAGTCGGCGGATGTCTCCATGCCTCCATGATGGCACCCTTCGGGTGCGTTATCCAGAGCTGTTCACGATAAACAAGAGGCAGAACGAGCGGCGCCCCGGGTCCCCTCGCGGGGGCCCGGGGCGCCGCTCAGCCGAGGGCCCGGCTCACTCGGCTGCGTGCCTGCCCCGCGAGGACCGGGAGGATCCGGCCAGCGCCTGCTCCTCCTCTGCGGCGACGACCTCCCGGGCCAGCCGCTCGTCGCGCGAGGCCGCGGCCTCGGCCTGGGGCTTGCCCTGCTGCAGGGACTCGCCCTCCACATCCACGTTCGGCAGGATGCGATCCAGCCAGCGCGGGAACCACCAGGCCTTCTCCCCCAGCAGCGTCATCAGCGCCGGGATGATCGTCATGCGGACCAGGAAGGCGTCGAACAGCACGCCCGTGGCCAGACCGAAGCCCATGGGCCGGATCATCGCCATGTGGGAGAAGATGAAGCCCGCGAAGACCGAGGTCATGATGATCGCCGCCGCGGTCACCACGGCCCGGCCGCCCACCATGCCGCGGACCACCGCGGTCCGCGCCGGATAGCCGTGGACATGGGCCTCGCGCATGCCGGTGACCAGGAACAGCTGGTAGTCCATCGCCAGGCCGAACAGGATGCCGACCATCAGCGTGGGCAGGAAGCTGAGCACCGGCCCGGGCTCGGTGACGTTGAACAGCCAGCTCAGCCAGCCCCACTGGTAAACCGCCACGACGGCGCCGAAGGCCGCCAGCAGCGACAGCAGGAAGCCGAGCGACGCGATCACCGGCACCAGGATCGAGCGGAACACCAGGATCAGCAGGACCATCGAGATCGCCACGACGACCGCCAGGTAGACGGGCAGCGCATCGGAGAGGACCTGCGAGACATCGATGTTGGCCGCCGTCATGCCGGCCACGCCGATCGTCGGATCACCGGCCGCCTCCACGTTCCCGGACAGGCCGCGGATGTCGTCCACGAGGGTCTCGGTCGCCTCATCGGACGGCCCGCTCTCGGGCACGACCTGCAGCAGCGCCATGCCCGAGTCGACATCGATCGGCGAGGGGACCACGGAGGCGACGTCGTCGAGCTCGGAGACCTCCTGGCCGACTGCCAGCTGCAGCTCCTGAGCCGACTGCTCGTCGGCATCCTCGGGCAGATCGGCCACCACCGTCATGGGGCCGTTCTTGCCGGCACCGAAGTCCTCGGCGACGGTCTCGTAGGCCCGGTACTGGGTCGAGTCCTGCGGCTCGGTGGAGCCGTCCGGCAGGCCCAGGCGCATGGAGCCCATGGGGATCGCCAGGATCGCCAGCGCGGCCACTGCCGCCAGGAGCACGGGCAGCGGGCGCCGCACGGCCAGGGGCGTCTTGACGTGCTCGGCCTCATCCACCGTGACATCGCGCTGCGACTTGGGCAGCAGGCGCTTGCCCACCAGCCCGAGCAGGGCAGGAGTCAGGGTCAGCGTGATCAGCACGGCCACCAGCACGGCGAGCGCGGCCACGGCGCCCATGAGCGCCAAGAAGGGGATGCCCGTGACGGACAGGCCGATCAGCGCGATCATCACGGTCATGCCTGCGAAGGCCACGGCCGAGCCGGCAGTGCCCGTGGCCAGGCCGATGGCCTCCGTGACCTCCGTGCCGCGGCGCAGCTCGGTGCGGTAGCGGTTGAGCAGGAACAGGGAGTAGTCGATGCCCACGGCCAGGCCCAGCATCACGCCGAGCATCGGGGTCACCGAGGCCATCTGCACCTGTCCCGACAGCGACAGCGCCAGCATGGTGGAGAAGCCCACGCCCACGAACGCGGTCAGCACCGGCAGGGCCGCGCCGACCGCGGTGCGCAGCATGATCAGCAGGACCACGACCGCCACGACCACGCCCACGATCTCGCCGGCGCCCATCGCCGACATCTCCTGGGCGATCTCCGTGGAGTAGTCGACCTCCACGCCGTCGACTGGGTGATCCTCGACGGCAGCCATCAGATCGTCCTTGGTGGACTGCTCGATGGACATCTGGTCCTCGTCGAAGTTCACCGTGGCGACCGCGGTGGACCCCTCGGGCGACACGAAGCCGTAGTCGCCCATCATGTCCATGGTGTCCTGGCCGACCTGCAGCTGCTGCTCCTGCTGCGTGACCGACTCGGCTGTGGTGCCCTCGGGCAGCATGCCGGCCTGCACGGCAGCATCGAGACGGCCGCTGTCGCGCAGCTCGATCAGCTGGGGCAGCTGCTCGGCGCCCTCCTCGACCTGGTCGCGCTGATCGTCGAGATCCGCCTGGGCGTCGAACGGGTTCATGGCCGAGGCCATGCCGTCCACGTCCGCCGCGGCATCCAGAGCCTCGCCGATCTCGGTCTTCTGCTCATCCGTGAACTCCGAGCCGTCCTCGGTGCTGAAGACGACCGTTCCCATGCCCTGATTGGCCTCGGGCAGCTCGTCGGCCAGACGGTCGGCCAGCTGCTGGGTCTCGGTGCCCGGGATCTCGAAGGAGTTGGACAGGGTCCCGCCGAACGCCGCGAAGGCGCCCCCGGCGAGGCCCAGCAGGACGAGCCAGGTGATGATCGCCACCCAGGCGCGGGTGGCTGCGCCCCGGCCCAGGCGGTAGAGGAACTTGGCCACTGGCGTGGCTCCCTTCAGGAGACGGTTCCGAGCAGCGACGCCGCCCGGCGGTTGTTTCGGGGAATGCAGGAGTCTCGGTGCGTTCAGGGCTCGGGCCGGGCGAACCCGGTCTCGAGCCGCGTCAGCGACCGATCTAACAGGGTGGTCCAGGTGCGGCGGTTGCGCTCGGAGAGCGTCTGGTCCGTGGTCTCGGCCCACTGCTTGACGCTCGAGGACATCGCGGCGATGGCCATCTCCACGAGCAGGCGGATCTCCCAGAGCTCGGCCTCGCCCATGCGCTCATGGAGGGAGTCGACGCAGTCGCGCACCATGCCCTCCATGAGCCCGATCATCCAGATCTCCTCGCTGCGCAGCCTTTCGGCATTCGGACGCTGCCGCTCCTGGTCCATGGCCGAGAGCAGGACGATGGACGGATGCACGGGCGTGAGGATGTCGACCGAGCGCAGGGCGGCGGTGAAGGCGAGGCACGCCTCCGACAGCGTCGCGAACGGCTCGCCCCCCAAGGCCTTCTCGACCTCCACGTAGAGCTGATCGACCTTGGATGCGAACGACGCGAAGATCGCCTCGTCCACCGAGGAGAAGTGGTTAAAGCTCGTGCGCCGGGAGACGCCCGCCCGCTCGGCGAGGCTCTCGACGCTGAATCCGTCGATCCCGTGCTCCGCCGTGAGCTGCGCGGCGGCCCCGACGATCGCCCGGCGATTACGCCACTTGGTGGCCTCGCGCTTGTCCGTCGGCGGAGTGCGGCATGACAGTTTCACGCAGTGGACCCTAGCGGGCACCTTGCACTGAGAGCAATGTTGCACCGGGTGCAATGCCTCACCCCGTGACACTCGCGCAGGACGGCACCGCCTCCGGTGTTAGATTCACCGGCATGAGCTCTCCCTCCTCCCGCGCGGACGCGCCGGACAGCGCCGCCGCACCCATCGGATCCTCCAGCCTCGGCGCCGGGATGAAGGGCCGTCATCTCGTGATGATGAGCCTCGGCTCCGCGATCGGCGCAGGTCTGTTCGTGGGCTCGGGCGCCGGCATCCACACCGCTGGTCCCGCGGTCCTGCTCTCCTACGTCATCGCCGGGCTCGTGGTGATCATCATGATGCGCAGCCTGGGAGAGCTCTCCGCCGCCCACCCCTCCTCCGGGGCCTTCTCCGTCTACACATCCCGAGCACTCGGCCCGGCCGCCGGCTTCACGGTCGGATGGCTGTGGTGGCTGCAGCTATGCCTGGTGATCGCCGCCGAATCGACGGCAGCCGCGCAGCTGCTCAACGGCCTGTGGCCCGTCTTCCCCCAGTGGGTGCTGGCCCTCGTGTTCATGGTCGCCTTCACCGCGGTCAACATGCTCGGCGTGGGGAAGTTCGGCGAGTTCGAGTTCTGGTTCTCCATGATCAAGGTCGGCGCCGTGGTGGCCTTCCTCATCGTGGGCATCGTGTTCCTGCTCGGCGGCACGCCGACCGAGTCCCCGGGGCTGAGCAACCTGAGCGATCACGGCGGCTTCTTCCCCCTGGGCCTGGGCGGCGTGGCCGCGGGCCTGCTCGTGGTGGCCTTCGCCTTCGGCGGCATCGAGATCGTGGCGGTGGCGGCCGCCGAGACCGAGAACCCCGCGCAGAACATCCGCCGCGCGGTGCGCACCATCGTGTGGCGCATCCTGATCTTCTACATGGGCTCGGTCGCGCTCATGGTGATCGCCCTGCCCTGGGACTCGGACGAGCTGCTGGCCTCGCCGTTCGTGGCCACCCTGGACGCCGCCGGCCTGCCCGGGCTGGGCGCGGTGCTCGGAGTGATCATCGTGGTCGCCCTGCTGTCGTCGCTGAACGCGAACCTCTACGGCGCCTCCCGCATGGTCTACTCGCTGTCCGAGCGCGGCCTGGCCCCGGCGGGCCTGCACCGGGTCGACGGCCGCCGCGTCCCCCTGCTGTCCGTGCTCGCCTCGGTCGCCCTGGGGTTCGTGGGCGTGCTGCTGAACTACCTGTGGGCCGAGGCCGTGCTGGGCATCCTGCTCAACATCGTGGGCTCCACCCTGATCGTCACGTGGGTGGCCACGATCGTCTCCCACCTGATCCTGCGCCGACGCGCCGAGCGCGACGGGACCCCCATGCCCGTGAAGGGCCGCGGCTTCCCCTACGTCAACTACCTGGCGCTGGCCATCATCGCGGCCATCATCGTGCTGGGCATGGGTGTGCCGGACGTGCGCTTCCAGCTGCTGGCCACCGGTGCCCTGGTGGTCGTCCTGTGGGTCATCGGTGCCGCCCTCGCCCGCCGCCGCCCCGAGCTGGCCACCGCAGACCGGGTCTGAGGGCACCGCGGCAGCGCGGCCCCGCGCAGAGGCCCTCGACGGCTCCCGGCGGGGCCGCTAGAGTGACCGCCATGTTCCTGTGAGTCGCCGCCGCCCCACGCCCGAGGCCCCTGTCGCACCTGATGCTGCGACCGGCGCGCCCGGTGGGGATCCCGCGATCCTCCAGGAGCCCCCATGCACCCACAGCGTGCCCACCCCTCCACTGCCTCGGCCCCAAGCCCCTTGCGCCTCGACGGCGTCTCCTTCCGATACGACTCCCGTCCGGAGCAGCACGTCCTGACGGATGTGTCGCTGACCGTGCCGCCCGGACGGACGGTCGGGCTGATCGGCGAGAACGGCAGCGGCAAGTCCACGGCGCTGCGCCTCCTCAGCGGAGCCGCGCTGCCGGATCACGGCATCGTCGAGGCGCCTGAGTCCCTCGGCGTGCTCGAGCAGATGCCGGCTGCGGCCGGTCGGGACGGGACCATCGCGGACCTGCTCCGACAGGCCGCCGCACCCCTGCGCGCCCTCGAGCACCGGATCGAGGCCCTGGCCGCCCGGATGGCCGCAGACCCACCACCCGATGACCCCTCCTCCCTCGCACAGCAGTGGGACGAGGCTCTGACCGAAGCGCAGCACCGGAGCCTGTGGAGCCTGGAGGCCAGGGTCGAGACCGTGCTGGACGGACTGGGCCTGGGCGCTCTGCCCCGCAGCCGCCCCCTGCAGGAGCTCTCCGGCGGCCAGCGGCGACGGCTCGACCTGGCCGCCGCGCTGCTGCACACCCCGCATGCGCTGCTGCTCGACGAGCCGACGAACCACCTCGACGACGAGGCCGCGGACTTCCTCGTGGCCGAGCTGGACTCCTGGCGCGGGCCGGTGCTGCTGGCCAGCCACGATCGGTGGCTGCTGGATGCCGCCGCCGATGCCGTGGTCGACCTCGACCCCGGCCTGGACCCGGAAGGACGCGGGGGCGGGCGCATGGGGACGCTGTTCAGCGGCGGCTTCTCGAGCTATCTCGAGCAGCGCGAGCAGCTGCGCAGCACCTGGGCGGCCCGCTGGCGGGAGCAGGAGCAGCAGCGGCAGCGATGGGAGGCGGAGGCCCGGCTCGAGCACGCCGATGTCTTCCACCGCTCGAGTGGCAGGTCCGAGGCGCGGATCGCGCAGAAGTTCTACGCCGACCGTGCCGCCACCACGCTGAACCGACGCACACGGGCGGCGCACCGGCACCTGGAGGAGCTGCAGCGCCAGGCCGTGCCGCCGCCGCCCGTCCCGCTGCGCCTGGGCGAGGTGCCTGCGCCGGCCCCCGGAAGCCCCTCCGAGGCGGTGCTGGTCCTCGACGGGGCCGGGGTCTCCGGACGGCTGAGCGCCCAGGACCTGGTGGTGCGCCGCGGCGAGCACGTCCTGCTCACCGGGCCCAATGGCGCGGGCAAGTCCACGCTCATCGGAGTCCTCGACGGCTCCGTGGCGCCCGACACCGGCCAGGTCCTGCGCCGCGACGGCCTGCGGATGGCCGTCCTGGCACAGGCCGCCGGGGATGGCCTCGCGGCGTGCCCGTCGACCGACCCGAGGGAGCCCCCGACGCCGGCTGGGCTTCTGGCGGCGACGGAGCTGGCCGCCGAGGCCGCGCGCGAACCCCACGTCGAGCGGACGCAGCCGCCGGGGCCGGTGGAGCTGGGACTGCTGCGCCCCGAGGACCTGCAGCGTCCCCTGCACGAGCTCTCTCCCGGGCAGCGGCAGCGATTCGAGCTGGCGCGGGTGCTGGCCGCCTCGGCGGACGTGCTGCTGCTCGATGAGCCGACGAACCACCTGTCCCTGGGGCTGGCCGAGGATCTCGAGCGCGCGCTGGCGGACTGGCCGGGGACGGTCGTGCTGTGCACGCACGACCGCTGGATCCGCGATCGGTGGCGCGGGCACCACCTGGAGCTCGGCACCTGAGCGGTCAGCCCCGCCCCGGAGGCCTCCCCCACAGGAGCATGGCCCGAAGCCGGTGGCCCGGGCATGTGAAAGGGGCGCTTCGCCCACCCATGGTGCGAAGCGCCCCTTCGGCTCGGCCGCGTGACCGGAGGAGCACGCGGCCGGCGGAGATCGGGTCAGCGGACCCGGACCGGATCAGATGCGGTCGTTGCGACCATCCAGATCAGTGCGGCCGTCGACGTCACGACCGTCGACTCCGCGGGCGTCGGCGTCGCGCTCGATGTCGACCTCCTCGCGGGCGACATCGGTCTGGACCTGCTCCTGATCCTGGACCACGTTCTTGTCCAGGCCCACGCGCTCCTTGGCCACGACATCCTTGTCGACCACGGGGCGCTCCTCGGAGAGGCTGACCTCGACGTCCTCGTCCGACAGGCGGCCGCCGTGCTCGCCATCGGCGATCGGCTCGCGGACGATCTCGACCTCCTCGCGCTCGACCGGGACAGTGACGGTCTCGGTGTCGTGCACGATGTGCTTGCGCAGGCGAGCACGGCCGGTCTGCACGCGCTCGGTGCCGACGTTGACCTCCTCCTCGTGGCGGACCACGGAGTTGGCGTCATCGCCGCGGGCGGTGCCTGCAGCAGCGACATCGTCGCGGTGACGGGCATCGCCGTCGCGCAGGTCGCCCTCACGGCGATCGCCGGCGAGGGGGCCGTCGGCCGCGTTGTCGCGGTGCCGGGCGTCGCCGTCGCGCAGGTCGTTGTCGCGGCGGTCGCCGTCGCGGCGGTCGCCGGTGTGCGCCGCACCGGCCGCACCTGCGGCCGTGCCAGCGGTGCCCGCGGCAGCGGTCTCGCGGCCGTCGGCCGCACCATCGCGGGAGTCGCGGCCATCGCGCACCCGCTCGGTGCCGCCGGCCTGGAGGCCGTAGTAGCGGTAGAGCTCGTCTTCCTGGGACTCATCCACGTGGGAGTCCGCGTCCAGGTTCGGGGCGTCCTTGATGAAGGCCTTGGTGTAGGGCACGCGCAGGTCGTCGCCGTCCTGGGTGGCCTCATCGAGCGGGACGAAGGTCTCGTTGCCGCCGAACAGGCCGGTGTTGACCGTGACCCAGTTGGGCTGACCGGTGGCGTCGTCCAGGTAGACCTGACCGACCTTGCCGACCTTGTCCCCGTCCTGATCGATGACGGTGCTGCGCTGCAGGTCCTCGATGCTGATGTTGTTCGCCATGTCGTGCTCCTTAAGTCAAGTGTCGTGCACGTCCCCGCATCGATCTTGTGGACTGATGCGGGGCCCGGTTCGATGGATCGTCCCTTGTCGGACAGAGTCCCTTCGGTCCGGGGGCTGCTTGCCTGAGTAAACCATAAGCAGGTTTGGCATCCATCTGCATCAACTTTTCTGACGAATTCGCTCCGCACAGTCACCCAGTTCCCTGATGGTTCACTGAGAGCGGGGTCGCATCTCTGGACGCCCGCGCCTGACGCGAGTACAGGCTCTGGCTACTCTGGGGTCATGAGTCAGACGGAGGCCCCGCAGGGCAGCGCGCCGGAGAAGGCAGGTGCCATCGAGCGGGCCACGGGGACCTCGTGGCCGGACTGGCGGCGGATCATGGCGGACGGCGGCGCCGCGGACGCAGATCACGCCGGCCTGGCCAGGATCGCGCTGGCCGCCATGGGCGAGCGCGTGGAGAACCCGGGCTGGTGGGCGCAGTCGGTGGCCGTGGCCTACGAGCAGGACACCGGCCGCCGCGTGAAGGGACAGGTCGCGGACGGGACCTTCCAGGTCTCCGCGACCCGCACGCTGCCCGGGACCATGGATGAGGTCTTCGAGGCCTGGCTGGCCCGAGCCCAGGAGCTCACCGAGATCGATGGCACGGAGATCGTCGACGGCCCCCGGGAGACCGGCACGGCCAAGCGGCGCCACTGGCGGATCGGCCTTGCCGACGGCACGCGCGCCGTCGTGTCCGCGGAGGCCAAGGGCCAGGGCCGGGCGTTCCTGACAGCCACGCACACCAAGCTGCCCTCGATCGAGCAGCTCGAGCGCTGGCGGGCGGCCTGGAAGGACCAGCTCGCCGGCCTGTGAGTCCACGGCAGCCGGCCGTCGGGAAGGAGAGCACATGCACGAACCAGCATCCGAGAACCGCAGCAACCGCTCCCGTGCGTCGGGATCCCGCCCAGGGCCCGCGGCGATCGCCGCCGTCCTGGCGGTGGCCCTGGGCATCGCGACGATCCTCAGCCCCGCCGCGAACCTGCTCCTGCTCATCGGCTGCGCAGCGGCCTTCGGCGCGGGCGTTGGACTGCTCCTGGACCCGCCCCTGCGCGGCTCGCTGCCCAAGGACAGGGCGGCCCTGCGGATCCTGCTGGGTGTCACGGCCGCCGGGGCGCTGCTGGTGGTCCTGCTGCCGGTCCTGAGTCGCACCGGCCTCTGGTGAGCCCCCGCTCCGATGCCTCACAGGGCATCGGAGCGGGAAGGGATCAGTCCAGCCCGATCCAGTCGGCCAGCGCCCGGGTGTCCTTGGCACTGGCGTTGAAGCCCACGCGGCGGGCCTGCTCCACGATCGAGGCGTGCACGGCGCTGCGCATCACGTCCTTGCTCGGCTGATCATCGCCGGCCAGGTCGATGCCGGCATCGGTGCAGCCGCGGATCGCGTAGAGCAGGTCCTCGCGGGAGATCTGGTGATGCCCCAGCTGCTTGGCCCGCTGCTGGCACCACGTGGTGGCCTCCGAGAGGCTGAAGCTCTCCGCCGTGCGCGAGTACTCCTCCAGCACCGTGAACACGGCGTTCCACTGCTTGCGCGACAGCCGCGGCGCCTTGGCCACCGTGCAGAAGCGCCCCACGGGCTCCGGGACGCGCACCTGGTGCTGCGCCTTGGACTCCACGGACGAGTTCACCGTCTGGTCATCGCGGCGCCCGCCCGAGGAGCCGGAGCCCGTCTTGGCCGGGGCCTTGTGACGGGTGTCGTCCCAGACGCAGCGGTCGTCGAAGCGGGCGTGCGGCAGCCCGACCCGCTCCAGCGCCTTCTTGAAGGACCCGGCTCCGAACCACTTGCTGGCCTTGAGGCCGTCGCCGAGCTCCTCCAGCGCCAGCCGGGACAGATGCGTGTAGGTCAGCGGCGCGGTCGAGCGGCGGTAGGCCCGCGTCACGAAGGACCGGAAGTCCTCCCAGTCCGCGTCCTGCGACCGATCCTCGCCGGAATCCCTCGCCCCGCGCTCCGGGAGCAGGCGGGGCTCGTCGTCGTCCTCGTCGTCGTAGTCGTCCTCGAGGTCTTCGTCCTCGTCGAGCACTGCGGGGTCGTCGTCATCCCAGTCCTCGGAGTCATCGTCCGCCGGGGACTCCGCGTCCGCCTCCTCCTCGGCCTGCTCGGCGCCCTCCGTGGCAGCGAGCAGATCGAAGATGTCCTGCTCGTCGAGGTACTCGTCCGCCAGGGCCTCATAGGCGATCGCGGTCGAGCCGGTGGCGATCACGCAGGTGCGCAGATCGGCGGCGCGCAGGACCTGCAGCAGGGGCGTGAAGTCCGAGTCCGACGACGCCAGGACGAACTCCTCGAACAGGGCCCCCTGGTTCAGCGCGGCCATGACATCCACGACGATGCGGATGTCCGCGCCGTTCTTCGCCTGCTTGGTCAGCGCGGGGCAGTCCACGACCTCGATGCCGGCCTGGGTGAAGTACGGGCGGAAGGCATCGAAGCGGATGCGCTGCCCGGGCTCGGTGGGATGCGGGACGCTGCCGCCCGGGTTCAGGTAGCAGCGCAGCTGCAGCCAGCGCCGCGAGGGGGCGCCGTCCGGATGCGTCAGCCCCTCGATCCACACCTGCGGGCGCTCGGCGATGCGCACGGCGGCTTGCGGGTCGGAGCGCAGGAGCCCGCCGAAGAAGTTGTCGAAGTCGATGTACAGGGCAGAGCGGCGCTGGTCCACAGGTGCCTCCGGGGGGTTGGTCATCACTCAAGCACCCTACGCGTCAGGGGCGACGACGCAGGCCCTCATGACGGGCTCCCGGGCGGAAGGCGCAGCGACAGCGAGCGCGGCTCAGCCCAGCTTCCGCTTGACGTAGCTCTCGCGCACCATCTCCACGACCTCGACGGAGACGCTGCCTGCCGGCCCTTCCGGAACTGCCCCGGCGACCGCCTCGAGGATCGCCTCCGCGGTGCGCGTCCTCAGCTCCTGGCTGCGCCCGGGCAGGACCCGCAGCTGCACTGCCACGAAGCCCGTGCCGTCATGCGGGTGATCCACGGCGAAGTCCTCGAGCACGCGCGCCCGGGCCTTGGCGGAGGACATGTCGTACTCGCCGATCCCCTGCAGGGCGCCCAGCCCCGCCCGGATCAGCTCCTGGGCGTCATAGCCCGGTGCAGCGGCGATGTCAGCGGAGGTCTCGATGATCAGATGCGGCATGAGCCGAGCCTGCCACCGCGGCCGGGGCCGCACCAGAGGCCACGCTCTCCGATGCGGCACCGACCCGAGGCTCAGCCGCGGCGGATCCAGGCGGTGGAGCGTCCGCTCAGGCGACCGTCCTCCAGCGGGGCGCTGGTCAGCAGGACCTCGCCCTCGGGCAGGTCCACGGGCTCGGAACCGAAGTTCGTCACGGACTCCCAGCCGCCGGGGCGCACGAGATGCAGGACCTCGTCCGCGTCCAGGCCGCCCCACTCGAGCACCTCATCGCCCTGCAGCTGCCGGCGCAGGCTCAGCGCCTGCCGGTACAGCGACAGGAAGGACTCCGGGTCCTGCGCCTCCTGGGCGGCCGCATAGCGGGCGAACCACTCCGGCTGCGGCAGGTGGGGCGGCCCGCCGAAGCCGTTGTGCGGCTGATCCGCATCCCACGGCAGCGGGACGCGGCAGCCGTCGCGGCCCTGGTCCACCCCGGGGTTGCGGAAGAACGACGGGTCCTGGCGCTCGTGCTCGGCGATCTCCACGACCTCGTGCAGTCCGAGCTCCTCGCCCTGGTAGAGGTAGGCCGATCCGGGCAGGGCCAGCAGGAGCATGACAGCCGCACGCGCTCGGCGCTCCCCAAGCTCGCGGTCGAGCAGTGGCATGCCGTCCTCGAGCAGCAGCCACTGCTGCGAGGCGACCTTGAGATTCTCGCCGCCTGCGGAGTTGCGCGGGAACTCGCCCAGGGCCTGACGCAGCCCGCCGAGGTCCAGCCCGTAGCGCGTGGCGTGGCGGACGACGTCGTGGTTGGACAGCACCCAGGTGCTCGAGGCCCCCGAACGTGCGGCCTCCGCCAGGTTCTTGCGGATGGCGCGGCGGAACTCGGAGGCGTCGAACGGGACCTCCAGCAGATCGAAGCTGAAGGCCTGGCCGAGCCCCTCCGAGCTGGCGTAGCGGGCCAGGCGGTCGGGATGGACCCAGGCCTCGGCCACGGCGGTGCGGGGAGGGTCGTACTCGTCGAAGACCTGGCGCCACTCGCGGTAGATCTCGTGGACCTCGTCGCGATCCCAGAAGGGATGTGCACCCAGGGACTCGAACTCGTCCGGCAGCTCTGTGCTGGCCGGCAGCTGCGCAGGCAGGTCCTTGGCCAGCCCGTGGGCGACATCGATCCGGAAGCCGTCCACCCCGCGGTCCGACCAGAAGCGCAGCGTGGTCAGGAACTCCTGGTGGACCTCCGGGTTGGACCAGTCGAAGTCCGGCTGCTCGCTGGCGAACAGGTGCAGGTACCACTGCCCCGGGGTGCCGTCCGGCTCGGTGACGCGCGTCCAGGCCGGGCCGCCGAAAATGGAGGTCCAGTCCGCCGGCGGCAGCTCGCCGTGCTCGCCTCGGCCCTCCCGGAAGATGTAGCGGGCGCGCTCGGGGCTGCCCGGCCCGGCGGCCAGCGCCTCCTGGAACCACACGTGCTGATCCGAGCTGTGGTTGGGCACGATGTCGACGACGACCTTGATCTGCCGCTCGTGCAGGGCCGCGACGAGCTCGTCGAAGTCCTCGAGGGTGCCCAGACGGGGGTCGACGTCGCGGTAGTCGGCGACGTCGTAGCCACCGTCGGCCAGCTCCGAGGGATAGAACGGGCTCAGCCACACGGCATCCACTCCCAGGTCCCGCAGGTAGTCCGCGCGACGGGTCACGCCGCGCAGGTCCCCCAGGCCGTCGCCGTCGGCGTCCTGGAAGCTGCGCGGATAGACCTGGTAGACGACCGCCTGCCGCCACCAGTCCGGCGAGCTCCAGAGGGGGTTCGGCTGCGGTGCCTCGGAGGCGGGGATGCTCACAGGATCTCTCCTTCATGCAGGGGATGAACGCGGATGCGCTGAGGTCGGACGACGACGGAGCCCGACAGACGGACCCGACGCGCAATCCCACCAGGCTATCGACGCTCCACGACAGCCCGGGAACGGCGACGCGCACGGGCAGAGGAACATGCCCGGGAAACCATGGTGTGGCCCCCATCACCAAACGGGCCTACTCTGGGCCTCGGACCGACAGTCCGACGCCTCGAGGGTCCTGTGCCGCCATCAGCGCAGGTCACGGCGCTCTCGCGGGTGACGACAGGCACGATCTCATCGAAAGGCACCCCATGGCTCTCCAGTTCCCCGAGAAGAAGCATCTGCGTCTCGCGCCCCTGGGTCTCGTCCTGGCCGCCGGGCTCACGCTGTCCGCCTGCGGAGGTGGCGACGACGCCTCCTCCGACTCGTCCTCCTCCGACTCCAGCGCCTCGGAGTCCAGCTCGTCCGCCTCGGGCGGGGCGTCCGAGGGAGCGTCGGGCGGTGCCTCCGACGGCGCTTCGGGTGGTGCCTCCGCTGGCGCTTCCGCCGGCGCCGAGGGCGATGCCGCCGCCGGCGGGGCGGCAGGTGCTGAGGGCGGCGATGCCGCAGCCGGCGGTGAGGGTGCCGCTGGCGGCGATGCCGCAGCAGGTGCCGAGGGCGGCGACGCGGCGGCCGGTGCTGAGGGCGACGCCGCAGCCGGCGGTGCTGCCGGCGCTGAGGGCGGCGCAGGCGCTGAGGATGCCGCAGGCGCTGAGGGCGGTGCCGCCTCGGGAGCGGTCGATCCGTACAACGGCGGCGTGCCGGAGTCCGTCGGCGTCGACCCGGGCGCGGCTCCGTCGATCCAGCCCGGCCCGTACACGGTCACCCAGGGCGACACCCTGGGCTACATCTCGACGCTGTCGGGCATCACGGTCGACGACATCGCGGCGGCCAACGGCCTCTCGAACGTCGACCAGCTCGAGGTCGGCCAGACGATCACCATCCCCGAGGCCGGCTGATCCCCAGCCGACTCGATCGACGGGCCTCCCTCTGACCAGAGGGAGGCCCGTCGTGCTGCGGGGGCGCAGAACCCGCGGCATCTCCTGGTCATCGCGGGTTCGGCCTGCCTACGGTTCAGGACATGAGCACTCACAGCACCACCCCGACCCCTCCCGACACCGTCGACTGGGCCTTCGTGACCGAGGGCCCCTGCGCCGAGTGCGGCTTCTCCCCGGGACTGCGCGACCTCTCCGCCGCCGAGACCCTTCGCGCCTCCGCCGCCTCGTGGCAGGAGACGATCGAGCGCGACGACGTCCGCGAGCGCCCGTCGGCTGAGGTCTGGTCCCCGCTGGAGTACGCCGCGCACACCCGCGATGTGGTGGGGCTGTTCCACGAGCGGATCTCGCTGCTGCTCGAGAAGGACGACCCGCGGTTCGGCTCCTGGGACGGGGAGCAGGTCGCCGTGGACTCCGACTACGGAGCCCAGGACCCGGCGGTCGTCGCCGCCGAGTACGCACAGGCCGCCGATGAGACGGCCGCCCTGCTGGACGGCCTGGACGAGCAGCAGCTCAGGCGCACGGGCTCACGGGCCGACGGCCGCGCCTTCACCGTGGCCGGGCTGATCGACTACCTCCTGCACGAGGTGCGCCATCACCTGCACGACGTCGGCATCCAGGCGCCTCGCGAGGGCGTCCAGGAGGCTGCGGCGGAGGCCGCTGAGCAGGCCCACGATCAGGACGCAGGAGCGTCGCAGTGACCGCGCCCCTGCGCGAGCTCGTGCGCGTCCTGCTGGACACCGGTACGCTCGGGCGGGCAGGCGCCTCCGTGCCCGAGCAGCCGCCCGTGGGCGGCTTCCGCACGGTCCCGGTCACCCTGGACTGAGGACGTTCCGGCGCCCGCGCCGTCACCGGTGCCGCCGGTGCGCGCCCATCGTCGTGGAACGAGGACCCCATGCCCTCCGTGCAGACCGATCTCTGGTTCGACACCCAGGCCCTCGAGGCCGCCGAGTACTGGACCTCCCTGGTCCCCGGCTCGCGGATCCTGGAGGTGTTCCACGACCACGGAGGCAACCCATTCACCGACGGCGAGGGCTCCGTGCTCTACGTCCAGT
This sequence comes from Kocuria sp. 2SI, assembly GCF_005502825.1. Lineage (NCBI taxonomy): Bacteria > Bacillati > Actinomycetota > Actinomycetes > Micrococcales > Micrococcaceae > Kocuria > Kocuria sp. 2SI. The sequence continues at coordinate 30,192 of NZ_SCNB01000011.1, read as the reverse complement.
TCGAGCTCGGCGGCCAGCGCTACGGCGCCGTCAACGGAGGACCGCACTTCCAGCTCGACGAGTCCGTCTCCATCTCCCTGATGTGCGATGACCAGGCCGAGGTCGACCGGTACTGGGAGGAGCTGACCCGAGAGGGCAGCGAGTCCATGTGCGGGTGGTGCAAGGACCGCTACGGCATGAGCTGGCAGATCGTCCCGCAGGAGATGATGCGGCTGCAGGCCGACTCCGACCCGGTCGCCGCGCGGCGCTCCACGCAGGCCATGCTCGCCATGCACCGACTGGATGTGCAGACGCTGCGCCGCATCGCGCTGCGCACTGAGGACCAGGACCGGATGCCCGCACCGGCCCCGGAGCAGGGCCGGGTGCCGAACCACATCGAGGGCGCGGTGCGCATCTCTGCCACGGCGCACGAGGCCTGGGAGCTGATCTCGCGCCCGGGGTGGTGGGTCAACGACGGCCGGATCCGCGAGCACGAGATCACCTCGGACGGCGACCGTCACACGGTGACCGACCCCGTGCACGGAACCTTCGCGCTCACGGTCGAGGACAGGCTCGACGGCGAGTTCATCGCCTACCGCTGGGAGGGCTTCGAGGGCTCCGACGATCCTCGCACCCTCACGCAGTTCTGGGTCGATCCCCTGGACGACGGCTCGTGCATGGTCCGGATGCTGGAGTCCGGCTTCCGCGACGGCGGGGCCTCCGATGCCGCGCTGCGGCCGACCTACGACGACCAGGCAGGCGGCTGGTGCCTGGAGCTGCGAGCGCTGCGCTCGGCCCTCGACGGCTCCTGATCCGCGGCCGGCGCTGACGCGGCGTCGGCGCCCGACAGCGCAGAGAGGCGGTCGGCCTCCGTCACCGCCTCGTCGCCGGAGGACGGCCTCCGGTCGTCGGCGGACGTCGCAGGTGACGACGGCCGGACCTGCCAGTCCTGGCGAGTGCGCCGGGTCCGCCGAGCTGCGCGCAGCGCTCCCACGGCCACCGCGATGCCGATCAGCAGCGGCACCCACACCTTGGAGTACTCCAGCAGGAAGCCAGCCCACTCGGGCAGCTCGATGCTGGGCCAGGGGATCGAGGGGAGGTCGATCTCCGGCCAGGGGAGGCGGGGCAGGCTGATCTGCGGCCACGGGATGCCGAGATCGGGCAGCAGCCGGCCCAGGAAGCTCCACACCGGATCGAGCAGACGGAGGATCAGCGGCAGCAGCACGATGCCCGCGATCGCCGCCCCCGCTCGCCCCATCCCCTCCATGAGCGGGTAGACCGCGCGCTTCCAGGGCGAGGCCTCCATGGCCGCCTGGCGACGTGCGGCCCACGATCCTTCCGGCGGTGCGAACTCGGCCACCTGGCTGCCGTCCTTGAAGCGGACGTGGGCGACCCGAGTCCCGCCGCCGACCGCCTTCACCACGATGCGGGGATCGGCGAACGAGAGCAGCAGGGACTTGGCCTCCGGGGCCGGCGCCTGGTCGGGCTGCTCGTCGGAGGATCCGGTGCGGGCGTCGTCGTCCTCCGGGTGCACGGCCACGCGATGCGAGCCGAGCTGCGAGGCCCGTGCGAGCACGCGGGTCCCGCGGAAGAACACGCAGCCCTTCTGCGGGCCCTCCATGTCGTCGCTGCGGAACTGCGGATCGACCTCGGTGAGCTGGGCGCGATTGCCCACCGCCACGCTGAACGGCCCGAGCTGCGGGTGGTGCAGGCGCCAGATCTCCGGCTGAGGCCGCCCCGGCGCAGGCTGCACGACGTCCTGCGGGGCCTCAGCCCCCTCTTGGTTCTGCTGCTCGCTCGTCATGCTCCAGAAGCTACTGAGGACGACCATCTCCGGTCATCGGCCCCCGGGACGACTTCGGGCGCTCATCCTTCCGGAGGGGTCCTGGGCCTCTCTTCGCCGCGGATCATCAGCCCCCTGCCCGAATGCTCCTCGCCGTCCTACGCTGGGCGCATGGATCACAGCACCGGACAGCTCACCGGCCAGGAGATCGCCGAGGCTCAGCTCGCCGACTGGAGCGTGGAGGACGGCGTGCTGCGCGCGTCGTTCGACACCGGCGACTTCCTCAGCGGCCTCGAGTTCGTCACCGCGCTGGCGGAGATTGCGGAGGAGGCCGGACACCACCCCGACGTCCTGCTGACCTATCCCTCCGTGCAGCTCTCGCTGATCAGCCACGACGTCGAGGCCATCACGCAGAAGGACGTCAACATGGCGCGGCGGCTCTCGGAGCTCGCCGAGCAGCTCGGCGTCTCCGCCGCCTGAGCGCGCACGACCGCAGCACCACGCAGACCAGGGGCCCCGCCGGATCGCACCGGCGGGGTCCCTGCGTCGTCTCAGCGCCCTGCGCTGTCCCAGAGTCCTGCGCGCCCAGGCCCCGGCCGCCTCAGGCGCCCAGCACGCGGATGGCCACCTGCACGCGGTTGGTGACCTCGAGCTTGGCGAAGATGCTGGCCACGTGCGTCTTGACCGTGGTGATCGACAGGAACATCTCCTCGGCGATCTCCGAGTTCGTCAGTCCCCGGGCCACGGCCTCGGCGATCTCGCGCTCCCGGGCGCTCAGGACGTCCAGCCCCGGCCCGGACCCGACCTGGGGCCGGGGAGCAGAGCCCTGCGACGAGGACTGCTCCCCGTCCGAGACGGACACGGAGCCCGGCCTCGCCTCAGGGGTGCCGAGCTGCCTGCCCTGCGCCGTGGCCACGGCGATCAGCCGCGAGAGCACCTGCGGGGAGACCGTGGAGCGGCCGGCGGCCGTCTCCTGGACGGCTTCCACGAGCTGGCGCGGCGGGGTGTCCTTGAGCATGAAGCCCAGAGCCCCGGCCTCGAGGGCGTCCAGGATGAACGAGTCGGTGTCGAAGGCCGTGAGCATCAGGACCTCGGGCGGCTGCGGCAGCGCGCGCACGAGCCGACATCCCTCGATCCCGTCGACACGGGGCATGCGGATGTCCATGAGGACCACGTCCGGGCTCAGCTGACCGGCGAGCTCGGCGGCCTCCGCGCCGTCGGCGGCCTCGCCCACGACCTGGAGGTTCTCGGCGCCGTCGAGCAGCAGCTTCAGTCCGGCACGCATGAGGGACTCGTCGTCGACCAGCAGGATGCGGACGGGATCGCTGTCTAGCTGCGGCATGGGATGCACGCCTCCAATCGGAACATGGTCTCGGTGCGCTCAGTGCTGATCGTGCCACCCAGACCGCGAGCGCGCTCGTCGAGTCCCACCAGGCCGAAGCCGCTGGGCTCCGGATGCGCGTCGGCGACCAGCGGATTGCTCACCGTCAGGGACACCGCCCCGGCGCGACGAGACCAGCGGACGGTCACCGGCGCACCGGGCGCGTGCTTGACCGCGTTGGTCAGCGCCTCCTGCAGGATCCGGTAGAGCGTGCGCGCCGCAGTGTCGGGCACGGACTCGGCGTCGACGACCTCCCGGCCGACCATCTCGATCCGGGCGCCTGCCGCGCGGAACTCCGCCAGCAGCTCGGGCAGCTGCCGCAGATCGGGCTCGGGCCGGGTGTCCCCGGGGTCGTCGCGCAGGATGTCGAGCACGGTGCGCAGCTCGGCCGACGCCGTCGCGGCCGTCTGCTGCACCAGTCGAGCGGTCGAGCGGACGGTGTCGCGGTCGAGGTCCTCGCGGTAGTCCAGCGCACCGGCGTACGTGCTGATCAGGGCCAGGCGGTGGGAGAGGGTGTCGTGCATCTCCCGAGCGATCCGGGTGCGCTCCTGCGCCCGGGACTGCTCCGCGCGGGCGTGCTCCTCGCGCACCAGGGCGGCCGCCTCCCTTCGGGCCGTCAGCGCCTCGGCCTGCAGGGCCCGGATCCGGCGGCGGCGAGACCACCGGTACATGCCGATCAGCACAGGCACCATGAGCATCACGGCCGAGACCCCGCACACCAGCAGGCCTTCGAACCACCCCTCGGCGGAGCCTTGGATGAAGTACCCGACGATGGTCGCGGCCACCGTGACGACGTAGACCAGCCCCGCCCACGACCGACGTCCCCGTGAGGAGATCGAGATCATGGTGAACAGCGAGGCCAGCCACGCCGAGACCGAGAGGGACACGCACACGCCGATGATCAGGGCGGCGATCAGCGCCGAGCGGGGCTCGGGCCGGTCCACCAGCTCTGCCGGATCCACGGAGCCGTCCTCGAGCGCCTGCGCGTCGGTGAACCCGTGCCGCAGCGCCACGGGGACCAGTGCCACCGCGATCAGTCCCAGGACCACATCCAGGACCGAGAGCAGGACCACGGGCCGGCCCGGGCCGTACACGTCCAAGGTGTCCAGCGGATCGCCCTGGGTCAGCACCACGACCAGGATCAGCCCCCAGACCACCGGCCCGAGCAGGAAGGCGAGCAGCGTGAGGATCGCGGTGAACCACGGGCGCTGCAGCCTGCGCGGACTGCAGGGCTGACGGGGCGGCTCCGGCGCCGACGCAGCCCACGGGGCGGCGGTCTGGGACGTGGTGGCGGACATGGCTCTCAGCGTAGGAGCGCGCCGCGGCCGCGTCGCCGTTCGGAAGCATGAACGGGCCCTCATCCCATCCGACGAGATCCCGCCGCCCACGGCCCCAGCGAGCGGCATCACACCGGGAGCCTGAGCCCGTCGGTATACCGTGGAGCGCTCACCGGCCCTCTCGGGCCCCTCCCTCCACCGAAACTCGAGCTTCCCTATGCCCTCCTCCAGCCCGGCTTCCGAGCAGGCTCCCGATTCCGGCGACGCCGAGTACCCCCACGGCACTCACCCGGGGCTCGTCCCCGGCGTGGCCGTCGACGAGCAGCGGGTGCGCTACCGCACCGACAAGATCACCTTCGGGGTGGCCGGCGGCCTCATCGTCGCCTTCATCCTCTGGGGCGCGCTGTCCACCGAGAGCCTCACCTCCGCCTCGACCAGCGCCCTGAGCTTCACCGTCACCTACGGCGGCTGGATCTTCACGACCCTGGCGGCCGTCGTCCTGCTGTTCCTGCTGTTCGTGGGCTTCTCCCGCTTCGGGCGCATCCCGCTCGGCAAGGACGGCGAGCAGCCGGCCTACTCCATGCGCTCCTGGATCGCGATGCTCTTCGCGGCGGGCATGGGCGTGGGCCTGATCTTCTTCGGCGCCTACGAGCCTGTGACGTACTACATGACCCCGCCGCCGGGGCGTGCTGAGCCCGAGTCGCTGCAGGCCATGCACTCGGCGATGGCGCAGACGATCTTCCACTGGGGTCTGCAGGCCTGGGCGATCTACGCCATGGTCGGCGCGGCCATGGGCTACGCCGCCTACCGCCGCGGCCGTCCCCTGCTGATCTCGGCGATCTTCGGCCAGCGGGCGCCGGGCAGCGTCTGGGGGCGGCTGATCGACGCCTTCGCCGTGATCGGCATCCTGTTCGCCACGGCCGCCTCGCTCGGGCTGGGCACCCTGCAGATCGGCCGCGGCGTGGAGGTCGTGGCGGGCATCGGCCCGGTGTCCAACGCCGTGCTGATCGGGATCATCGCCGTGCTCACCGCGTGCTTCCTGATCTCGGCCGTCTCCGGCATCGCCAAGGGCATCCGGCTGCTGTCGAACGTCAACATGGTCCTGGCCGCCGCCGTGGCGTTCTTCCTGTTCGTGGTCGGCCCCACGGTCTTCCTGCTGAACTTCATCCCCTCCGTGGTGGCCACGTACTTCGGCGAGATGTTCGACATGCTCTCGATGTCCGCCTCCAAGGGCCCCGACGCCGAGGAGTTCATGCGCTACTGGACCCTGTTCTACTGGGCCTGGTGGGTCTCGTGGGCGCCGTTCGTGGGCGCGTTCGTCGCACAGATCTCGCGCGGGCGCACCCTGCGCCAGTACGTGACCGTGGTGCTGCTGGCCCCCACCGCCATCTGCGTGCTCGCCTTCTCGATCTTCGGCGGCACCGCCATCTGGCTGCAGCGCTCGGGCAGCGACATCGCCGGAGCGGCCTCCCCCGAGGACATGCTCTTCCAGATGCTCGACGCCCTGCCGATGTCCCAGATCAGCTCGGTGGCCGTGATGATCCTGCTGGCGGTCTTCTTCATCACCTCGGCCGACTCGGCCTCTGTGGTCATGGCCTCGATGTCCCAGCGCGGCAACCCCGAGCCGACCAAGCCGGTCGTCGCCTTCTGGGCGCTGGCCCTGGCCGGCGTGGCCGCCGTGATGCTGGTCGTGGGCGGGGCCGATGCCCTGCAGGGGCTGCAGGACCTCGTCACGGTGGCGGCCCTGCCCTTCGCCGTGATCCTGCTGTGCATCATGCCGGCGTTCTTCCGGCTGCTGTCGACCGACCCCATGATGCTGCGCGTCCAGTACGCGCGGGTGGCGATCGACGACGCCATGCGCACGGGCATGTCCGAGCACGGCGACGACTTCGCCCTGGCCGTCAAGCACGAGACCGAGGGGTCCTCCGCCGGACGCGACTTCGACTCGACCTCCCCCGAGTACACCGAGTGGTACCGCCGCACCGACGAGAACGGCGAGCCGGCGGAGTACGACTATGAGAAGGACCGCTGGGCCGACGAGGCGACAGGCGAGATGTCGTCCGTGGAGGCTGCCGGCGAGTCCGGGTCCGAGGCCCCGTCCGGCACCGAGGCGGAGCCCCGGGCCGACGGGCCCGCCCGCGGCAAGGCCCCCTGGACGCGCTGAGCGAGCGCATCCCGCACGACGACGCCGTCGGGTCGCCCTGCGCCGCGGCATTCATCGTCGAGGGGACCCATCGGACGCTTTCGTCGCCGAGGGGACTCACCTGACACCCTTTCAGGTGCAGGAAGGCGTCGGACGGGTCCCCTCAGCGCGTACGGGGTCAGCTGCGTCCCCTCGGCGTTCCAGTTGACGCTCGACGACGCCCGCACCGCTTCAGCCGCGGGCGATGGCGACCGCCGAGCGGATGAGCGGGATCTGCAGCGGGACGCGCCCGATCGCGACGGCCTGAGCCGGCCACGGCTTGTCCCGCCAGTCCACGGCCATCTTGATGTTGCCCGGCCACACGCCCACGAGGAGCGCGGCCGACGCCGCACCGCCCAGCCGACGGGTCCGAGGCATGGCCAGCAGCCCGGCCACACCGAGCTCGGCGACGCCCGACCACACAGCCCACTGGCGAGGCGTCCCGGGCAGCGCCTCCGGGATGATGCTCTCGTAGACGCCGGGGACCGCCAGATGCAGCATGCCGGTCACGGCATACATGCGCGCCTGGCGGCGAGCCAGCGCGTCGGGCGACCTCCCCGCCGCCCTGGGGAAGGTCGTCACCGCAGTGGTCGACGCGGTGAGAGCCGAGGTCGCGGAGCTCCCGGCTCCCGACCTGCGAAGCCTGCGCATGGTGCGTCGATGCTGGGCGAGCTGGCGCCGGCGCTCGGCACGGATCTGACGGGGCCGCAGAGAACTCATCATGCTTGCCATTCTGGCCCCGCACGGCGGCCGCCGTCGATCCGGCCGCTCAGCGGCTCCGCTGACATACATCCCCTGCCATGCGAGACCGGCGCCTCGGCATAGGCCTCAGCGCCCTCGGCTCCGAAGGGGCCGCGTCGGAGGAGAAGGTGACGTAGACGAGACGGGGCATGGCTGCTGCCCTTCCGGTCGATTCCTGGATCGGGGTGGGGGCTGCCTCAACGGCCCCAGGCCTCGCGCAGCACGCGCAGGGAGTCGATGGCACCCTCGGAGGTGGAGCCCACCGGAGCGACCATGATCTCGTCGGCGCTGGCGCGGGCCGCGAAGTCCTCCACGTACTGCTTGACCTGGGCGCCGTCGCCCACGGCCGTGTAGCGGATCATGTTGAGGATCTGCTGCCCGGCCGGGGAGTGCATGACCAGGTCGAGCTCCTCCTCGGAGAGCTCCCGGCCGCGTCCGGCCATCTGGCGCACGCGGGAGCGGCGGTACCACTCAAGCTCCTGCGCCGCGTCGTCCGGGTTGTCGCGACCCACGACGTTGACCGCGGCGATCACGTACGGCTCATCGAGCACCTCGGAGGGCTGGAACTGCGCGCGGTAGGCCTGCGTGGCCTGCTCGAGGGCCTCCGGGGCGAAGTGCGAGGCGAACGAGTACGGCAGGCCGTAGGCGGCGGCCAGGGTGGCGCCGAACATCGACGAGCCCAGGATGTAGAGCGGCACGTTCGTGCCGGCGCCGGGGACGGCGCGCAGGCCGGGGACCACGGACTCGTCGCGCAGGAAGGCCTGCAGCTCCTTGACGTCCTGCGGGAACTCCTCGGCGGCACGGGGGTCGCGGCGCATGGCGCGCACGGCGGCCTGATCGGTGCCGGGCGCGCGGCCCAGGCCCAGATCGATGCGCCCGGGGTGCAGCTCGGCGAGGGTGCCGAACTGCTCCGCGATGATCAGCGGAGCGTGGTTGGGCAGCATGACGCCACCCGAGCCGAGCCGGATCGACTCGGTCTGAGCGGCGATGTGCGCGATCAGCACGGCCGGGGCAGCCGAGGCGATCGAGCTCATGTTGTGGTGCTCGGTGTACCAGACGCGCTCGTAGCCCAGCCGCTCGGCGGCCTGGGCGAGCTCTACGGACTCCTGGAAGGCCTCCCCCACGGTCTTTCCGCTGCGGACGGAGGCGAAGTCGAGGACGGACAGAGGAAGGGGCATGGCGCGGGCCTTTCGGGATCGCAGGTGCTTGGGTCTCTGACCCGTACAGCGGATCCCGGGCCCGCTTGATTCCCCGCCCCGTCCGCTCAGTCCTTGCGCGGACCGCCGTAGATCTCGTTCACGACGTCCTCGTAGGTCCGCAGCACCTGGGCACGCTTGAGCTTCAGGGACGGGGTGAGGGTGCCGTCGTTCTCCGAGAAGTCCGAGGACAGGATCCGGTGCTCCTTGATCTGCTCAGCGCGCGAGACCGCCTGGTTGGCCTTGTCGATGGACTTAGCGATCGCCGCGCGCACCTGGTCGTTCTGGCGGGCGTCGTCAAGGGACATCTCCGGATCCAGCCCGTGGGCCTCCAGCCAGCCGGGCAGCGCCTCCTCGTCCAGGGTGATCAGCGCGGCGATGAACGGGCGGTTGTCGCCCACGGCGATGCACTGCGAGACCAGCGTGTGCGCACGGATCTGGTCCTCCAGGACCACCGGGCTGACGTTCTTGCCGCCGGCGGTCACGATCAGCTCCTTGATGCGCCCGGTGATGCGCAGGTAGCCGTCGTCGTCGAGCTCGCCCAGGTCGCCGGTGCGGAACCAGCCGTCCTCGAAGGCCTCCTCGGTCTTCTCCGGGCTGTTCCAGTAGCCGCGCATCACGGCGAGGCCCTTGGCCTGGACCTCGCCCATGTCCGAGATCCGCACCGCGTTGCCCGGCAGGGGACGCCCGACGCTGCCGATGCGCAGTGCGGTCGGGGTGTTCACGGTCTGCGGCGCGGTGGTCTCGGTGAGGCCGTAGCCCTCGAGCACCATCAGGCCGACGCCGTGGAAGAAGTGCGCCAGGCGCTCGCCCAGCGGGCCGCCGCCGGAGACCGCGTGCGTGACCTTCCCTCCCATGGCCTCGCGCAGCTTGGCGTAGACCAGGCGGTCGAAGATCGCGTGCTGGATCTTCAGCCCGAGCGGCACCTTCCCGGCCTGCTCGGCGCGCGACCAGGCGATCGAGACGGCCGCGGCGCGGTCGAAGATCTTCCCGCGGCCGCCGGCCTCCGCCTTCTGCTGGGCGGAGTTGTACACCTTCTCGAACACGCGCGGGACGACGAGCAGGAAGTCGGGGTGGAAGCTCTGCAGGTCCGGCAGCAGGTTCTTCATATCCGCGGTGTAGGCCATGGTGCACCCCGAGGCCACCGACAGCACCGAGATGTAGCGGGCGAACACGTGCGCCAGCGGCAGGAACATCACCGTGCGGGAGCCTTCGTGCAGGATCTCCGGGATGGACAGCCGGGCGGCCTCGGCCAGCTCCACGAAGTTGCCGTGGGTGATCTCGCAGCCCTTGGGCTTCCCGGTGGTGCCCGAGGTGTAGATGATCGTGGCGAGATCGTCGAGGCCGGCGAGATCGCGGCGGCGCTCGATCTCCTCCTCCGGGACGTCCTTGCCACCCTCGCGCAGGTGATCGAGCGCGCCCTCGTCGAAGCACCACACGCTGTGCACGGCGGAGAGGTCCTTGTCCTGGGCCGCCCGCTCGAACACGGCCTTGTGCTCCGGGGTCTCGACGACGAGCGCCGTGGCGCCCGAGTCCGCCAGGTTCCAGTGCAGCTGCGACGGTGCCGACGACTCGTACACCGGCACGGAGACCGCACCGGCGAACCAGATCGCGAAGTCGATCAGGCTCCACTCCAGGCGATTGCGCGACATCAGCCCCACACGGTCCCCCGGCTCGATGCCGGCGGCCACCAGCCCCTTGGCCAGGGCGGTGACCTGCTGCACCACCTCGCTGGCCCGCAGATCGACCCACTGCTCACCCACGCGGTGGGAGTAGATCGCCGGATCGGAGGGCTTGCGCGCATTGCGCAGCAGCAGCTCCGTCACGTTCGTGTCTCGGGGGGTTTCGACAGCAGGCGGAATGCTGATCTCGCGCACGGGGGCTCCTGGTGGATAGGGGTCAGTGACTCTACGGTAGGCGACCGTGAGACGGGTCACAAAAAGGAGATCAACCCGGATGTGGCGCAGATCTCGTCAATTTGTTGAACAATCTGTACTGTGTCCTCCACTGACCCGGACTCCCCTCTGCGAAGGGCTCCACGCCGACGGTGAACCGCACCGCCCGGCGCGCACCACCCGGGGCCGCACCACGCCGCCCCGCTGATCGTCTCGAGGCAGACCATGACCCAGCAGCACCCCGAGCAGGCTCCCGTGCAGGACGCCGACTCCACCGACGCGCAGAGCGCCAAGGCCTCCCCCGGCATGGTCTCCAGCTCGACCCGTCAGGCCATCCTGGGCGCCCTCTTCCTGATGGCCACCAGCGCCATCGGACCGGGCTTCATCACCCAGACCGCCAACTTCACCGTCCAGATGGGCGCGGCCTTCGCCTTCGCGATCCTGGTCTCGATCCTGGTGGACATCGCGGTGCAGTTGAACGTCTGGCGCGTCATCGGCGTCTCCGGACTCAAGGCACAGCAGCTGGGCAACGCAGTGCTTCCCGGCGTCGGCTGGCTCGTCGCCGCGCTCGTGGCGATGGGCGGCCTGGTGTTCAACATCGGCAACACCGCCGGCGGCGGCCTGGGCCTCAACGCCATGACCGGCCTGGACGCCAAGTGGGGCGGCCTGATCACCGCCGCGCTGGCCATCGGCGTGTTCCTGTCCCGCAAGGCCGGCATGGCCCTGGACAAGATCGTGGTCGCGCTCGGCGTCGTGATGATCCTGGTGACCGGCTACGTGGCCATCGTCTCGGACCCGCCTGTGGGCGAGGCCATGAAGAACATGGTCCTCCCCGAGCAGATCAGCTACGTCGTGATCGTCACCCTGATCGGCGGCACCATCGGCGGTTACATCACCTACGCCGGCGCCCACCGCATGGTCGACTCCGGGATCACCGGACCGGAGAACGCCAAGCGGATCTCCGGCTCCTCCGTGATCGGCATCATCATCACCGGAATCATGCGCTTCCTGCTGTTCCTGGCGATCCTGGGCGTCGTGGCCGGCGGCGCGGAGCTGGTCGGCGACAACCTCGCGGCTCAGGCCTTCGAGCAGGCCGCCGGCGCAGTCGGCCTGCGCCTGTTCGGCCTCATCCTCTGGGCGGCTGCGGTCTCCTCGGTGATCGGCGCGGCCTACACCTCGGTCTCGTTCCTCACCTCGGACAAGACCAAGGCCGGCGCCCGCAACATCCTCACGGTCGCGTTCATCGTCTTCTCGGCGATCGTCTTCCTGCTGCTCGGCCAGGCGCCGTCGACCCTGCTGATCGTGGCCGGCGCGGTCAACGGGCTGATCCTGCCGATCGGCTTCACGGTGATCATGATCGTGGCCTGGTTCCGCCGGGACCTGCTGCACGGCTACAGCTACCCCAAGTGGCTGGCCATCATCGGCGCCCTGGTGCTGATCCTGACCTACATCCTCGGCTGGAAGTCCCTGTCCGGCATCGCGGCCCTCTGGGCGTGACGCCTCTGGCATCCTGAAGGCCATGACCCGCGCGACGACAGGAGCTCCGATGAACGGCGACGCACCCGTCTCCCAGCTGAGCCCTGCCGCCGCTCGGGAGCTGTTCCGCGCCGGGCGGGCCGTCCCCACCTCCGGGTGGTCGGACGGCTTCGCCCAGGCCAATCTCATCGCGGTGCCGCAGGACTGGGCGTACGACGTCCTGCTCTTCGCCCACCGCAACCCCAAGTCCTGCCCGCTGCTGGGCGTACTCGAGGCCGGTCAGCTCAGCAGCGACCTGCTGCCCGGCGGCGACATCCGCACCGACATCCCGCGCTACACCGTCCACCGCGACGGCGAGCTCGTGGACTCCCCCGCCGACGTCACCGAGCTGTGGCGCGATGACCTGGTGGCCTTCCTGATCGGGTGCAGCTTCACGTTCGAGGCCGCGCTGCTGGAGGCCGGGCTGCCGCTGGCGCATCAGGACCAGGGCGTCAACGTGCCGATGTACCGCACGTCGATCTCAGCCGGCTCCGCAGGCCGGCTGCACGGGCCCACCGTGGTCTCCATGCGGCCGCTGCCAGGCTCCATGGTCGCCGACGCCGTGCGCATCACCTCGCGCTACCCGGCCGTGCACGGTGCACCCCTGCACGTGGGCGATCCGGCCGCGATCGGCATCGAGGACCTCTCCCGTCCGGACTACGGCGACGCCGTGGAGATCCCCGACGGATGGCTGCCGGTCTTCTGGGCCTGCGGCGTCACGCCCCAGGCGGCCATCGCGGCCAGCGGCGTCCCCTTCGCGATCGGTCACGCGCCGGGGCACATGCTCATCACAGATGCCCCGAACGCGTCGTACCAGGTGCCGTGAGGCCGCGGATCAGTCGTCCGAGACCGTGACCTCCACCGGGATGTTGCCGCGCGTGGCATTGGAGTACGGGCAGACCTGATGCGCCGCATCGGCCAGCTCCTGCGCCTCGTCGTGCGGCATGCCCGGGATGACGACCTCGAGCTCGACCGCCAGGCCGAACCCCTCGCCCTCCTTGCCGATGGAGACCTTGGCGCCCACGGAGGAGTCGCCCAGGTCCTTGCCGCGCTGCTTGGCGGTGAGCTGCAGCGCGGAGTGGAAGCAGGCCGCGTAGCCCGCGGCGAAGAGCTGCTCCGGATTGCTCCCGTTGCCGCTGCCGCCCATGGCCCGGGGTGAAGCCAGATCGAATTCCAGGCCTCCGTCGGGGACGGTCACGCTGCCGTCGCGTCCTGCTCCGGTGGCGAGCGCCTCGGTGGTGTACAGGGGATCCATGTCATCCTCCTCGCGATCCGCGACCGGCGTCTCCGGCACGCGGTGACCTCATCGTAGGACGCCCGTCAAGACGGGGGTGCATCGGCTGCGCGAGCACCTGCGAGCCGCGCGGCCAGGACGGGCCGGGCGAGCTCAGCGGGCCGAGGCGGCCTCGGGGGACTGCACCGGGACCTGCGCGGTGTCGAGCTCGCGGCGGAATCGCCGCGAGCGCAGGCGCAGCAGGGCGAAGCTGCCCAGCAGCATCGTGAAGCCCAGGCTCGCCACGACCAGCCCGACCACTGTGGGGGCCGCCAGGCCGAGGCCCGCGGAGATCACCATGCCGCCCAGCAGCGCGCCCAGCGCGTTCGCCACGTTGAACGCCGCGTGGTGCAGCGAGGCGCCCAGCATCTCGGAGGGGCCGGCGATGCGCATGAGCCAGGTCTGCATGGCCGGGCCCAGCGTCGCGTGGCCCATGTTGGTGAGGAAGAACGCGATGCTCAGCCCGACCGGGTCCGTCACCACGGAGACCATCAGCACCATGGCCGCGATGTAGAGCGGGAAGGCCACCAGAAGCGTCCTGTCCAAGGAGCGGTCCGTCGTGAAGCCGCCGATCGCGTTGCCGATGGTCATGCCCAGTCCGGCCAACGCCAGCAGCACGGGGATGAATCCGGCGCTCATGCCGGCGACCTGCTGGCCGATGTCCGCGATGTAGCTGAACACGGCGAACGACCCGGCGAACCCCACCGCGGCGATCAGCATGACCACCCACAGCTGGACCCGGGAGAAGGCGCGCAGCTCGTCCTGGATCCGTCGGCCCTGCGGGGCGGGCTGGGACGGGATCGTGGTGGCCACCAGGACGGCGGTCAGCGCGAAGACCGCGGCGATCGTCAGGAAGGCCGCGCGCCATCCGGCCGCCTGCCCCAGAGCCGTGAGCATGGGCACGCCCACCAGATTGGCCACGGTCAGCCCGGACAGGGCGACGGCTGCGCCCTTGCCCTGCGAACCGGGGCCCATGAGGGAGGCCGCCAGCAGCGAGGCCACCCCCAGGTAGGCGCCGTGCGGCAGCCCTGCGATGAAGCGGGCCAGCAGCGTCAGCTCGAAGCTCGGCATCAGCCCGGAGGCCAGGGTGGACACGCACAGCAGTCCCGCGAACACTACGATCAGGCGGGTGCGGCTCAGGCGCACGGCCAGCAGCGACAGCAGCGGGGCGCCGACCACCACGCCCAGCGCGTAGGCGGTGATGGCCCATCCGGCGCGGGCCACGCCCTGCTCCGGGTCCGCGGCCATCATCTCGGGCAGCAGCCCCTGGGCGATCTGCGGGAGCAGCCCCATGGAGACGAACTCGGCGGAGCCGATGCCGAAGCCTCCGAGGGCCAGGGCCATCAGCGCGATGCGGCGGCGCGTCGGCGACAGCACGGCGCCGCCCTGGGTCTCATGCACAGCGGTCACAGGACACCTCCCGGGATGATGGATCGATGAAGAACTGCATCACCGCGGCGGAGGCCTCACGCTCGCGGCAGAACCCTCAACGCTAGACCTCGGCTCGCTCTGCCTGCCAGGCCTCCGGGGCCATCCGACCCGCGAGAAGCGTCACACGGCCGCGACGCCGGTCACTCGCAGGCGACCCCGTCACCGTCGCCATCCATGCGCGGCGCATAGCCGGGCATGCCGCGGTACAGGGGCGCGGCGCCGGCGGCCCGGGCCTCGGAGCAGTTCGCGAAGGCTGCGCCCGGTGCAGCGGGTGCCGGGGCAGGCTCCTGGGCGGGCTGCGGTGCGCTCTCGGCGGGCGCCCGCGTCGAGCTCTGGTCCGAGCCCGAACCGGAGTCGGACGACGACTCCCCCTCGCAGTCCCGCAGCACCTCCGCCATCCGGTCGTGCTCGGGCTGGGTGACCCACAGGTCGTACTTGGCCTTCACATCGACCTGCCGCGCCACGTAGGGGCACCAGTAGGAGCGGTTCGGCGGCAGCCAGGTCGCGGCGTCGCCGTCGCCCTTGGACTGGTTGGTCGGACCGTCGACGGCCAGGAGGTTCAGCGGGTCGTTGGCGAAGACCAGCCGCTGCTGCTCGCTCAGCTGCTGGGCGCCCTTCTGCCAGGCATCGGACAGCGCCACCACGTGATCGATCTGCACCTCGGCGGAGGTGTCCATTCCCGCGGTGAAGTCGATCGCGGTGTCCGTGTAGGGGTCCTGCAGCAGACCGGAGGACACGGAGCAGCCGTCCTCGCGCTCGATGCCCGTGAGGTCGCGGGCCAGGATGTCATTGCGGGTGCTGCACCCGTTGCCGTCGACGTCGTGCCAGGTGGGACCGAAGAGATCGCGGCCATAGCCGGTCTTCGGCGCGCGGCCCTTGATGTCCAGGGTCTCCAGCACGGTCAGGGCCTCAGCGGAGTCGGAGGCGGCGCTGTCGTCGACGGGTGCGGGCGAGCTCTCGGGCTCCGAGGCCGGCGCCGACGTCTCGACCGCCTCGGGTGCCTCTGCTGCCTCGGACGACTCGGCCCCGCCAGGCTCCTGCGCCTCCGATGACGGGGCCTCCGGCGCCTGCGGTGCGGACGACGCCGACGAGCCCGGCCGCGGACCTTCGGCCTCCTCGGCGGACGAGCCGACGATCAGCGCGATGACCACCAGAACCACGAAGGCGAGGACCAGCAGGCCCAGGCAGCCGCCGCAGCCGATGCCGATCTTGGCGGGGGTCGTCATCCGGGAGCGCGCAGGGGTCACATCAGCCTCGTCGTCGGGGGTCGCGGGGAAGCCCCACAGCCTACTGATCAGCACCCTGCCGACGACGGCGCCGCGCGGGCCGCTGCGTGCCCTACCCTCTCCTGGTGTCCTACCTCGATGAGCTGGCCGAGCGGCCCGACGACCACGACGACAGCCCTCCCGACGGCAGCCGGTACCAGAGCCTCAAGCACGAGGCGGTGCGCGATTCCACGCGCGCGCTCCAGCATCGCATCCGCTCCCGCTTCCCGGATCGCGGGCTGTGGGAGGTCTGCGGCGAGCTCGCGGCGCTCGTGGACGAGGTCGGCTCGGAGGGCGGCATCAGCCGCCGTCGCATCCGGTTCGCCCGCTTCATGTCGCGGCTGCTGGTCGCGCTCATCGTCGTGTTCGTGACACTGACGATCGCGCTGGCCGCGGCCGACATCTGGGCCGATCCGGAGGCCATCAGCCCGATCGACTTCCTGCCGCTGCTGGAGACCGTCATCAACAACGCGGTGTTCGCGGGCCTGGCGGTGTTCTTCCTGATCGCCGTGCCGGAGCGGATGGAGCGGGCGCGCGTGATGCGGCTGCTGCACCGCCTGCGCTCCCTGGCTCACGTGATCGACATGCATCAGCTGACCAAGGTCCCCGAGCGCCTGGAGCGGGGCTCGCGCGCCGACGGCGGCCTGGATCTCAGTCGCGAGCAGCTGCGCCACTACCTGGACTACTGCACGGAGATGCTCTCGCTCGTGGGCAAGACCGCTGCCCTGTTCGCCGAGGACACGACGGACGGCGAGATCATCGACGGCGTGGAGGGCCTCGAGACCCTGACCTCCGACATGGCCCGCAAGGTCTGGCAGAAGATCGCGGTGCTCTGAAGGATGGGCTGACATGCACAGACGCATCTACCCGCCCGAGCTGGCGTCGAGTAGATTGTTGCGTGCATTTAGTGCGAGGGAGATGTAACAACTTTTCCGGGGAGGGCACATGCCGAGTCGAGGCCGACCATCGCGCGCCAGTGTGTACGAGCGCTTCGCCCAGGCGATCGGGCTGCTGGACGAGTGGGGAGGACTGCCCAGGCCTCGTGAGGCCAAGGAGATCTGGGATGACCTATGGCACCTCGAAGCGCACCACTCCACCGCGATCGAGGGCAACACTCTCGTGCTCCGGGAGGTCAAGAGCCTTCTCGATGACCAGAAGGCCGTCGGCTCCAAGGAGGTCGGCGACTATATGGAGGTCCTGGGCTACGGCGAAGCATCCCGGTGGGTGTACGGACAGGCACTGGAACCGGAGGGATGGGCCACGGAGGACCTGATCTCCATGACGGAGGTGCGTCGCATACACCACACGCTCATGGACAAGGTCTGGAGCGTGCGCCCGCACCCGGACGCCGGACCAGATGAGGGGCCGGGCTCATTCCGGCAACATGAGATCCAGGCGTTCTCGGACGGCATGAAGCCTCCAGCTCATGTCCAGGTCTCTGCCGATCTAAGTGGGTGGATCGAACGCGCAAATGCGCTGAAGGCGATGACCCAGGACGACAGCCGACTCCTCTCAGAGATCCCCGAGTACCTGGCCCAGCTGCACAGGGACTTCGAGCAGATCCACCCCTTCATCGATGGGAACGGACGAACCGGACGCCTGGTCCTCAACCTCATCCTGGTGCGTCTGGGGTGGCCGCCGGTCATCATCCTGAGGAAGAACCGTGAGAAGTACCTGAAGGCGCTGGCGAAGGCGGACGCCGGAGACATGGGGCCGCTCGCCGAGCAGATCTGCCGATCTGTCATCGACAACCTCCACCATCTCATTCCCGAGATCGCCGGGCCGTCGCGATTCGTGCCCCTTCAAGCACTCGTCGACGACGAGCTCACCTACGACGCACTGCGACAAGCCGCGTATCGCGGGCGGTTGGAGGCAGAGCAAACGCCAGATGGGTCATGGCGCTCCAGCAGGCGGGCGGTGGAGCGCTACAAGTCGGAACGCCACCAGCGGCGCTGAGGCTCGGCCGACTAGTTGTTCAGGCCTTGTCCCTCGTAGAAGGCTCCACCTGTATTTCGCACCGCGAAGTAGTAGAGATCAGCCACCCCGAGGCAGGCGCTGCGTCGGAACGCCTCGGTGGGGTAGGCCCCGGTGCAGCTGGCCCTGAGCCCGGAGAGGAACACCGTGTCGCAGTCCAGGCGATTGACGTAGCTCGTGGACGAGTAGCACCGGTCGTGATCGTCGCAGGTGGGCTTGAAATCGGCACGTCCCCACTGATCCGGGGAATAGCTGCAGCCGTTGGTCTCATCGGTCGCCGCGGCCAGTGGAACGACGGTGGCCTGAGGAATGGCGGAGCCCTGAGCCGCACGCCGAGGTGAGGCTCCTTCGATGATCCTGACGAGATCCTGGATCTCTGCCTGGCTCGAGATCTCCTCGAGCTCGATGATCTCCTGGGGGCTGAAGTTCCGCAGCAGGACGTCGTACTGCATCTTGGTGATGTCCCCGCCTGTCGGCGAGGCATGGGTTGCGGCCGGGGCGGCGGATGCCCTCCGCCGTGGTCGACGCCAGCAGCATCACGGACGCAAGAAGAGTGATCGGTCGGCGCACAGCAGTCTTCATGGCGTGCCCCTTCGGAGGAGGATATGCGGTCCCACTAGGGGATACAGCCTCAGACTGTAGCGCAGGTCACCACGCGCGGATCCATGTCAGCGGCCGTAGTGGTAGCGGCACTGGGCTATCAGCACACGATCCTCGAGGACCTTGCAGACCAGTCGGTGCTCATCGGTGATCAGCCGCGACCAGAAGCCGCCGAAGTCGTGCTTGAGCGCTTCGAGCTTGCCGATGCCTTCATTTCCGTTGCGCTGGATGTCCTCGAGAAGCCTGTTGATGCGCTTGAGGACCTTCCGGTCCTGGGACTGCCGCCACAGATACTCCTCCCAGGCGGCCTCGTCCCAGAGCAGCTGCACTCTCAGTCCTCCGGGAGCAGTTCGTGGGCCTGGCCCTGCCCCGCCTCCAGCCTCTCCATGGCATCCAGGAGACGCCGGGCATTGGCGGGCAGGCGCATGAGGTACGCCGTCTCCCGCAAGGACTCGTAGTCCTCCAGCGAGAGGATGACGGCGGACTCGCGACCCGAGCGGGTGATCACGACACCCTCACGGTCATCCACGACAGAGTCCAGCACCTCGGCGTAGCGCTGGCGCGATTCGGAATAGGTCATCGTCTTCATTCGACCTCCCTGTACAAGAATTTGTACAGCCCGAGGGGCTCGCCGACGAGGGGTGCCTCAACCCTGTCCGACGGCGGCGAGCTGGCGGCGGGCGCCGGGGCGCCCCAGGAAGAGCCAGCCCAACGAGCCCAGCAGCGGCAGGGCGATCACGAGCAGGACCCAGACGGCCTTCCGCTCGCCGGTGATGGCCGGCTGCAGGAAGAGCGGCCCCACAGCTCCAGGATCATGCCCCGGGAGTCCCGCAGGTATGCCCCGATCCGGTCGGTCGCCTCGGCATCGCGCTCCTGGGCCACGAGGTCCACGAGCGCCGCATTGCGCTCGACCCACGGCTGGTGGAACGCCGGAGTGTCATCGAGCGTGTGGAAGAGCAGGCGCAGCTCGGACTGCACCCGCTTCATGAGCTCGAGCTGGCGGAGCGAGCCGGACAGCGAGACGACGGCCCGGTGGAAGGCGTCGTTGGCCTCGGCCATGGCGGCCACCTGCCCGGCGTTGCGGGCCCAGCGGCCGGTCTCCACGGCGGCGCTCATCTGCTCGACCGCACGATGACGAGTCCCCGCCTCCGGCCAGCGCAGAGCCGCCCCCTCGAGGGCCAGCCGGGCGCGGTAGAGCTGATGGACCGTGGCCTCATCCGGAAGGCATACGCGGATGCCGCGATGGCGCTCGCGCTCGACCAGGTGCTCCTGCTCGATCTCGTCGAAGGCTGCGCGCAGGGAGTTGCGGGAGATGCCCAGGACCGCCGCCAGCCGTTCCTCGGGCAGGCGGGCGCCCGGTCGCAGGAGGCCCGTGACCACGCCGCGGCGCAGCACCTCGGCTCCGCGCGCGACCGCGCCCCGACCCTCGTGCTCCGCGTCCACCGCATCGCGCACCGGCGCGAGCACGGTCATGTCGGGCAGCGGCGCCTTGCTCTCGATGGTCATGAGCTCATCGTGCCAGTCGGCGCCAGGATGACCTCCCGTGTCATGACGTGATGCGTCCGAGCACCTGACCGGCCGTCACGGCATCGCCCTCGGCCGCGCCCCGCTCGGACAGGGTGCCGGCGCACGGCGCAGCGACCTTCGACTCGGTCTTCATGACCTCGAGCACGAGCAGGTCGTCGCCGGCCTGGACCTGCGCACCCTCCTCCACGAGCCACTTCAGGACCGTGCCGCCCACACCGGCCTTGATCGCGCCGTCGTCGTCGGTCTCCGCAGAGCCCGCCGACGACGCCTGCCCACCGGACTCGAGCGCTGCGGCCAGCGCCTTGGGCACGCCCAGCATCACCCGGCGGCCGTCGATGTCCACACTGAACCGCGAGCGCCCCAGCTCGGCGGCGCGCAGGTAGTCGGCCGCGTAGCCGTCGTCGGCGCTGAGCCGCTCGGCGAACTCGTTCTCGATCCAGGCCGTGTGGACCGTGAAGTCCTCAGCGGTCTCGGCGGCGAACTCGGGGGCCTCGACCGCCGCGCGGTGGAACGGGACTGTGGTGGCCACGCCGTGGATGCGGATCTCGGCCAGGGCACGACGGGCCCGCCGCAGCGCGGCCTGCCGATCCGCGCCGTGCACGATCAGCTTGAGCAGCATCGAGTCGAAGGTCGTGGCGACCTCCTGACCGGCGCGCACGCCGGAGTCCAGGCGGATGCCGGGGCCGGTGGGGGCGTCGATCGCCTCGATGCGCCCGCCGCCGGGCAGGAAGCCGCGGCCCGGGTCCTCCGCGTTGATGCGGAACTCGAAGGCGTGGCCCTGCGGCTGGGCGCCCAAACCCTCGGGCAGGTGCCCGCCGTCGGCCACGAGCAGCTGCAACTGGACCAGGTCGGCGCCGTAGACCTCCTCGGTGATCGGATGCTCGACCTGCAGGCGCGTGTTGACCTCCAGGAAGGAGATCAGCCCGTCGCGGCCCACCAGGAACTCGGCGGTGCCCACCCCCACGTAGCCGGCCTCGCGGCATATCTCGGCGGCGGCGGTGTGGATCCGCTCGCGCTGCTCGTCGCTCAGGAACGGCGCCGGGGCCTCCTCCACGAGCTTCTGGTGGCGGCGCTGCAGCGAGCAGTCGCGCGTGCCGAGCACGGCCACGCCACCGTGGGAGTCGCAGACCACCTGAGCCTCGACGTGGCGCGGCTCGTCGAGGAAGCGCTCCACGAAGCACTCGGGGCGACCGAACGCGCTCTGGGCCTCGCGCGCCGCCGAGGCGAAGGCATCCTCAACCTCGGAGAGCTCGCGGACCACGCGCATGCCTCGCCCGCCGCCGCCGTGAGCGGCCTTGATGATCACGGGCAGCCCGTGCTCCTCGGCGAAGGCGGTGGCCTCAGCACCCGAGGCCACCGGGCCGTCGGTGCCCGGCACCAGCGGGGCCCCCACGGTGCGGGCGATGTCGCGAGCCTGGACCTTGTCGCCGAGCTTCTCGATGGTCTCGGGCTTCGGTCCGATCCAGGTCAGGCCGGCGTCGATGACTCCGCGGGCGAACGAGGCGTTCTCGGACAGGAACCCGTAGCCGGGGTGGACGGCGTCTGCACCGGCGCGCTGGGCGATCGCCAGGATCGCCTCCTGATCCAGGTAGGTCTCGGTCGGGCTGGTGCCCTCGAGCGCGTAGGCCTCGTCGGCCAGGTGGACGTGCGGGGCGTCGGCGTCGGGGTCGGCGTAGACGGCTACCGAGCTCAGGCCGGCCTCGGCGCAGGCGTGGATGATGCGCACGGCGATCTCGCCGCGGTTGGCGATCAGGACCTTCTGCACGATGGTCTCCTCAGTGGTTCTCGGCAGCAGGCGCTGCGACGGAGTCAGTGGTTGCGGTGGATCCGGGCTCGACGGCGACGAAGCGCACCGTCCTGCCGGGAGCGGCCTGGGCCATGAGGTCCAGGTCGGCCTCGAGCACGCAGGCGATGACCGGATAGCCACCGGTCACGGGGTGGTCCCTCAGGAACACGACGGGCAGCCCGGAGGCCGGGACCTGGATGCTGCCGGGCACGGTGCCCTCGCTGGGCAGCTCGCGCTCGATGCTGCGCGCCAGCTCCTGCCCCTCCAGCCGGGCGCCCACGCGGTCGGAGGCCGCCGAGACGGTCCACTCCTGCTGCTGGAAGGAGCTCAGCGCCTCGGTGGTGAACCAGTCGGCGCGCGGTCCCAGGACCACGCGGATCTCGAGCGGCCCGCGCGGCGAGGTCTTCTCGGCGACGGGCGCGCCGGCGACCTCGAGCGGCCAGTCCACGGCGGTGCCGGGATCGCGGCCCACGGCCAGGCGGTCGCCGTCGGACAGCGCCGCGGGGCCGAGCCCTGCGAGAGTGTCGGTCGCACGGCTGCCGATGACCGCAGGGGTCTCGATGCCGCCGCGCACGGCCACGTACACGCGCAGCCCGTCCGAGGGAGCTCCCACACGCAGCGTCTGGCCGTCCTTGAGGGCGAAGGGCAGGCCGGCGCGAGGACGCCAGCCCGAGTCGACCCTCGGAGCCTTCGTCGACTGCTCGGCACGCTCGTCCGGCTCAGTCTGCTCGGTCTCAGGCACATCGGCCGAGTCCGTCGCGACGGGCGCCTGCTCCTCCGATGGCGCCGCGTCCGTCGGCTCCGTGTCCGACGACGGCGCAGGGACGACCTCCAGCTCCACAGCAGCGCCGGTCACGGCCAGGACCTGATCGCCCGCAGCGCGCAGGCTCAGACCGCCGAGCACGCTTTCCAGACATGCCGTATCCGGCATATTGCCGACCAGGCGGGCTGCTCGATCAGCGGCGGCACGGTCCAGGGCCCCGGAGGAGGAGATCCCCACGTCGGAGCGCCCCGGGCGACCGCGGTCCTGGATCAGCGCCTGCAGCCCGGCGGTCTCGACCACCAGGTGATGCGCGGGATCGACCTCGATCGGCTCCGGGTCTGCGGCCGGCTGGATCTCCACGGCCTCGCGCACCGCCCGGTACGTCAGGCGGTCGCCCGGGGCCAGCAGCGCCGGCGGATCCTGAGTCAGATCGACCATGGGCGTCGTCGTGCGCCCCAGCAGCTGCCAGCCGCCCGGGGAGCTGCGCGGGTAGACCGCCGAGAACTGCCCGGCCAGCGCCACCGAGCCGGCGGGCACGACGGTGCGAGGCGAGCTGCGGCGCGGGATCTCGGGCGTGCCGCGCAAGGCATCGGGCAGCTCGAGGCCATCCACGGACTCCAGCGATCGAGCGCAGTAGAGGAAGCCCGGAGCGAAGCCGGCGAACGCCGCGATCCAGGGCTCGGCAGTGTGCCACTCGATCAGCCCGTCGGCTGAGACGCCCAGGGATTCGGCCAGCTCGTGGAGGTCCTCGCCGTCGTAGACGACGTCCAGCGCGATCTCCCGGCCCGGCTGATCCGCCAGTGAGCCCCGGGGGATGCGTGCGAGCGCGGCCTCTAGCACAGGACGGTCGCTCGTGCGGATCAGCACGGTCGAGGCGCCGCCCACCCCGCGGAAGCCCTGCTCGGACAGCGCGGCATGCATGGCCACGGCGTCGGCCAGGTCGGCGCACTCGATGAGCAGCGAGTGATCGGCGACCGGCAGGAGCCGCCGCTGCGGCACCTCGGACGACGCGCGGGACTCGCTCACGAGAGGAACGACCGCTGCTCGACGCCGGCCTCGGACAGCGCCGCCGAGACCTGCCGGGCGATCTCGAGAGCTCCGGGGGTGTCGCCGTGGACGCAGATCGATTCGGCATCCACGGAGATGGTGGAGCCGTCGATCGCGGTGACCGTGCGCTGGGTGGCCATCTGGACCACGCGGGCGGAGATCTCGGCCGGATCGTGCAGCACCGAGCCCTCCTCGCGGCGCGAGACCAGACGGCCCTCCGGCGTGTAGGCGCGGTCGGCGAAGGCCTCGCGCACCGTGGGGATGCCGGCGGCTGCGGCCTGGCGCTCGATCTCGGAGTCGGGCAGGACCAGGATCGGCAGCTCGTCGCCGAGCTCCGCGAGCGCCCGCACGACGGCTCCGGCATGGGCCTCGTGGTGAACGATCGTGTTGTAGAGCGCGCCGTGGGGCTTCACGTAGCGGACCTGCGCGCCCACCGAGCGGGCGCAGGCCTGCAGGGCGCCGATCTGGTAGATCACCTGATCCGTGAGCTCCGAGGGCACCACATCGATGAAGCGGCGCCCGAAGCCTTTGAGGTCGTCGTAGCTGACGTGGGCGCCGATGGCCGCCCCGCGCTGCGAGGCGATGCGGCAGGTCTCGCGGGCGACCGACGGATCGCCTGCGTGGAAGCCGCAGGCCACGTTCGCGCTGGAGACGACCTCGAGGATCTCGGCTCCGTCCGGCATGGACCAGGAGGTCAGCGACTCCCCGCAGTCGGCGTTGAGATCGATCCGGGGCTGCCCGGAAGTGATGGCGCTCATGGAAGTCGGCCTCCTTGCTGTGGTTGGAACAGGATGGACCATTGAGGGCGATTGTTCAACAATCGAATGTGATGTTCGCTACTGCTGACGCTTCGTCACTATGATGGCGCAGGTCACATACCCCACTGCATCGACCTGCTGAGAGTCGTCGCACCCAGGAGCAGCATGACCGAGCACCCCCGCCTCTCCGCCCCCCTGAGCATCGGGAGGCTGGAGCTTCCCCACCGCATCCTCATGGGCTCCATGCACACAGGTATGGAGGACGATCCCGAGCAGTTCCCCGAGCTCGCCGCGTACTTCGCCGAGCGCGCCCGCGGCGGAGCCGGCCTGATGATCACCGGCGGCTTCAGCCCCAACGGCGAAGGCCGCCTCACCCCCGGGGGCGGCCAGCTCTCGGATCCCGCCCAGGCGGCCCATCACCGGATCCTCACCGACGCCGTCCACGAGGCCGGCGGCCTGCTGGCCCTGCAGATCCTGCACGCGGGGCGCTACGCCTATCACCCGAAGGCGGTCTCCGCCTCGGCCACGCAGTCCCCCATCAGCCCGTTCCCCGCCCGAGAGCTGACCGACGAGCAGGTCCGGGCCGCGATCCAGGACTTCGCCCGCTGCGCCGTGCTCGCCCAGGAGGCCGGCTACGACGCCGTCGAGATCATGGGCTCGGAGGGCTACCTGCTCAACCAGTTCCTGGCCCAGCGCACGAATCAGCGCGAGGACGACTGGGGCGGCGACGCCCAGCGCCGTCGTCGCTTCCCGGTGGAGGTCGTGCGCGCGGTGCGCGCTGCGGCCCCGGGGCTGCCGATCATCTACCGGATCTCCCTGATGGACCTGGTCGACGGCGGCCAGGCCTGGGAGGACGTCGTCGCCCTGGCCCATGAGCTCGAGGACGCAGGCGTCGACGTCTTCAACACCGGCATCGGCTGGCACGAGGCCCGCGTGCCCACGATCGTCACGAGCGTCCCGCGCGCTGCCTTCACGGAGGCGACCGCCGCGCTGAAGGCCGAGGTCTCGGTGCCGGTCGCGGCGTCGAACCGCATCTCCATGCCGCAGGACGCGGAAGCGATCCTGGCCGAGGGACAGACCGATCTGGTGTCCATGGCGCGGCCCTTCCTGGCCGATCCCGCCTGGGTCCGCAAGGCTCTCGAGGGCCGCGAGGACCGGATCAACACGTGCATCGCCTGCAACCAGGCCTGCCTGGACCACACGTTCTCCCAGAAGCGGGCCTCCTGCCTGGTGAACCCGCGGGCGGGCCGGGAGACGACCCTGGTGCTGGAGCCCACGCGCACCGCGCAGCGGGTGGCGGTGGTCGGCGCCGGCCCGGCCGGACTGGCCACCGCGGTGGCCGCCGCCGAGCGCGGTCATCGGGTGGAGCTCTTCGAGGCCCAGGACCACCTGGGCGGGCAGTTCGCCCTGGCCCAGCGCATCCCCGGCAAGGAGGAGTTCGCCGAGACCCTGCGCTACTTCACGCAGCGCCTCGAGGACCTGGGGGTGGCGGTGCGCACGGGGCACCGGGTGAGCGCCCAGGAGCTGATCGACGGCGGCTGGGACCACGTCATCCTGGCCACGGGTGTGGAGCCGCGGGTCCCCGAGATCGAGGGGCTCGAGCATCCCTCGGTCATCACCTACCCGGACCTGATCAGCGGGCGTCGCCAGGCCGGCCAGCGCGTTGCCGTGATCGGCGCCGGCGGCATCGGGGTGGACGTGTGCGAGTTCCTGACCCACACCGGCCCTCAGCCCACGCCCGTGGAGGACTGGCAGAAGGAGTGGGGCGTGGCTCCGCTCAGCGGCCCCGACGCCCAGATCGGCGGGCTGCGCAAGCCCGAGCCGGAGCCGTCGCCGCGCCAGGTGCACCTCATCCAGCGCCGCACGTCCTCGATCGGCAAGGACCTGGGCGTCACCACAGGCTGGGTCCACCGCGCGGCCCTGCGGGCACGCGGCGTCCACCAGATCACCGGCGCGCAGTACGTGCGCATCGACGACGACGGCCTGCATCTCACCGTGCCCGCCGGGGAGTCCTCCGACACCGAGGCCGCCGACGCCCCGCGCGAGCCCCTGGTGCTGCCGGTCGACTCGGTGATCCTGTGCGCCGGTCAGGTCTCCCAGCGCGAGCTCGTGGAGCCCCTGGAGCACTCCGGCATCAGCCTGCACATCATCGGCGGAGCGGATGTGGCCGCCGAGCTCGACGCCAAGCGCGCGATCAAGCAGGGCGTGGAGGTCGCGGCGGCGCTGTGAGCGCTGGGATCACCAGCTAGCGGCTCTCGTGTTTCAGAAATCGCTTGAACAGTAGCTCCTTCCGCGCAAGCTCGATCCGACAACGTCGGCTGGCTCCCACAATCTTGTCCATGACGGTATCCAAACTGTCGTGCGCCTTTACCGGATCAGGATCCATGGTGGTGTCAAGGCGTCGAAGCAACGTGCGGTTCGCCGGCGAGGAGGCGGGCGAACGCTTCTCTCGGTGAGAGGAAGCCGAGGCGGCAGCCGGGGCGATTGTTGATCTCGTCGGGGATGGCGGTGAGGTGGGGCTGGTGGTCGGGGATGTCCGTGCCCTTGGGGAGGTACTCCCGGTAGAGACGGTTTGTATTCTCGTTCGAGGGTCGCTGCCACGGGGCATGGGGATCGGCGAAGTAGACCGGCATCGTCGTCGCCAGGGTCGCGCGCTGGTGATTGGCCGTCTCCGGGCCCCGGTCCCAGGCCAGCGAACCCCGCGTCATCTCCGGCAGCCCGGTGAAGTTCTCGATCACCGCGTCAGCGGTGGTCTCCGCGTGCTTCGAGGGCAGAGCGAGCTGTGTGGTGAACCTGCTCATCCGCTCCACGGGAGTCGCCGCGCAGGAAACACCGTTCTTCCCGATGATCAACTCGCCTTCCCAGCGACCGGACACTATGCGCTCATCGGCGTCTTCGCTGCGTTCACTGATGGGGATCATCCCCACGATCGGCCCGCCTGTGTTCGGCCGGAGACGCGGGGCCTGCGGCGGGTGCACTTGGACTGCAGGAAGATCCCGCTCCTGGCGAGTTCTCCGCAGGGATCGCATTGATGTACTGGTAGGTCGTTTCGCCAGAGACGGTCGCGACGTGGGCGTCGGGTGAGGAATCCATGCGCTCCACGGTCGGGTCTGCGGCTCCGTGCGCAAGCGGCCATTGCTCTCGTTCGGCGGCCAGGACGTTGCGAGGTCCGCCTCCACTCGAGCCTGCAGCACGGAATCCTTCGCGACTTTCCGCTGCTGGGGGGCGGGAGCGGCGGCGCTGAGCGCGGACGTCCGTGGTGACGGCCTGATAGCCGCGGGTCGCGGAGGTGTTCTGGCGGATCTCGCGGGAGGCCACCGAGGGGCATCGCCCAAGGTGGTGCGCGATGTCCCGGATCCCCCAGGCTGCCTTCGTCGCGGTGGAGATCTCCACTCTGTTGGTGAACGTCAGTCCTGCACGCGCCATCACGCCCGCCCTACACCTCCAGGCCCCCGCCGACCGGGAGTGTTGCTACGACACTATGACACCCCCGTGCGGATGGAGGGCTTTTTGATCCCGTGGGAGGCTGTGCCGGAGGCGTAACCAGATTAGTTCTTGAGAAGTCCGACACGCCCGGGCGTGTGAGACGTTCAAGCCTAGGATGGTCGTCATGGCAACGGAGCAGGTTATTGAAGTCGTAGACCGCATTCGTCGACGGGATCCGAAACGGCCCGAGGCGCAGTTGCAGGCCGAGATCTACCAGCTGCTCACTATGGGTGCCCTGAACCTAGAGGTTGACGACGTCGCCGAGCTTGAGGTTCAGACGCAAGACGGCACCCGGCGTCGTCTGGACGTGCAGATCGGTCACTGCTGCATCGAGGTGAAGAAGGATCTACGCGTTGGCAATGTTCTGACTGATGCGCGGGCCCAGCTGGCCGGATACGTGCTGAACCAGGCGCGGACCTACGGCCAGCGATACGTTGGCATCCTCACCGACGGAGCTCGGTGGCACCTGCATCGCCTCGTAGACGGCACCCTCATTGAGGTCGACGTTCTCGACGCTGCCTCTACCGATGCCGACGGGCTGCTCGTTTGGCTCGAGTCCGTGCTGGCCACGGCAGCACACATCATCCCGACGTCCACGCAAATCGAAGCGCGGCTAGGAGCCGACTCCCCAGGGCACAAGCTCGACCGCGATACACTTGCGGGCCTGTATGCCGTAGGACGAGATAATCCCGAGGTTCAGGTCAAACGGGATCTATGGGCCAAGTTGTTGCGCACCGCCTTTGGCCACGGGTTCAATGATGATCCGGACCTGTTCATCAACCACACCCTGCTCGTTCTGACTGCCGAGGCTATCGCACACGCCGTTGCCGGTTTTGATCTGACCCACGACGGGCTGACTGCTTCGGACATCGCGCGCGGCACCCGCTTCCACGACGGACAGATTTTCGGAGTTGTCGAGGAGGACTTTTTCGACTGGGTCCTCGACATCGAGGGTGGCGCCGAGTTCATCACGGATCTCACCCGACGAATCGCGCGCTTCGATTGGAGCAAGACCACCGACCACGACGTCCTCAAAGCGCTCTACACCTCAGTCATCTCTCCCCGCGTCCGGGAAGCACTCGGCGAGTATTACACCCCCGACTGGCTTGCTGAGAAAATGGTTGCCGACGTCTACACCGACCCTCTATCGATGCGCCTGCTGGAGCCCAGCTGCGGGTCCGGGACCTTCGTCATGCATGCCGTTACTGCCCACCTCGAGGCCGCCGAGCAGGCTGGCATGAGCACCGGGGAGGCGATTGCCAGCACGACGCGTCATGTGATCGGTATGGACATCCACCCCGTTGCTGTAGCACTTGCCCGCGTCACCTACTTGATCGCGATCGGTACGCGGCGCCTGCAGGACCCCTCCCGCGGGCCGGTCTCCATCCCTGTTTACCTCGGTGACAGCATCCAGTGGGAGCAGCGTCGTGACCTGCTCACCGGAACGAACCACATCACCATCTCCACCAGCGGCGAGGACCTCATCGAGGGCGGTGGCGGCGCCCTCTTCGGCGACGACCTGCGCTTCCCCCAGAGCATCTTGGACGATGCGGGTGTATTCGACCGTCTCGTCTCAGAGATGGCCGACGCCGCTGTGGATCCTCGCAAGGACACCCAGCAAGCCGCCACCGTGATGAAGCCAATTCTACGGCGTGCGCGTCTGATCGAGGATCCGGACAATGATCAGCGCACGTCAGACCGAGCCTTGCTCATCACGACCTTCGACACCTGGCGCCAGCTGCATCGCTCTGGTCGTAACCACATCTGGGGCTACTACATCCGTAATCTCATCCGCCCCCTGTGGCTGACCCGAGGCGATAACAAGGTCGATGTCTTGGTTGGCAATCCTCCGTGGCTCGCATTCTCGAAGATGACCCCGGCGATGCAGGACCGATACCGGGTGATGGCGAAGGAGAAAAAACTCCTCAGTGGGCGTGGCGTAGCCGGGCGCGATCTGTCGACCCTGTTCGTCGCCCGCGCGGCCGAGCTTTACCTGCGTGAAGGCGGTGCCTACGCGTTCGTTATGCCCCACGGCGTTCTGAGCCGACAGTCCCACGCAGCTTTTCGCACCGGGTCATGGTCGTCCAAGGAAGAGTCACTCCACGTAAGTTTCGACACGTCCTGGGACCTAGACGACATCACTACAGGCTTTCCAATGTCATCCTGCGTGATTCGCGGCCACAAGGCTTCAGCCTCGCGCGCGCTGCCGAACACGGCCCAGGGGGCTTAACCCCTGATCTTGGACACGCGGAATCCAGCACGATGCTGGGGAAGCGAGAATCCAAGGATGGCAAGGAAGAACTACACCGACGAGTTCCGTCGCCGGGCGGTGG
>NZ_SCNB01000010.1:0-124658 GCF_005502825.1 Kocuria sp. 2SI | reverse complement strand
CCGGAGAGATCCTCCGCGAGCTCACCCTGGACCCCACGCGGAAGTACCAGCCACAACGAAAAACACCCCGAACCTGAGGGTTCGGGGTGTTTCCGATGTACTGAGACATCACAGGGTGCCCAAGGTGGGACTCGAACCCACACTCCGAAGAACCGCATTTTGAGTGCGGCGCGTCTGCCGATTCCGCCACTTGGGCGCGCGATGCGCACGCAGAACTCTACCGCAGGGATCCGGCACGCCGCGGCATGGATGACTAGGCTGGGAGCATCGCCTGTCGGGGCGCAGTCCTGCGGCTCCGACACGTGCTCGAGGTCCCCGGAGCAGTGAGCGGGAGGCCCAGCCCATCCTGTCGCCTGTGCCGAAGGAGCCACCGCCGTGACCGAGAACACCGAACCGCTGGATCTCCCCGTCCCGGGCGGCTCCGAATCCCAAGCCGACGACGCTGGAGCATCGGACGCAGCACAGCGCCGACGCGTGGTCGTGGCCGAGGACGACTCCATGATCCGCATGGACGTGGTGGAGATGCTGTCCTCCGAGGGCTACGACGTCGTGGGGGAGGCCGCCGACGGCCGCCGTGCGGTGGAGCTGACCCGCGAGCACGAGCCCGATCTGGTGCTCATGGACGTGAAGATGCCGGTGCTCGACGGCATCTCCGCCGCCGAGGAGATCGCCGCCGAGCGCATCGCCCCGGTCGTGCTGCTGACGGCCTTCAGCCAGAAGGAGCTCGTGGAGCGGGCCCGGGAAGCCGGGGCCATGGCCTATGTGGTCAAGCCCTACACCGCCGCAGATCTGATCCCCGCGATCGAGATCGCCGTCTCGCGCTTCGACGAGATCGTGGCGCTCGAGGACGAGGTCACCGAGATGAAGGACCAGTTCGAGACCCGCAAGCTGGTCGAGCGCGCCAAGTCGCTGCTGATCTCGCGCATGGGCCTGACCGAGCCGGAGGCCTTCCGCTGGATCCAGAAGACCTCTATGGACCGCCGCCTGTCCATGCGCGAGGTCGCCGACGCGATCCTCAACCAGGTGGGCTGAGCACCCACCCGTGTCCCGCGCGCCGATCGGGGAGGGGATGAGGGGCGTCGTGCTGTCCGGGCGCGCCCCTAGGATGGGCCCGTGAGCACGAAGACCAGCACCGAGACCGCCGCCCCCGACTCCGTCACGATCGGGATCAAGACGGACGACCCCGTCGAGATCCCGCTGCCGCAGCGGATCGAGCGCCCGGAGCGGCGCCTGCTGCTGATCGACGGCCACTCGCTGGCCTTCCGCGCCTTCTTCGCTCTGTCGCGGGCCGCGGAGTACGGCAGCGGTCCGTCGTTCGTGACCTCGGACGGCACGCACACGGAGGCCGTCTACGGCTTCCTGAACACCATGGCCAAGATGCTGCGCGAGCAGAAGCCCACGCATCTGGTGGTGACCTTCGACCTCGACGGCCCCACGCTGCGCTCCCAGGAGTACGGCGAGTACAAGGGCGGCCGCGATGAGACGCCCGAGGAGTTCCACGGACAGGTCCAGCGCATCCAGGAGATCCTGCAGGCGCTGAACATCCCGATCGTGACCAAGGAGGGCTACGAGGCGGACGACGTCCTGGCCACCCTGTCGGCTGCGGGCTCCGCTCAGGAGTTCGAGGTCCTGGTCTTCTCCGGCGATCGCGACGCCTTCCAGATGGTCGACGAGAACGTCACCATCGTCTACCCGGGACGCACGCCGTCGGATCTGCGGCTCATGGACGCGGCGGCGGTCATGGAGAAGTACAAGGTGGCCCCGCAGAACTACCCGGACCTGGCGGCTCTCACCGGAGAGCAGGCGGACAACCTGCCCGGCGTCCCCGGCGTGGGACCGGGCTTCGCGGCCAAGTGGATCGAGGCCTACGGCCGCGTCGAGTCGATCATCGACAACGCGGACAAGATCACGGGCAAGAAGGGCGCGGCCCTTCGCGAGAACCTGGACCTGGTCCGTCGCAACCGGAAGCTCAATCGCCTGGAGACCACGCTCGAGCTCGGCTTCGACCTGGCGGACGCGGCGCTGCCCGCCCCGGATGCCGAGAAGGTCGACGAGCTGTTCGATGCCCTCGAGTTCGGCTCGGGCCTGCGCGGGCGCCTCTTCGACGCCCTCGCCGCCGACGACGACTCCCCCCGAGCCTCCGCACCCACGATCGAGTCGGTCGAGGACGCCGAATCCTCCGCAGAGCTCACGGCCTGGCTGGAGGACGCCGAGGGCGAGGTCGTCGTGCGCCCCATCCGCCACGACGACGACGCCCGCCTGCCGGGTGCGCGCGAGATCACCGAGCTGCTGCTGGTGTGCGCAGGCGCCGAGGCGAAGTCACCGTCCGCACTGCGACTGGATCTCACGGCCTCGGACGCGCAGCTGGAGTCGACCCTGGCCGCGTGGCTGGCCGATGCCGAGCAGCCCAAGGTGGCCGTGGGCCTCAAGGAGCTGTGGAAGTCGTTGACCGTCCGCGGGCTCGAGCTCGCCGGTGCGGTCGATGACATCCAGCTCTCGGCCTACCTCCTGGAGCCGGCGCGCACGCACTACGACCTCGAGGGCCTGCTGGCCACCCACCTGGATATCGAGGTCGAGCAGTTCCGGGAGGACGACTCCGCCGCTGAAGGCCAGACCGCGCTCGACGTCTCCGCGGGGGAGCCCGGCACCGCTGCCCGCACCTCCCAGGCGCGGCTGCTGCATGAGGCCTCGCTGGCCCTGTCGACCCTTGAGCTCTCGCGCGTGCTGCGCGAGAAGCTGCAGGCCGACGACCAGCTCGGGCTGCTCACGGACATGGATCTCCCGCTGGCCCGGATCCTGGGGCAGATGGAGCTCACCGGCGTGGCCGTCGACGCCCAGCGCGTGGCAGAGCTGATCGACGACCTCGACGGCCCGATCCAGCAGGCGTGGGACACCGCGCAGGAGATCGTGTCCCGGGAGGAGGGCGCGGCGGAGATCAACCTGGGCTCCACCAAGCAGCTGCAGGTCGTGCTCTTCGAGACCCTCGGGCTGCCGCCGACCAAGAAGATCAAGACCGGTTACACGACCTCCGCCTCCGCAGTGGCAGACCTGCTCGGCAAGGTCGATCCCGATTCCGAAGGCGCCCGCTTCCTGCTCGCACTGATGCGCTGGCGCGATTTCACCAAGCTGCGGCAGATCGTGCAGGGCCTGCGCCAGGCGGTTGCCGAGGATGACCGCATCCACACCGACTACCAGCAGACGGTGGCCGCCACCGGTCGGCTGTCCTCGACCGATCCGAACCTGCAGAACATCCCGGTGCGCAGCCAGGAGGGGCGCCGCACCCGTGCGGTGTTCGTGGTGGGCCAGGACGATCAGGGCCCATTCGAGACCCTGGTGACCGCCGACTACTCCCAGATCGAGATGCGCGTGATGGCGCATCTGTCCGGCGATGAGGGCCTGATCGAGGCCTTCCGTGCGGGTGAGGACCTCCACCGGTACGTGGGCTCCAAGGTCTTCGGGGTCGCCCCGGAGGACGTGACGCCGGAGATGCGCTCCAAGGTCAAGGCCATGAGCTACGGACTGGTCTACGGGCTGAGCTCCTACGGCCTGTCCCAGCAGCTGCAGATCTCGGTGGACGAGGCCCGGACCATGATGTCCGACTACTTCAAGCGCTTCGGCGGCGTGCGCGACTTCCTGCGCGGCGTCGTCGAGGAGGCTCGGGAGGTCGGCTACACCGCCACGATCGACGGACGCCGCCGCTACCTCCCGGATCTGGCCAGCGACAACCGCCAGGCGCGTCAGGGAGCCGAGCGCGCCGCGCTGAACGCCCCCATCCAGGGTTCGGCCGCGGACATCATCAAGCGCGCCATGATCAACGTGGACGCCGAGCTGTCCCGCGAGGGACTGCGCTCGCGCGTGCTGCTGCAGGTCCACGACGAGCTCGTGGTCGAGGCCGCTCCGGGAGAGGTGGAGCGGGTCACCGAGATCCTGCGCGAGCAGATGGGCGCGGCCGCCGAGCTGACCGTTCCGCTCGAGGTCAACGTGGGCACCGGCCCCGACTGGAACGCCGCGGCGCACTGAGCTCCGGCACCTCCGGCTTCGGCTTGACACGGCGCGACGGAAGTGTCCGGACATGTTGAAGGCCGCAGACCGGGCGGCTAGACTTCCGTCGGTGCGTACTGCGCACTCGTACGAACTGCAAGCCATCGGCGCATGCGCTCCACAGGCGAGCAGCAGCCCGAACTGACCATCATCAATTCCATCGGAGTCCCTACTACATGACCACCACCACCCCGCAGGTTGCCGTCAACGACATCGGAACCGAGGAGGACTTCCTCGCCGCCGTCGATGCGACCATCAAGTACTTCAACGACGGCGACCTGGTGGAAGGCACCGTCGTCAAGGTCGATCGTGACGAGGTCCTCCTCGACATCGGCTACAAGACCGAGGGCGTCATCCCGTCTCGCGAGCTCTCGATCAAGCACGACATCAACCCCGACTCCGTCGTGGCCGTCGGCGATGAGATCGAGGCCCTGGTCCTCACCAAGGAGGACAAGGAAGGCCGCCTGATCCTCTCCAAGAAGCGCGCCCAGTACGAGCGCGCCTGGGGCGACATCGAGAAGATCAAGGAGGAGGACGGCGTCGTCAACGGCACCGTCATCGAGGTCGTCAAGGGCGGCCTCATCCTCGACATCGGTCTTCGCGGCTTCCTGCCCGCGTCGCTCGTCGAGATGCGTCGCGTCCGCGATCTGGCTCCGTACATCGGCCAGCAGCTCGAGGCCAAGATCATCGAGCTCGACAAGAACCGCAACAACGTCGTGCTCTCGCGTCGTGCGTGGCTCGAGCAGACCCAGTCCGAGGTCCGCTCCGACTTCCTCAACAAGCTCCAGAAGGGCCAGGTCCGCACGGGCCACGTGTCCTCGATCGTCAACTTCGGCGCCTTCGTCGATCTCGGCGGCGTCGATGGCCTGGTGCACGTCTCGGAGCTGTCCTGGAAGCACATCGATCACCCGGGCGAGGTCGTCGAGGTCGGCCAGGAGGTCAAGGTCGAGGTCCTGGACGTCGACATGGACCGCGAGCGCGTCTCCCTGTCGCTGAAGGCCACCCAGGAGGATCCCTGGCAGCTCTTCGCCCGCACCCACGCCCTGGGTCAGGTCGTGCCGGGCAAGGTCACCAAGCTCGTCCCCTTCGGCGCGTTCGTGCGCGTCGAGGACGGCATCGAGGGCCTGGTGCACATCTCCGAGCTGGCTCAGCGCCACGTGGACATGGCCGAGCAGGTCGTCTCCGTCGGCGAGGAGCTGTTCGTCAAGGTCATCGACATCGACCTGGACCGCCGCCGCATCTCGCTGTCGCTCAAGCAGGCCAACGAGGGCGTGGATCCGGACTCGACCGAGTTCGATCCGGCTCAGTACGGCATGGCTGCTGAGTACGACGAGCAGGGCAACTACAAGTACCCCGAGGGCTTCGATCCCGAGACCAACGAGTGGATCGAGGGCTTCGAGGAGCAGCGCGCGGCCTGGGAGCAGCAGTACGCCGAGGCTCAGGGCCGCTGGGAGGCCCACAAGGAGCAGGTGCGTCGTCACCTCAATGAGGATGCCGAGGCCGCCGTCGCCGGCGCCGGTGTCGCCACCTCGTCCTCCTCGTCGTCGAGCTCCTCGTCGTCCGCTTCGTCGGCTCCGTCCTCCTACTCGTCGGATGCTCCGGCGGAGGATGGCGGCACGCTGGCCTCGGACGAGGCTCTCGCCGCTCTGCGCGAGAAGCTCACCGGCAACTGATCACCCGCTGATCAGCGTCGCCGTCGGGCTCTGACCTGACGGACATCCACGAAGGCCCCCTTGCGATGCGCAAGGGGGCCTTCGCGCTGCCCGGGGGAGGCGGCAGGGAGCTGGGGACACGCGATTCGGCAGAGTGCTGAGCATCGCGAGGATCCCGATAGTGTGTTCCGGGCGCCAGACGGCCCCACCCGCTCATGCCGCGGACCGGCACGCGCAGCCCATCCTCTCCACACCACCGGGAGACCCCCTCATGCTCACCAGGCTCCACGACCGACTGGGGCTGCGGACCAGCCCGCAGATCTTCTTCTCGACCTCCGGCTTCGTGGTGGTCTTCGCGATCATCATGGTGGTCTTCCCCGACGGCGTCGCCGGTATCTTCGGCTCCCTGGCCGCGTGGATCACTGCGAACCTGGGCTGGTTCTACGTCACGGCGATCACCTGCATGCTGATCTTCGCCTTCTCCCTGGCGATGAGCCGTTACGGTCGGATCAAGCTGGGGGACGACGACGCCGAGCCCGAGTACTCCGGGCTGGCCTGGTTCGGGATGCTCTTCGCCGCCGGCGTGGGCGCTGTGCTCATGTTCTGGGGCGTGGCCGAGCCGGTGACGCACTACGCCGATCCGCCCATGTACGGGGTGGAGCCGCAGTCGGTGCAGGCCGCCTCCGATGCGCTGGGCATCGCGAACTTCCACTTCGGGCTGCACATGTGGGGGATCTTCATCGTTCCGGGACTGGCTTTCGCGTACTTCACGTACAAGCGCAAGCTGCCGCCGCGGGTCTCGTCGTCCTTCCAGCCGCTGCTCGGCGACGGCATCCACGGTCCGATCGGCAAGACCATCGACTCGGTGGCCGTGATCGCCACGATCTTCGGGCTGGCGGTGTCCATCGGCCAGGGCGCCATGCAGATCAACGGCGGCCTGGACGTCATGTACGGGATCCCCATGTCCGGGTGGCTGCAGGCGCTGATCGTCGCCGTGATCACCGCCGCGGCGCTGGTGTCGGTGGTCGCGGGCATGGACAAGGGCGTCAAGCGGCTGTCCTACGCCAACATCTTCCTGGCGATCGCGCTGCTGCTGTACCTGCTGATGTTCGGAGCGACCACCGAGGTCCTGAAGGGCACCGTCGAATCCGCGGGCCGCTACCTGGCCATGCTGCCCACGCTGTCGTTCTTCAACACGGCCTGGGGCGAGAGCGACTGGACCGGCGCCTGGACGGTGTTCTACTTCGCGTGGACGGCCACCTGGGCCCCGTTCGTGGGCATGTTCATCGCCAAGATCTCGCGCGGACGCACGATCCGCGAGTTCGTGATCGCCGTGCTGATCATTCCGTCGCTGTTCGTGCTGTGCTGGATCGGCATCATGGGCGTCAACGCGTTCCGGATCCAGCGCGAGGGCGGCAACCTGGTGGAGACGATCGTCGATGAGGGCAACGTCCCGGCCTCGCTGTTCGAGTTCCTGGGCCACTTCCCCCTGCTGGAACTCACGGCTGTGGTGGCGCTCGTGCTGATCACGGTCTTCTTCATCACCTCCCTGGACTCCGGGGCGCTGGTGCTGGATGCCATGGCCTCCGGGCACGAGGACGAGGCGCCGGTGCGCCAGCGCGTGTTCTGGACCCTGGCGGTGGGCGCGATCTGCGTGTCGCTGCTGCTGGGGGCCGGCGAGGACGCGCTGGCGGCGCTGCAGGAGGTCATCAAGGTCATCGGGCTGCCGATCACGGCCATGATGTTCGTGCAGGCGCTGATGGTGATCCAGGCGGTGCGCGAGGACTTCGGCGGTGCCCGTCCCATCCGTACAAGGCAGTGGAAGCAGGTGCTCCCGCTGGAGGAGTACCACCGACGCTCCCAGGACGACGACGTGGACATGAGCGAGTACACGATGCGTCCTGACTTCGAGCCCGGCACCGAGCCGGAGTACGAGACGCACCAGCCCCGCACCTGGCGCACCGAGCGCGGGGCCACGGGTCAGCTGCCTGCCGTGCAGCCTGGTGATCTCCAGCGCTCGGCCCGCGATCAGGACTGAGCCCGGGGCAGCTGGCCACCCCGGGTTCGGTGACCATCGGACCGAGCCCACGGCGAGCGAGTCCTCAGGCCAGGTCGACCCACCCCGTCCCGCCGTCGTCGATCCTTCCCTGACCGGAGGTCACCTCGGACACGACGGCGCGCAGGTGCCCCACGGCGTCGTCCCTGTCCGGAACCCCCGTGTGCAGCACGGCCTCGGAGGCTCCGTAGTCGGTGTCGAGCACGGCGATGCCCGAAGCCCGCAGCTCGTTGTCGACCTTGCCCGCGAAGGCGGGGGAGACGGCGACGCTGAGGTGCCGACGACGCTCCCGCACCAGCGTCGGCGCCGAGTCCAGGGTCTCGGTCACGGCCTGCGAATAGGCGCGCACCAGACCACCGGCGCCCAGGAGGGTGCCGCCGAACCAGCGCACGACGACCGCGCAGACATCGGAGAGCTCTGGCTCCTCCTCGGCGCCGGCGTCGTGGG
The DNA here is from genome assembly GCF_005502825.1 of Kocuria sp. 2SI. Taxonomy (NCBI): domain Bacteria; kingdom Bacillati; phylum Actinomycetota; class Actinomycetes; order Micrococcales; family Micrococcaceae; genus Kocuria; species Kocuria sp. 2SI. The sequence continues at coordinate 116,462 of NZ_SCNB01000010.1, read as the reverse complement.
CTGCCTCTGGCGAAGAGGGGAACCGGTGCTGCGTCAGCGCCTCGAGCATGGGCGCCCCGGCCGTGCCGGAGGGCTCGCCGTCGTCGTTGGAGCGCTGGATCATCCGATCGGCCCCCAGCACGAAGGCGCTGCAGTGATGCCGGGCGTCGTGGTGGCGGCGACGCAGCTCTGCGATCAGCTCGCGCGCCTCGTCCTCGGACTGCACGCGCCGCAGCACGCACAGGAAGCGGGATCGCTTGATCTCGATCTCATGGCTGATCTCGCGGTGATGGGCCAGGACGGTGTAGCGCTGGGGCATGCGAACGATCCTAGAGCCCAGGAGGAGCCCGCCGACGGGCGCTAGCCTGGGCCCATGACGATGATCGGGCTCACGGGAGGCATCGCCTCCGGCAAATCCACGGCGGCCAGACGGCTTCAGGACCACGGCGCGGTGCTGATCGACGCGGATGCTGTCGTGCGGCAGCTGCAGGCTCCCGGAGGTGCCGCGATCGCACCCATGGTGGAGGCGTTCGGGCCGGGGATCCTGGACGACGTCGGCGCCCTGGACCGTCCCGCGCTGGGGCGGCGGATCTTCTCCGATCCGCAGGCGCGCGAGCAGCTCAACGCGATCGTGCACCCCCTGGTGCGGGATCGCTCCCTCGAGCTCGTGGAGCAGGCCAGGGCGCAGAAGGGCCCCAATGCGGTGATCGTGCGGGATATCCCCCTGCTCGTGGAGACCGGGCAGGCGGATCAGATGGACCTGGTCCTGGTGATCGAGGCCCCGCGCGCCCAGCGCATCCGGCGCATGGTCGAGGACCGGGGGATGAGCCCGGAGGATGCCGCCGCGCGCATCGAAGCCCAGGCCACCGACGAGCAGCGCCGCGAGGCCGCCGACGACGTCCTGGTCAATGACGGGACCGTGGCCGAGCTCGAGGCCGCAGTGGACGCATGGTGGCAGAGGAGGATTGTGTGACGTGGACGAAGCCCCAGGTCAGCTCGGCGTGTTCCGTTCGGCCTGGGGTCAGTGCCGTCGTCGGCCTACTGTGGAAGTGCGCTCGAGGCGGCTAGAGTCCATGCTTCATCGCCCCTGGTGAGCAGGCACGGGCGGCCTCCGCACTCGTCACCCACCACCTCCGCCGACGCAGCGGCGCATGCGAGTCGGCCCTGGACGCTCTCATGCTCGACAGACTCCACGACGCTGCGCGTCTTCGCACCAATCCGATCATCTTCTTCTCCGCCGTGGCCATCGTGCTCGGCTTCGTCCTGTGCTCGCTGCTGTTCACCGAGACCATGAACGCGGTCTTCGTCACCGGAGCGGGCTGGGTCATGGAGAACCTGGGCTGGTTCTACATCCTCGGTGTCTCCGTCTTCCTCCTCTTCCTGATCTACGTGGGGATCAGCAGGTTCGGCGGGCTCCGGCTGGGGACCCAGGACTCCCGTCCGGAGCATTCGACGCTGGCGTGGTTCGCCATGCTCTTCGCGGCAGGCATTGGCACGATCCTCATGTTCTGGGCGGTCGCCGAGCCGATCTCCCACTTCGCTGAACCGCCCTTCCGAGGAGTCGAGCCGGAATCCAAGGATGCTGCCCGCAGCGCCATGGCCATCACGCTGTACCACTTCGGTCTGCACACCTGGACGATCTTCGCCCTGCCTGCGCTGTGCTTCGGGTACTTCATGTACAAGCGCAACCTGCCGCCGCGAGTCTCCTCCATGTTCCAGCCCCTGCTCGGGGCCCGGATCCACGGCCCCATCGGCAAGCTGATCGACATCGTCGCGCTGGTGGGGACGCTGACGGGCGTGGCCGTGTCCATCGGCCTGGGCACGCTGCAGATCAACGCCGGACTGGCCAGCCTCTTCGGCATCTCCGAGTCTGCTCTCAGCCAGATCCTCATCATCGCCGCAGTGACCATCGTCGCCTCGGTCTCCGTGGCAATGGGACTCGACCGAGGCATCAAGGTGCTGTCCAACACGAACATCCTGCTGGCGATCGGCCTGCTGGTCTTCGTCCTGGTCTCGGGCCCGACCGTGATGCTGCTGCGCGGCACCATCGAATGGTTCGGCGTGTACATGCAGGAGCTCCCGGGACTCATGTTCTGGAACGACACCCTCGACGACACCGGCTGGCAGAACGGCTGGACGGTCTTCTACTGGGCCTGGACGATCACCTGGTCGCCGTTCGTGGGCATCTTCATCGCTCAGATCTCCAAGGGGCGCTCCATCCGTCAGTTCATCGGCGGAGTCCTGGGTCTGCCCGTGCTGTTCTCCGTGATCTGGTTCGGGATCTTCGGCACGGCGGTGTTCGACATCGAGTTCAACCAGGGCGGCGGTCTCGTGGAGACGGTCGTGGGGGAGGGAGACATCCCCGGAGCCATCTTCGCCTTCCTGGGCCATTTCCCGCTCACGGAGGCGTTCTCGGTGCTGGTGATCGTGATCGTCACGCTGTTCTTCATCACGTCCATGGACTCGGCAGGACTCGTCATGGACAACATGGCGAGCGGGCATGACGACGCCGCACCGGCGCACCAGCGGGTGTGGTGGGTCGTGGCCATCGGCCTTGTGGCGGCCACGATCCTCGTCGGCGCCGGCAAGTCGGGTCTCAGCGCCCTGGAGAACGTCGCGATCCTCATCGGGCTGCCGTTCTTCGTGCTCGGCTACTTCCAGATGTGGTCGCTGCTGCGCGCCATGCGGGAGGACGCCGGGGAGGTGGCTCCGCTGAAGAGCCGCCGCTGGCGGCGCACGCTGCCGCCGGAGGAGTACGAGCGCCGTGCGCAGACCGGCGAGCTGGATCCGGAGTACGTGATCGCCCCAGATCACTACCACGGCACGGAGCCGGAGCACTCGCCCGAGCTCGAGCACCCGGAGCAGCCTGACGTGGTGCAGGACTACCGCCGCCGCACCGGCGAGCAGGACGTCGTCGACTCGGACGAGACAGCGGCGGCGGCCCGCCGCCGCTGAACGCCGTACCCGCGCCGACCGACCTTCGGGTGCCCCGACATCGCCCTCCACAGCTGCGCTGTCCGCGCAGCTGTGGGGGGCTGCTGTGCTGTCGGTGCCTGGCCGTAGCCTGGACCCATGAGTCTGGCCCAGGAGATCCATCGCGTCGTCGCCCCGTTCGAGGTCATCTCGAAGTTCAAGCCCGCCGGCGACCAGCCCAAGGCCATCGCCGAGCTGACGCGGCGCGTGGAGGACGGGGAGAAGGACATCGTCCTGCTCGGCGCCACCGGCACCGGCAAGTCGGCCACGGCCGCCTGGCTGATCGAGTCGGTGCAGCGGCCCACGCTGCTCATGGTCCAGAACAAGACCCTGGCCGCCCAGCTGGCCAGCGAGCTGCGGGAGCTGCTGCCGAACAACGCGGTCGAGTACTTCGTCTCCTACTACGACTACTACCAGCCGGAGGCCTACGTCCCGCAGACGGACACCTTCATCGAGAAGGACTCCTCGATCAACGAGGAGGTCGAGCGGCTGCGGCACTCGGCCACGAACGCTCTGCTGACCCGTCGGGACGTCGTGGTGGTCTCCACCGTGTCCTGCATCTACGGCCTGGGCACCCCGGAGGAGTACATCCAGCAGATGGTCACCCTGCGGGTGGGCGACCAGCTCGATCGCGACGACCTGCTGCGCCAGTTCGTGAACATGCAGTACGCCCGCAACGACATGGACTTCCACCGCGGGACGTTTCGCGTGCGCGGGGACACGGTGGAGATCATCCCCATGTACGAGGAGCACGCGATCCGCATCGAGTTCTTCGGCGATGAGATCGAGGCCATCTACACCCTGCACCCCGTCACCGGCGAGATCATCCGAGATGAGCAGGAGATGTACGTCTTCCCGGCCTCGCACTACGTCGCCGGAGCCGAGCGCATGTCCCGTGCCATCGGCCAGATCGAGGACGAGCTGCGGGATCGGCTGGAGGAGCTCGAGTCCCAGAACAAGCTCGTCGAGGCCCAGCGGCTGCGCATGCGCACCACGTACGACCTCGAGATGATGGAGCAGATGGGCTACTGCAACGGGATCGAGAACTACTCCCGCCACATCGACGGCCGCGCCCCCGGCTCCGCCCCGCACTGCCTGCTGGACTACTTCCCGGACGACTTCATGCTCATCGTGGACGAGTCCCACGTGACGATCCCGCAGATCGGCGGCATGTACGAAGGCGACATGTCCCGCAAGCGCACGCTCGTGGACCACGGCTTCCGCCTGCCCTCGGCCCTGGACAACCGCCCCCTGACCTGGGACGAGTTCCTGGAGAGGATCGGGCAGACGGTCTACATGTCCGCCACGCCCGGACCGTACGAGCTCGGCCAGGCGGACGGCTACGTCGAGCAGATCATCCGCCCCACCGGCCTGGTCGACCCGGAGATCGTGGTCAAGCCCACCAAGGGCCAGATCGACGACCTCATGGACGAGATCACCGCCCGCACCGAACGTGACGAGCGCGTGCTGGTCACCACGCTGACCAAGCGCATGGCCGAGGACCTCACCGACTACCTGCTCGAGCACGGCGTCAAGGTCCAATACCTCCACTCGGACGTGGACACCCTGCGCCGGGTGGAGCTGCTCTCCGAGCTGCGGCAGGGCGTGTTCGACGTCCTGGTCGGCATCAACCTGCTGCGCGAGGGCCTGGACCTTCCGGAGGTCTCGCTGGTGGCCATCCTGGACGCGGACAAGGAGGGCTTCCTGCGCTCCACCACCTCGCTGATCCAGACCATCGGCCGTGCCGCGCGAAACATCGACGGCCAGGTGCACATGTACGCGGACAAGATCACCGACTCCATGCGCACCGCCATCGATGAGACCAATCGCCGCCGCGACGTCCAGATCGCGTACAACAAGGAGCACGGGATCGACCCCACTCCGCTGCGCAAGCGGATCGGGGACATCACCGAGCAGCTGGCCCGCGAGTCGGAGGACACCCACGAGCTGCTGGCCGCGCGTGCCGGGGCCAGCGGCAAGCTGGCGCCCACCAAGGGCAGGCGGGACGAGCGCACCAAGGAGGCGGATGCCGAGGCCGCCAAGCTGCGCGAGTCGCGCTCGGACGTCCCGGCGGACAGCCTCGAGGACCTGGCCCAGCAGCTCACGGAGCAGATGAACCAGGCGGCCATGGACCTCAAGTTCGAGCTCGCCGCGCGCATCCGCGACGAGCTGCACGACGTCAAGCGGGAGATCCGCCACGTCCGCGAGGCCAGCGGATCCTGAGCACTGCCTGAGCGGCACAGCCGGATCGCAAGAGCTGCCTGTGTAAGATGCAGGTCAGCGTAGGGGAGTATCCGATCGCACTGTGCACGTCAGCACGCGGGGCGCCTAACCCCCGCCGGGTGCAGTGATCGGGCCGCCGTCGTTCAGCGCGCACAGCGCGCTGAACGGGTCGGGCCGATGGAGAGACTTGCGTTTCCGCCCCGATCTGCCATCGAGAGGACCTCCCCATGGATGTCTCACCCCTCGTCTGGGGGCTGACCATCGCCGTGATCATCGGCATGCTCGCCTTCGACTACTTCTTCCACGTGCGCAAGGCGCACGAGCCGCACATCAGGGAAGCCGCCATCTGGTCGGCGATCTACGTCGGAGTCGCACTGATCTTCGGCCTGTTCGTACTGATCGAATGGGGCGGGGTCTACGCCACCGAGTACTACGCCGGCTACATCACGGAGAAGGCGCTGTCGGTCGACAACCTCTTCGTCTTCCTGATCATCATGGCCTCCTTCAAGGTGCCGCGGGCTGATCAGCAGAAGGTTCTGCTCTTCGGCATCACCTTCGCCCTGGTGGCCCGCACCGCGTTCATCTTCATCGGCGCCGCGGCCATCAACCAGCTGGCCTGGCTGTTCTACATCTTCGGCGCCTTCCTCATCTTCACGGCCATCGGACTCATCCGGGGCGAGCTGTCCGGCGAGGACGACGACGAGGCGGACAACTTCATCGTCCGCACCGCCAAGAAGTACATGCACACCACCGACTACTACGACGGCGACAAGCTGTTCACCTACGAGAACGGCAAGCGGGCCATGACCCCCATGCTGCTCGTGATGGTCTGCATCGGCGGCACGGACATCCTGTTCGCCTTCGACTCGATCCCTGCCATCTTCGGCCTCACTCAGGAGACCTACCTGGTCTTCACCGCCGTCGCGTTCTCGCTGATGGGCCTGCGCCAGCTCTACTTCCTGATCGACGGCATGCTCGATCGCCTCATCTACCTCTCCTGGGGCCTGGCGGTCATCCTGGGCTTCATCGGCTACAAGCTGATCGTCCACGCCCTCCACGAGAACGATCTGCCGTTCATCAACGGCGGCGAGGCCGTGCACTTCCCGCCGGAGGTCACCATCGGCCAGTCGCTGTCCGTGATCGTCGGCGTCCTGCTCGTGACCGTCGTGGCCTCCTTGCTCAGCCCCAAGGGCCGCGCCCTGCGCGTGGTCGACGGCCTGCGCCGCGTGTCCAAGGAGTACATCGCCCTGCCGAAGGACGCCTCGGACGAGCAGCGCCAGAAGCTGGCCGCCAAGGGCGCCGCCCTGGTCGAGAAGATGCCGTCCATCAAGGACAAGCACCGCGACGAGCTCATCGATGACCACAGCGCCTACCAGGACCTCGTGGAGCGCGCCCGCGGCGCCCACCAGGAGTACGAGCGGACCGGCGAGGCGCCCAAGCCGGTGACCGTCCCCAGGGACACCGACGCCGTCCCCGGCACCTCGTCAGACAACGGCTCGGATACCGCCGCGAACGGCACCGGCAGCACAGCCGCTGATCAGTGACCGCCTGACCCGATGATCGGCGTCGCTGATCATCGGCCGCAGTGCCTGAGCGAAGACCCCGCCGCCCCTTCTGGGGCGGCGGGGTCTTTCGTCTGTCAGCTCGAGCAGGCTCGTGGATCCGAAGCACCCGGCTCGGCGAGCGCGATGCTCGTCAGGCGCGCGGCAGCAGGATCTGGAAGGGCTCGACTCTGCTGACGGGGCTGCACTCAGCCGACGGGGGAGACCAGCAGCACGAGACCGGCCGTGCCGGCGGCCCAGAGCAGCGAGGCGAGGGTGCCGATGATGAACTGCTCGCGCTGGCTCGGCGAGGTGAACTCCCCGTACCGGGCCAGGCCCTTGATCGCCACGACCACGGCGATGCCGGTCGCGTAGCCGCTGATCACGCACACGCTCACGGCGATGCGCTCGAGCACGCCGATCACGAGACCTCCGCGCAGCGGCGGGGCGTCCTGCTCCTCCTGCTCGGAGGGCTCCGGCTGCGGTGCGCTGAGCACCGGGTCCGCGCGCAGCTGCTCCAGGTGCTCCAGCCGGGCGCGCTCGGCGGTCTCCGTGTCCCGGGCGATCTCCAGCACGAGCCGCACCGCCGGATCGCCCAGCAGAGCACCGGCGACCGTCAGAGCGGGGGCCGACCACCACAGGGGGACTCCCTCGAGCAACCACCAGAGGAGAGTCGCAGCGAGCACGACCCCCGGCAGCCACACGGTCAGCGCCCCGCGCAGGCCTGCGAGCGATCCGGAGGTGAAGCGGGGCTCGGGGGAAGCCGCGGAGGTCATGAGACCAGCTTGGCTTCTGCGTCCATGCCGCGCTCGTGGGCCCGGCCCAGCAGATCCACGAGGACGGTGCGCGCCTCGGACTCCTCGTACCAGAGGGCGGTGCGCAGTCGTCGGGAGACGGAGGACTGATCGATGCCCAGCACCTGAGAGATCTGCTCCTGCGTCATGCCCTGATCCGCGTACCGGGACGCCTCACGGGCGGCGTCCGTGCGGCGCTGGCGCATGACCGACAGCAGCGCCAGCAGGGCGTCGGCGTCGTGAGCCGCACGAGCACTGGGGCGCGGCGCGCGCACCGCGGTGCGGCTGGTCAGCTTCTTGGCGGCTTCGACGGCGTCGCGGGCCAGGACCAGGCACGGCCCGGTCGCCTCGGCCACCGTCTCCGGCAGCGGCGTCTCCACCGGCCCCAGGCCGATCCCCACGTGCCAGCGGCCGGTCTCGGCCAGCTCCAGCGCGGCGGTCACCACTGTCTGCGGATCCTCGAACAGGGCCTGCAGCTCGTCGCCGGCGGAGATGCTCCAGGGGAGCACCGCCTCCGGATGCCGCTGGTTGAGCCGATCGCGCGCGCCCGCCATGTCCAGCTCGGCCCCCTCCGAGCGCGAGCGGCGACGATCGACCGTCAGTGCGTACATGATGTCCCCCTATGCGGATCTGAACGCATCATAGACCACTATGGTGCTGCAAGCGCATTATCTGCCAGTCTCGGTGATGGGGCCCACGTTGTCGACGCGCACCACGGGGAACCCGTCCTCGTCCGAGGCCGCCAGGTCGATCCTGGCGTTGATCCCGAAGTCGTGGTGGCCGTCGGGGTCGTCGAAGACCTGCTGGACGCTCCAGAAGCCGTCCAGGCCCTCGGGCCCCTCGTCGATGCGGATCAGTGCGGGACCGCGGGACTGGGCATCGGTGTAGATGTCCTGGTACTCGCCGAAGTAGGCGTCCATGGCCTCCGCCCAGCGGTCCCGGTCCCAGCCGGAGTCGCCGTCGAGGGCGCCCAGGACCTTCTCCTTCTCGTCGGCGAACAGCTCCACGCGCTGGAACAGCGCATTGCGCACCATGACCCGGAAGGCCCGGGGATTGCGGGTGATCGCTGGGGCCTGCTCCTCGAGCAGCTCCTCGACGGAGTCCTGCGACGTGCCGGCGGGGGAGCCGCCCTCGGTGAGCTTCTCCCACTCGTCGAGCAGGGAGTTGTCCGTCTGGCGGATGGTCTCGCCGAGCCACTCGACGAGGTCGTCGAACGGCTCGGTGCGCAGGTCCTGGGGCACGGTCTGGCGCAGCGCACGGTAGGCGTCCGAGAGATAGCGCAGCAGGATGCCCTCGGAGCGGGCCAGCCCGTAGTGCTGGACGTAGTCCCCGAAGGTCATGGCGCGCTCGAACATGTCGCGGACGACCGACTTGGGCGTCAGCTCATGCTGGGCGACCCAGGGGGCGGAGGTGCGGTAGGTCTCGAACGCGTCCTCGAGCATCTCTCGCAGCGGCATGGGCCAGGTGATCTCGTCGAGCTCGCGCATCCGCTCGTTGTACTCGAGCCCCTCGGCCTTCATGGTGGCCAGGGCCTCGGTCTTGGCCTTCTTCTCCTGCATGATCAGCACCTGGCGCGGACGGTCCAGGGTGGCCTCGATGACGGAGACGATGTCCAGCGTGTACTCCGGCGCCTCCGGATCCAGCAGGGTGAGCGCGGCCAGGGCGAACGGCGAGAGCGGGCTGTTGAGGGCGAAGTTCTCCTGCAGGTCGATCGTGAGACGGTAGCGGCTGCCGTGCTCATCCGGCTCGGGCAGCTTCTCGACGACCTCGGTGGCCAGCAGCTCGCGCAGGATCGACAGGGCGTCGCGGACCATCTGGCGGCGCTCCGGTGCCGGGGCGTCCGTGTGGGCGATCAGATGGGCGGTCGCCCGGACGGGGTCTCCGGGGCGCTGCAGCAGGTTCAGCAGCATGGCGTGCGTGATGTGGAACGACGCCCGCAGCGGCTCGGGCTGGGCCTCGATGAGGGTCTCGAAGGTCTTGCGCGACCACGCCACGAAGCCCTGCGGGGGCTTCTTGCGCGGGATCTGACGCAGCTTCTTCTCGTCGTCCCCGTGCTTGCGTCGCGCCTTCTCCAGCGCCCGCTTGTTCTCGATGTCGTGCTCGGGAGCCTGCACCACGACGGTGCCCTGGGTGTCGAATCCCGCACGCCCTGCGCGGCCTGCGATCTGGTGGAACTCGCGCGCATTGAGCCGCCGGGTGCGGTTGCCGTCGAACTTGGACAGCGCGGTGATCAGCACGGTGCGGATGGGGACGTTGATGCCCACCCCCAGGGTGTCGGTGCCGCAGATGACCTTGAGCAGACCGCGCTGGGCCAGCTGCTCCACGAGCCGCCGGTACTTGGGCAGCATCCCCGCGTGATGGACGCCGATCCCGTGGCGCACGAGCCGGTTCAGGGTCTTGCCGAAGCCGGCCGCGAAGCGGAAGCCGGCGATCATCTCGGCGACCTGCTCCTTCTCCTCCTTGGACAGCACGTTGACGCTCATCAGCGCCTGTGCCTGGTCCATGGCCTGCAGCTGGGAGAAGTGGACCACGTAGACGGGCGCCTGGTGCGTGCTCACGAGCTCGTCGATCTGCTCGTGGACCGGGACCTCCGAGTAGTAGTAGCTCAGCGGGACCGGGCGCTCGGCGTCGTCGACGACGGCGGTCTCCCGGCCGGTGAGCTCGCGCATCCGGTCGTCGAACCGGGTGACGTCGCCCAGGGTGGCGGACATCAGCAGGAACTGGGCCTGCGGCAGCTCGATCAGCGGCACCTGCCAGGCCCAGCCGCGCTGCGGGTCGGCGTAGAAGTGGAACTCGTCCATGACGACGGGCCCGAGGTCGGCGTCCGTGCCCTCGCGCAGCGCGATGTTGGCCAGGATCTCCGCCGTGCAGCACACGATCGGCGCGTCCGCGTTGACCGCGGAGTCGCCGGTGACCATGCCGACGTTCTCCGCCCCGAAGGCCTGGCACAGCGCGAAGAACTTCTCCGACACGAGCGCTTTGAGAGGGGCGGTGTAGTACGAGCGCTGTCCCCGGGCCATGGCCGCGAAGTGCGCGCCCATGGCCACGAGCGACTTCCCGGATCCGGTGGGCGTGGCCAGGATGACGTTGGCGCCGCCTGCGAACTCGAGCACGGCCTCGTCCTGATGCGGGTAGAGCTCGATCCCGGCCTCGGCGGCCCAGCCGTGGAACCCCTCGTAGATCTCGTCCGAGCTCAGAGGGTTGCGCGCGAAGTCACCGCGCAGATAGCGGGAGCCGGCGGCGGCGAGGGCGGGGGAGAGGGCGCTCAGCAGTGTCATCGTGGGCCAAGCCTAGCCAGGCCCGACGACAGCGCAGCACCGCCGCAGCCCGGTGCCCGCCGGTGCAGCACTCAGGCCTGCTGCGGCCGGTCCATCGCGTGGATGGTCCCCAGCTGCGCCCACTCGTTGCGCCCCAGACGGCTCATGGGGTCGAGCAGACGCGCATCCGGCAGCGTCCGGCCGCGGTCGTCGGTGCGCAGGACCGACTCGTCCACGCTCACGTGCACGACGCGTCCCAGGACCACGAAGCTGTCCCCGACCGGGATGACCTGCTCGCACCGGCACTCCAGGACGGCGGGGGAGCCGGCGACCGCCGGGGCGGAGACGAGCTGGGAGGGCAGAGCGGGGATGCGTGCGGCGTCGAACTCGCTGATCTCGGGCGCGTAGGGCGCTGAGGTCTGGTTCGCGGCCTCGCGCTGGGCGGCGCTGATGAGCGAGATCGTGAACTCGCCGGTCTGCTCGATCGCCCGCAGGGTGTCCTTGCGCCCGCTCGAGGTGAACAGCACGATCGGCGGCTCCTCGGAGGCCATCGTGAAGAACGAGTGCGGAGCGAGGTTGTCCGTGCCGTCGGCGTCGCGGGTGCCGACCCAGGCGATCGGCCGCGGGATCAACAGGGACTTGACCAGCAGCGTCGTCTCGCGAGCGCCGAGCTCATCCGGGTCGAAGGACCTGCGCTGGATCTCCATCTCAGCGGGCGGAGGCTGCGGACGGGCTGCGGCTCACCAGCCGCGCTCGCGCCACTCGTCCAGCGACGGGCGCTCCTGGCCCAGCGTGGTGGATTCGCCGTGGCCGGGGTGGATCACGGTGTCGTCGTCGAACCGGTCGAAGATCCGCTCGACGACTGACGTGTAGGCCTGCTGGAAGGCCTCCGGCGAGTTCGTCTTGCCGACGCCGCCCGGGAAGAGGGCGTCACCGGTGAAGATGCGCACCGGGCCCTGGGGGTCGCGGTAGACCAGGCCGATGGAGCCGGGGGTGTGACCCGGCAGGCCGATGACCTCCAGGTCGAAGCCCTCGAACTCGGCGACGTCTCCGTCATCGAGCGTCAGGTCCATCTCGACGTGGATGTCGTCCTCGTCGTCGGTGCCGCAGGCCGTGACGGCCTCGGAGCGGGACTTGACCTCCTCGAGCGCCCCGATGTGATCGTGGTGAGAGTGCGTGGTGATGATCATCTGCAGGCTGCCCGACAGCGAGCAGTCCGTGGAGCCGGCGCCCACGAGCCCGGCGATGGCGCGAGCATCGGCCGCAGCATCGATCAGCACCTGGGAGCCGTGCTCCTTGGAGGTGAGCAGGTACACGTTGTTCTGCATCTCGCCGACCACGATGCGGCGGACGGTGATCTCCGCCAGCTCGATGGCGGCGGTCTCGGTGACGTTCATGGCGCCCACTGTAGAGATTCTTCCGGCCCGCGGCACCCCGGCGTGGCACGTGACAGCACTGATGTGAGGCCCCTCTCACCCCTCGGCTGCGGAAGACGTGCCACGGGTCCGACCCCGATACCCTGGCGGCGGGCGCTGCCGCGCTCGAGACCGACCAGGCCGTCCGCCGACCCCCAGGAGCCCGCCGTGCCTCAGATCCTCCCGCCCGCCGACGAGGTCTGGGAGACGCGTCGTCCGCCGCGGCTGATCGTCCTGAGCCTCGCCTCGCTGCTGAGCTTCCTGGCCATGATCTACGTGCAGAGCCGCGACGCCGAGATCGTCGAGGCCTCCTCCCTGCCCGAGGTCCAGGGGATCGAGCCGGGCCCCTCGCTGACCACAGCCCTGGGCCTGACGATCCTCTACGTCGTGCCGCTGCTGATCTGGCTGTGGGGCCAGCACTGGATGCTGCACGTCATGGCGGTGCTGTGCTTCCTGGGGCTGGTGGTCTTCGCGCTGTCGGCGGCCACGGGCCTGCTGTGGAGCTTCGGGGTCGCGCTGCCGGCGATCATCGGGGTCTTCGTGAACGTGGGCTGGCTGCTGGTGGCCTACCGGCGCGGCCTGCACTGAGTCGCCTGGCGGGGCCTTCGCGGTGGGCTGATCCGTGCCTGCGGTGTCGGCTCCTGCCGATAGCATTCCGGACGTGTCCGAACGAACTCTCACCCCCAGCCAGCACGCTCCTGAGAGCCCCCGCAGCACCGCGCCCGGAGCCGACCTGAAGGAGATCGTGATCCGCGGCGCCCGCGAGCACAACCTCAAGGACGTCGACCTCACCATCCCCCGCAACTCCATGGTCGTGTTCACCGGTCTGTCCGGGTCCGGGAAGTCGTCCCTGGCGTTCGACACCATCTTCGCGGAGGGCCAGCGCCGCTACGTCGAGTCGCTGTCGTCCTACGCCCGCATGTTCCTGGGGCGGGTGGACAAGCCGGACGTCGACTTCATCGAGGGCCTGTCTCCGGCGGTGTCGATCGACCAGAAGTCGACCTCGCGCAATCCCCGCTCCACGGTCGGCACGATCACCGAGATCTACGACTACATGCGACTGCTCTGGGCGCGCGTGGGCCACCCCCACTGCCCGCAGTGCGGAGAGCCGATCACGCGACAGACCCCGCAGCAGATCGTGGACCGCGTCATGCAGCTGCCGGAGCGCACCCGCTTCCAGGTGCTGGCCCCCGTCGTCCGCCGTCGCAAGGGCGAGTTCGAGGACCTGCTGTCCTCCCTGATCACGTCCGGCTACTCGCGCGCCGTGATCGACGGCGAGCAGATCTCGCTGGACGATCCGCCCAAGCTCAAGAAGCAGATCAAGCACGACATCGAGGTCGTCGTCGACCGCCTGGTCATCAAGGAGGGCGCCGAGCGCCGCCTCACCGACTCCGTCGAGACCGCGCTGGGGCTGGCCGACGGCCGCGTCGTCATCGAGATCGTCACCCGCGAGGGGGAGGAGCTGCCGGAGGGCGTGGAGCGCCGGCACACGTTCTCGGAGCACCTGGCCTGCCCCAATGACCACCCCATCGGGGCCGCGGAGATCGAGCCCCGGTCGTTCTCGTTCAACGCTCCGTTCGGCGCGTGCCCGGAGTGCGACGGCATCGGCTCGCGCCTGGAGGCGGACGAGACCCTGGTCGTGCCGGACGAGGACCTCACGCTGGTCGAGGGCGCCATCCAGCCGTGGTCGCAGGGCAAGGCCCACAGCGACTACTGGAACCGCCTCATGGCGGGACTGGGCGAGGAGATGGGCTTCGATCTCGTCACTCCGTGGAAGGACCTGCCCAAGGCGGCGCGCAAGGCGCTGCTCGAGGGCAAGGACTTCAAGGTCACCGTCTCCTACAAGAACCGCTGGGGCCGCGAGCGCCGCTACACCCAGGGCTTCGAGGGCGTCTACGGCTACATCCGCCGCAAGCGGGAGGAGACCGAGTCGGACTCGGCCAAGGAGCGCTACGAGCAGTACATGCGCGTGGTGCCCTGCCCGGCCTGCGACGGCAAGCGACTGAACCCCACCATGCTCAGCGTGACCGTGGGCGGGCTGTCCATCGCCGATGCCACGCGACTGCCCATGCGCGAGGCCCTCGAGTTCTTCCAGTCGCTGGATCTCTCCACCCGGGAGGCGCAGATCGGCGACCAGGTGCTCAAGGAGATCCACGCCAGGCTGAACTTCCTGCTGGACGTCGGACTGGACTACCTGGACCTCGAGCGCCCGGCCGCCACGCTCTCGGGCGGCGAGGCCCAGCGCATCCGCCTGGCCACGCAGATCGGCGCTGGGCTGGTCGGCGTGCTCTACGTCCTGGACGAGCCGTCCATCGGCCTGCACCAGCGCGACAACAGGCGCCTGATCCAGACCCTGATCAAGCTGCGGGACATGGGCAACACGCTGATCGTCGTCGAGCACGACGAGGACACCATCCGGGAGGCCGACTGGATCGTCGACGTCGGCCCGGGCGCCGGCGAGCGCGGCGGCAGGATCGTGCACACCGGCGGCTACGACGAGCTGCTCGAGAACCGCGAGTCGATCACCGCCGACTACCTGGCCGGTCGCCGGGAGATCGCGGTGCCCGCTCAGCGCCGGCCGATCGACCGGAAGCGCATGCTCAAGGTCATCGACGCCAAGGAGAACAACCTGCGCGGGGTGGACGTCGAGTTCCCGCTGGGCGTGCTGACCGCGGTGACGGGCGTGTCCGGATCGGGCAAGTCCTCCCTGGTCAACGACATCCTCTACACCCGCCTGGCCAACGAGCTCAACGGCGCCAAGCAGGTTCCCGGACGGCACAAGCGCATCGAGGGCATGGACCAGCTCAAGAAGATCGTGCACGTGGACCAGTCGCCGATCGGACGGACCCCGCGCTCCAACCCGGCCACCTACTCCGGCGTGTTCGACCGGATCCGCAAGCTGTTCGCGGACACCCAGGAGGCCAAGATCCGCGGCTATCAGCCGGGCAGGTTCTCGTTCAACATCAAGGGCGGGCGCTGCGAGGCCTGCGCCGGCGACGGCACCCTGAAGATCGAGATGAACTTCCTGCCGGACGTCTACGTCCCGTGCGAGGTCTGCAAGGGCGCGCGCTTCAACCGCGAGACCCTCGAGGTCCAGTACAAGGGCAAGAACATCGCCGAGGTCCTGGACATGCCGATCGAGGAGGCCGCCGAGTTCTTCTCCGCCTACACGGCGATCGCCCGGCACCTGAACACCCTCGTGGATGTGGGGCTTGGCTACGTCCGACTGGGCCAGCCGGCCACCACGCTCTCCGGCGGGGAGGCCCAGCGCGTCAAGCTCGCCGCGGAGCTGCAGCGCCAGTCCCGGGGTCAGACCATCTACGTGCTGGACGAGCCCACCACCGGACTGCACTTCGAGGACATCTCCAAGCTGCTGCAGGTCCTGCACGCCCTGGTCGACAAGGGCAACACCGTCATGGTGATCGAGCACAACCTCGACGTCATCAAGACCGCGGACTGGGTCGTGGACATGGGCCCCACGGGCGGGTCGGGCGGCGGCACGGTCGTGGCCCAGGGCACCCCGGAGGACGTCGCCGCGTCGCCGGACAGCTTCACGGGCGAGTTCCTGCGGGAGATCCTGGACGGCGCCGTCATCGAGGGCCAGGCCGAGGCCGTCGGGGCGGGGGGCGCACGATGAGCGCGCTGGACAGGCTGCGTGCGGTCCCCGCGCAGATCGGGCTCTACCGCACCACGCAGCGTGCCGTGGCCGCCGCCTTCATGGTCCTGTGCCGCGCGCAGATCCGCGGCAAGGAGAACTTCCCGGCCGAGGGGCCGGTGATCGTGGCCTCGAACCACCGCGCGCTGATCGACAGCATCATCCTCTCCGCGATCTTCCCGCGACGGGTCTCCTTCATCGCCAAGGCCTCGCCGCTGAACACGCCGGGGATCCGCGGCTGGGCCATGCGCCAGGTCTACGAGCTGCTGGGCATCATCCCGGTGGACCGCTCGTCGCGTCGCGATGCGGCGGCCGCCATGGATCCGGCGATCGAGCTGCTCGAGGCCGGGGGAGTCTTCGGCGTCTTCCCGGAGGGCACCCGCTCCCGCGACGGACGCCTCTACCGCGGCCGCACCGGTGTGGCGCACGCCGCACTGAGCACGGGGGCTCCGATCCTCCCCGTCGCCCTGGAGGGCACGCAGGACGTCCAGCCGCTGGGGACCACGTGGCCGCGCCCGCGCCGGTTCACCGTGAGCGTGGGCGAGCTGATCGAGGTCCCGCGCGCCGAGGGCCGCCAGACCGGCAGGCAGCGCCGTGAGCTGACCGACCGGGTCATGGAGGCGATCGGGCAGCTGTCGGGCCAGGAGCGTGCGGAGACCTTCAACACCTCCACGACCTTGGAGGGGGATGCCCGGCGTGGCTGATCCGGCCTCCTACCGCCCCCAGCGATCCGAGATACCGCAGGACCCCGGCGTCTACCGCTTCCGCGACGAGACCGGGCGCGTCATCTACGTCGGCAAGGCCAAGAACCTGCGCAACCGGCTGTGGTCCTACTTCGCCCCGCCGTCCACGCTGGCCCCCAAGACCCGAGCCATGGTCACCACGGCCGCCGGCGTGGAGTGGGTCGTGGTCGGCTCGGAGATGGAGTCCCTGCAGCTCGAGTACACCTGGATCAAGCAGTTCCGCCCGCGCTTCAACATCGCCTACCGGGACGACAAGTCCTACCCCTACCTGGCCATCACGCTGGGGGAGGAGGTGCCCCGGGCCATGGTGACCCGAGGCGCCAAGCAGAAGGGCACCCGCTACTTCGGCCCCTACTCCCAGGCCTGGGCCATCCGCGAGACCCTCGACGCCTTGCTGCGCGTCTTCCCGGTGCGCTCCTGCTCCAAGGGCGTCTACCGCCGCGCCGAGCGCTCGGGGCGGCCCTGCCTGCTGGGCTACATCGGCAAGTGCTCGGCACCCTGCGTGGGGCAGATCTCGGTCGAGGACCACCGTGACCTGGTCGATGACCTCTGCCGGTTCATGGCCGGGCACGCCGAGCCGTTCATCCGCGAGCAGGAGCGGCTCATGAAGCAGGCGGCGGCGCAGATGGACTTCGAGACCGCGGCGGCCCGCCGCGACGACGTCGAGGCCCTGCGCAAGGCCTTCGAGCGCAATGCCGTCGTGCTCTCCGACGCCGTCGACGCCGACTTCTTCGCCCTGGCCGACGACGAGCTCGAGGCCGCCGTCCAGGTCTTCCACGTGCGCGGCGGACGCATCCGGGGCCAGCGCGGCTGGGTGACCGAGAAGGTGGAGGAGACCGATGCCGGGCACCTGCTGCAGGTGCTGCTGCAGCAGGTCTACGGCGAGACCGAGTCCGCCGCCGTCGAGCAGCGCGAGGTCCAGCGCGCCCGCGAGGCCGCGGAGGGCAGCCACCACCGTCCGCGCAGCGCCGAGATGGACTACCGAGAGGACGCCGTCCCGCGCACCGTGCTGGTCTCCCAGGAGCCCGAGGACCGCGAGCAGATGGAGCAGTGGCTCACCGAGCTGCGCGGCTCCCGGGTCTCCGTGTCCACGCCGCAGCGCGGCGAGAAGGCCCAGCTCATGCAGACGGTTCAGGAGAACGCGCGGCAGGCCCTCGCCCTGCACAAGTCGCGGCGCGCCGGGGACATCACCACCCGCTCCGCCTCCCTGCAGCAGCTGCAGGAGGCCCTGGATCTGCCCGATGCCCCCATGCGCATCGAGTGCTATGACATCTCCCACGTGCAGGGGAGCAACGTCGTGGCCTCCATGGTCGTCTTCGAGGACGGACTGCCCCGGAAGGCCGAGTACCGGAAGTTCTCCATCACGGGAGAGGCAGCCCGCGATGACACCGCCTCCATGTACGACGTCATCCACCGGCGCTTCCGCCGCCACCTCGAGCAGCAGCAGGAGCAGCAGGCCCCGCGCACCGGAGAGCTCGACCAGGAGGACC
This sequence comes from Kocuria sp. 2SI, assembly GCF_005502825.1. Taxonomy (NCBI): domain Bacteria; kingdom Bacillati; phylum Actinomycetota; class Actinomycetes; order Micrococcales; family Micrococcaceae; genus Kocuria; species Kocuria sp. 2SI. The sequence goes on along the minus strand of NZ_SCNB01000010.1, from coordinate 98,392 downwards.
TGGCCGATGACCCCGCCCAGCGCAGGCGCTTCGCCTACCCGCCGAACCTCGTGATCGTCGACGGCGGCCCGCCCCAGGTCGCCGCGGCCGCCCGAGCCCTGGAGGATCTGGGCATCGACGATGTCGCCGTCGTCGGGCTGGCCAAGAGGCTCGAGGAGGTCTGGGTCCCGGACGACGAGTTCCCCGTGATCCTGCCGCGCGCCTCCGAGGCCCTGTACCTGGTCCAGCGCTTGCGCGACGAGGCCCACCGCTTCGCCATCACGTTCCACCGCGCCAAGCGCGGCAAGGCCATGACGGCCTCCGTGCTGGACGACCTCCCGGGCGTGGGTCCCGCCAAGCAGAAGGCCCTGCTCAAGCACTTCGGCTCCGTCAAGAAGATCAAGGAGGCCCGCGTCGAGCAGCTCGAGGAGGTCCCCGGCTTCGGCAGCGCCCTGGCGCTGAAGGTCTTCGCTGGGCTGCACGCCGAGCAGGACGGCTCCGAGGAGCCGCTGCCGGCCGTCGACATGGACACCGGCGAGATCCTCGACTGAGACCCCCGCGCGTCGGGATAGGCTCTGGAGCCAGGAGGCAGAACATGACGGAGAACACCCACTCGACCCCGGGCCAGGATCAGGCGCGCCCGGAGCGTCCGCGCACGGCCGAGCTGCTCGTGGTCACCGGTCTGTCCGGGGCGGGGCGCTCCACGGCGGCCAACGCCCTGGAGGACCAGGGCTGGTACGTCGTCGACAATCTGCCGCCGCAGATGCTGCAGACACTGGCGGATGTGGTCTCCCGCTCGCCGGAGGCCATCCCGCGCCTGGCGGTCGTGATCGACGTCCGCGGCAAGGCCCTGTTCGACGACATGCAGGACACGCTCTCGGCGCTGGAGGCCAACGGGGTCGAGTTCTCGATCCTCTTCCTCGAGGCCTCGGATGAGGTGCTGGTCGCTCGCTACGAGCACCAGCGCCGTCCTCATCCGCTGCAGGCCGGAGGCCGGATCCTGGACGGCATCGCAGCCGAGCGCCGGCTTCTCTCGGCGCTGCGCGAATCCGCCGACGTCGTGCTGGACACGTCGTCGTTCAACGTCCACGGCCTGTCCAAGGCGGTCGCGGATCTGTACTCCACGAACGGCCCCGTGGTCCTGCGCCTGACCGTCATGAGCTTCGGCTTCAAGTACGGCGTGCCCGCCGACGCCAACTACGTCGCCGACGTCCGCTTCATCCCGAACCCCCACTGGGTGCCGGCCCTGCGCCCGCGCACCGGACGGGACAAGGAGGTGCGCGACTACGTCTTCCAGGGCGACGGCGCCCGCACGTTCGTGGAGCGCTTCACCTCCATGCTGGAGCCGGTCTTCGAGGGCTACCGCACGGAGAACAAGCACTATGCGACCATCGCGATCGGCTGCACCGGTGGCAAGCACCGCTCGGTGGCCATGACCGAGGAGGTCGCCAAGCGGCTGTCCAAGCTGCCGCGCGTCGTCGTGAACGTCGAGCATCGGGACGTGGGCCGCGAGTAGGCCGCTGCCCCGACCCACGACCGCCACGATCACCTGGACCGCACCATGACCGAGAACCGACTGTTCGACGTTTCTCCGCAGGGACGCTCGCCGCAGAGCCCCCGCCAGGGCGGCGCAGCGCCGCGACCGCGGCGCCAGAGCGGCCGCTCCGTCGTCGCCCTGGGAGGCGGCCACGGCCTGTCCGCCTCGCTGTCGGCGCTGCGCCTGCTGACCAAGCGACTCACCGCCGTGGTCACCGTCGCCGACGACGGCGGCTCCTCAGGTCGGCTCCGCCAGGAGCTCGACGTCCTTCCCCCCGGCGACCTCCGAATGGCGCTGTCGGCGCTGTGCGATGACTCCGACTGGGGGATGACCTGGCGCGACGTCATGCAGCACCGCTTCGACTCCGGGCCGGAGCGGCTGAGCTCGCTCGACGGCCACGCGCTGGGCAACCTGCTGATCGTGACCCTGTGGGAGCTGCTTGGCGATCCCGTCGAGGGCCTGCGCTGGGCCGGCGCCCTGCTGGAGGCCGAGGGCACCGTGCTGCCCATGTCGCTGACTCCGCTGGTCATCGAGGGCGAGGTCCCGGATGACACCGCCCCCGACGGCCTGCGCACCGTCACCGGCCAGGTGGATCTGGCGCGCGAGCCGTACATCCGCGACGTCCGGCTCCTGCCGGTCGACGCCGAGCCGTGCCTGCAGGCCCTGAGCGCGATCGAGTCCGCCGACTGCGTGATCCTGGGCCCGGGCTCGTGGCACACCTCGGTGCTGCCGCACCTGCTCATGCCGGAGATGCGCCAGGCGATTCGCGACACCGAGGGCATGAAGTTCGTGACCATGAACCTGTCCCGGGATTCGGAGACGCAGGGTAAGACGAGCGCACAGGAGCTCGAGATCCTGCGCCACTACGCCCCGGACGTCGGGATCGACGCCGTCGTGGCCGATCCGAGCTCCGTGGAGGACCGCGAGGCCCTGGAGCGGGCGGCGGCGCGGATGGGCGCGATCGTGCACTTCGCCGATCTGCGCCGGGCTGAGGGGCTGTCGATCCACTCGCCGCTGAAGCTGGCGGCGGCGTATCAGGAGGTCATGGAGCGCTGAGCCGCTGCCGCGACCGCCCTGGTCGCACCGGGAACGATGCACCGTCGAATGGGCGGTGAGCAGGGGCTGCCGCTATGGTGTCCCGGTGCCTCCCACGCGCTTCGGGCTGACGCGCGCCGGAGCACCCCCACAGCTTCTGCACCGAAAGGAATCTGATGTCCCTCACGGCATCGGTCAAGGAGGAGCTCGCCCGCACCGAGGTCACCAAGGCCTCGGAGCGCCGCGCTGAGCTCTCCGCCGTCCTGCGCTTCTCCGGCGGCCTGCACATCGTCTCCGGGCGCATCGTCATCGAGATCGAGCTGGACACGGCTGCGGTCGCCCGGCGCATGAGGTCCATCGTCATCGAGGAGTTCGGCCACGCCTGCGAGCTCGGCGTGATCTCCGGCGGAGGAGGACTGCGCCGAGGCAGCAACTACGTGCTGCGCGTGGCACGGGACGGCGAGGCCCTGGCCCGCCGCACCGGCCTGCTGGATGCGCACGGACGACCGGTGCGCGGGCTGCCTCCGGTCGTGGTCAACGGCTCGGTCGGCGATGCCGCCGCCGTGCTGCGCGGAGCCTTCCTCTCCCACGGCTCGCTCACAGAGCCCGGGCGCTCCGGTGCCATGGAGTTCACCTGCCCCGGCCCCGAGGCGGCTCTGGCGCTGGTGGGTGCGGCCCGTCGCCTGGACGTGATCGCCAAGGCGCGCGAGGTCCGCGGCGGCGACCGGGTGGTGATCCGCGACGGAGATGCGATCGCCGCGCTGCTGACCCGCATGGGCGCCCATGACTGCCTCATGACATGGGAGGAGCGGCGCATGCGCAAGGAGGTCCGTGCGACCGCCAACCGCCTCGCCAACTTCGACGACGCCAACCTGCGCCGCTCGGCGCAGGCAGCCGTGGCCGCTGGCGCGCGCGTCGAGCGGGCCATGGAGATCCTCGGCGACGACGTCCCCGAGCACCTGCGCATGGCCGGCGAGCTGCGCCTGGCCAACAAGCAGGCCTCCCTGGACGAGCTGGGGCGCCTGTCGGATCCGGTGCTGACCAAGGACGCGATCGCCGGGCGCATCCGCCGACTGCTGGCCATGGCCGACCGCCGCGCCGAGGAGCTGGGCATCGCCGGGACCGAGGGCGGGGAGCCGGGCGAGCGCGCCTGAGCCGGAAGGCGACCTCCGGGCCGCCTCCATCGGCCTGAATGTTGGTTTGTGTGTGTTTTTGCGCAGAGGGCGCCCGAGGAAGTCGAGCTTTTCTCTGCGATCCTCTGGGCAACTGCGGTCCATGCCACTAGACTGGAGGGGACGAGAGGCTGAAGGGCCCGGAACGGCAGCGTCGATCCGGGAGCGCCCGGACGGACGTGCGAACAGTTGCGTTCCCTCGGAAGCCCACTCAACCTCGAGCGATCAGATGTGCGCCCGGCTCTGAACCGCTGGGGCGGACTGGTCGCGCACTCGTCGAACGACGTCACCTCAGACAAGGAGATCGATCGCAGTGACCATCAAGGTTGGCATCAACGGCTTCGGCCGCATCGGACGCAGCTTCTTCCGCGCAGTCCGCGAGCAGGGCGAGAACATCGAGATCGTCGCCGTGAACGACCTCACCGAGGCGCAGACGCTGGTTCACCTGCTGAAGTATGACTCCATCAACGGCCGCTTCCCGGGTGAGGTCTCGCTCGAGAACGACACCCTCACCGTGGACGGGCACGAGGTCAAGCTGCTGGCCGAGAAGGATCCGGCGAACTTGCCCTGGGGCGAGCTCGGCGTGGACATCGTCGTCGAGTCCACCGGCTTCTTCACCAACGGAGACGCTGCCAAGGCCCACCTGGAGGCCGGCGCCAAGAAGGTCGTCCTGTCCGCTCCGGGCAAGAACATCGACGGCACCTTCGTGTTCGGCGTCAACGCGGACTCCTACGATCCCGCCACGCAGAACATCGTCTCCGGCGCGTCCTGCACCACGAACTGCCTGGCTCCCATGGCCAAGGTCCTCAACGACGAGTTCGGCATCGAGCGCGGCCTGATGACCACCATCCACGCATACACCTCGGATCAGCGACTGCAGGACGCCCCCCACAAGGACCTGCGCCGCGCCCGTGCCGCCGCCCTGAACATGGTCCCCACCACCACCGGTGCGGCCGCGGCCGTCGGCCTGGTGCTGCCGGAGCTGCAGGGCAAGCTGGACGGCTTCGCCGTGCGCGTTCCCACCCCCACCGGCTCGCTGGTGGACCTCACGATCGACGTCGCCAAGGACGTCACCGTCGAGTCGGTCAACGCGGCCATGAAGAAGGCCGCCGAGGGCTCCATGAAGGGCATCATCGAGTACAGCGAGGATCCCATCGTGTCCAAGGACATCGAGGGCTACCCGGTCTCGACCGTGTTCGACGCCCCGCTGACCAAGGTCATCGACAACCAGGTCAAGGTCATCGCCTGGTACGACAACGAGTGGGGCTACACCTCCCGCCTGGTCTCCCTGACGAACCTGGTCGCCTCCAAGTTCTGATCAAGCCTCTGCACGACCGCCTGCTCGGCCCCGGCCGGCACCTGGTCGTGAGGCACCTCGCGCGCGGGGCACTGCAGCTGTTCGCTGCGGCGCCCCGCGCTGTCGTCTGCGCACCCGCGCACCGACATCCGAGCTGTAACCGCCGTTCCGCCCGCGCACACGGGATACTGGAGGCAGTCCGCGGCGGACCCGCCGGACCCCGCGCGGGCACCGCCAGAAGCCACAAGAAGGGAACACCGCCATGGCCAAGTCACTGGATGATCTGCTCGCCGAGGGCGTCTCCGGACGCCGCGTCCTGGTCCGCTCCGATCTCAACGTGCCGCTCGACGGCTCGACCGTCACCGACGACGGCCGCGTCCGCGCCTCGCTGCCCGTGATCACCAAGCTCTCGGAGGCCGGCGCCCGCGTCATCGTGTGCGCCCACCTGGGCCGCCCCAAGGGCCAGGTCGACCCCCAGTACTCGATCGCCCCGGCTGCCCAGAAGCTCGCCGAGCTCTCGGACCTCGACGTCCAGGTCGCCTCCGATGTCGTGGGCGCGGACGCCCAGGCCAAGGCCGAGGCACTGAGCGACGGCCAGGTCCTGGTCATCGAGAACGTGCGCTTCGATCCCCGCGAGACGTCCAAGGACGGGGCCGAGCGCCAGCCTTTCGCCCAGGAGCTCGCTGCCCTCACCGGTGAGAACGGTGCGTTCGTGGGCGATGCCTTCGGTGCCGTGCACCGCAAGCACGCCTCCGTCTACGACGTCGCCAAGATCCTGCCGTCCTACCTGGGCGATCTTGTCAAGACCGAGGTCGACGTCCTGACCAAGGTCGTCTCGAATCCCAATCATCCGTTCGTGGTCGTCATGGGCGGATCCAAGGTCTCGGACAAGCTCGCCGTGATCGAGAACCTCATCGGCCGCGCCGATCAGCTGCTGATCGGCGGCGGCATGGTCTTCACCTTCCTCAAGGCGCAGGGCTACTCGATCGGCTCCTCGCTCGTGGAGGACGATCAGCTCGACACCGTGAAGGGCTACCTCGATCGCGCGGCGGGGGAGGGCACGGAGATCGTCCTGCCCACCGACATCGTCTACGCGGCCTCCTTCAGCGCCGACGCCGAGCACGAGGTCCGTCCCGTCGAGGACATCGAGGGCGGCTCTATCGGCGACTCCGGCATGGGCCTGGACATCGGACCGGACTCCGCCAAGGCCTTCGCGGAGGCCATCCGCGCCGCCAAGACGATCTTCTGGAACGGGCCCGCGGGCGTGTTCGAGATGGAGGCGTTCTCCGGCGGCACCCGGGCGATCGCCGAGGCGCTGACCGAGGGCTCGGGCATGTCCGTCATCGGCGGCGGCGACTCCGCAGCCGCCGTGCGCACGCTCGGCTTCTCGGACGACCAGTTCGGACACATCTCCACCGGCGGCGGCGCATCCCTGGAGTTCATCGAGGGCAAGGAGCTGCCGGGCGTCGCCGTGATGGGCTGATCCGCCCCCGCTTCATCGCCGCCGTCGTCGTGCCGAGCACGGGCTCCGCACGACGACGGCGGCGCACCACCGCACCGACAGGCCCCGTGGGCCGCACACGAAGGAGACTCGCATGACCTCGCAGACCAATGGCGCATTCGATCGCACTCCGCTGATCGCCGGCAACTGGAAGATGAACCTCGACCACCAGCAGGGCGTGGCTCTGCTGCAGAAGCTGGTGTGGACGCTGCAGGACGCCAAGCACGACTTCGACCGCGTCGAGGTCGCCGTGTTCCCGCCTTTCACCGACCTGCGCTCCGTGCAGACCGTCGTGACCGGCGATGACCTGCCCGTGCGCTTCGGCGGCCAGGACCTCTCCGATCAGGATTCCGGCGCCTACACCGGCGACATCTCCGGGGAGATGCTGGCCAAGCTCGGCTGCACGTACGTGCTGGTCGGGCACTCCGAGCGCCGCACGATCCACGGCGAGACCGACGAGCAGTGCCTGGCCAAGATCGAGGCCGCCCACCGCCACGGCCTGACCCCGGTGCTGTGCGTCGGCGAGGGCCTCGAGGTCCGCGAGGCCGGCCAGCACGTGGAGCACACGCTGGAGCAGGTCCGCGGCTCGATCAAGGGCCTGCCGGCCGAGAAGGTCGCCCAGCTCGTCATCGCCTACGAGCCCGTGTGGGCCATCGGCACCGGCAAGGTCGCCGGACCGGAGGATGCCCAGGAGATGTCGGCGGCTATCCGCGCCGAGCTCGAGAAGCTCTACGACGAGCAGACCGCCCAGTCGACCCGCATCCTCTACGGCGGCTCCGTGAAGTCCAAGAACGTCGCAGAGATCCTGCGCGGCAAGGACGTCGACGGCGCCCTGGTCGGCGGTGCCAGCCTCGATGCGGATGAGTTTGCTAGCATTGTGAAGTTCGAGCAGCACCTCACGACCGACTGATCTCGCTCGGTCGGCTGCCCGGACCACGATTTCAGAGGGAGATCCATGGAGATCCTGCAAGACATCCTGCTGGGGATCATCGTCCTCACCAGCGTTCTGGCGGTCGTCCTGGTCCTGCTCAACAAGGGCAAGGGCGGCGGACTGTCGGACATGTTCGGCGGCGGCATGACCCAGTCGCTGAACACGTCGGGCGTCGCGCAGAAGAACCTCGTGCGGCTGACCACCACGGTGATCATCGTCTGGGCTGTGTGCATCGCCGCCTACGGCATCTCGATGCGCTTCGTGGAGACCGCGGGTTCGACCGCCGGACTCTGAGCCGCAGTCGCCGCAGACAAGAGGCCCTGCCTCCCCGAGAAGGGGAGGCAGGGCCTCTTTCCTGTGCTCCGTCTCAGCCGCGGCCCTCGGGAAGGGCGTCGGGCGTGCCGTAGAGGCGCGTGCTGACGGTGCCCCGGGCACCGCAGGCCGGCGTCTGCTCGAGCGGACCTCCGGCCAGCAGGCGGCCCACGGCCTCGGTCTTGTCCTCGCCGGCCACCACGAACCACACGTGGGCGGCGGTGCGGATCAGCGGCAGCGTCATGGACACGCGCAGCGGGGGCGGCTTGGGGGAGTCGTGGACGGCCACCACAGTGGCCTCCTCGATCTCCAGCTCCGGACGCCCCGGGAACACCGAGGCCACATGGCCGTCCGGGCCCACGCCCAGCAGGGCGATGTCGAGGGGCGGAAGCCCGCCGGTGCCCTGATCGGCGGCCGCAGCGCGAAGCTCGTCGAGGTAGTCCTGCGCGGAGTCCTCCGGCGTGGAGAACTCATCGGCGCTGCCGATCACATGGACGTTCTCCGGCGGCAGCTGCAGTTCGGGGGCCGCGGCGGTCACGGCGTCCATGGCCTGCTGCACATTGCGCTCGGAATCGCCGCGGGGCAGGAAGCGCTCATCCGACCACCAGAAATCGATCCGGGACCAGTTCAGGTCCTGCTCCGTGGTCCGCGAGGCCGCGGCCAGAGCAGCGACTGACTTGGTGCCCATGGTCCCGCCGGTGAGGGCGATCGAGGCGCGGCCGCGCTGCTGCTGGGCCTGCGCGAGGACCGCGATCGCCTCGCGGGTCACCAGGTCGGCGAGCTCGTCCTTGGACGAGGCGGTGCGGATCTCGGGTGCGCTCATGACCGCTCCTCCGTGAGGTGCTCCTGCTCGGCTGCCTCGGCGTCGGCCTCCTGGCCGGAGACCCACAGCTGATCCGTCGATTCTGCGGGATCCGCGAATCCGGACCCGGCGGGGGACTGCCCGGCCTGGAACAGGGTCTCGAAGTCGACCACCGCGCGCAGGACGTCGCCGTAGACCTCATCCGGGTCCAGGCGGCGCAGCTCCTCGGCCAGGCAGGCGCTGAGGGTCCGGTGCGGCAGGGCGACCGTCTGGTCGTGCTGACCGGGCTGGCTCAGCGTGGCCAGGGTGTCGCCGGGGCGGTCCAGGACGATCTCGCCGTCCTCGCGGACCAGGCGGACCGTGTCCAGGCCGTGCTCGCAGCGCTCCGAGTGCTCCAGGCGCACGGGGCAGTCCAGCCGAGAACCCAGCCAGGACCCCAGCAGCCGGACGCGGGAGGAGTCCTCGGCGCCGGTGATGACGACCTCGACCATGGGGCTGGGCGGGGCCTGCTCGTAGGCCGCAGAGAGCTGGACGCGCCACATGGTCAGCCGCGTCCAGGAGATGTCGGTGTCGCCGGGACGGTAGTTGGCCGCCAGGTCTGCCAGCGTCTGCACGACGTCCTCCGCGGTGGTGGAGTCGGTGATGCGGCGGTGGGCGATCCGGCCGATCGACGACGCGGCGGGGCTGACCGGCACCCGATGCGGCCACCAGGCCACGATAGGGGCGTCCGGCAGCAGCAGCGCCGAGACCAGGGTCTCGGACGGCTCGGCGAGCTCGCCGTAGCCGTGCAGCACGACGACCTCCGAGGCACCGGCGTCGCCGCCGGCGCGGACCTGGGCGTCCAGGCGCGTGGAGTCGTTCACGGAGTGCGCCACGTGCATGATGATGCGGCACGGGTGCTCGTGGGAGGCCTCGATCGCGGCATCCAGGGCCTTCTCGGAGTGCCCGGCTTCGGCCACGATCACGAGCGTGAGGACGCGGCCCAGGGTGACCACGCCGCTCTCCTCGCGCAGGCGCTGCAGGGTCTTGTCGACGTCTGCGGTGGTGGTGTTCTCGAGGGTGATGATCACGGTCGCCTCCAGGTCCTTCCTTCTCGCTGCATCAGCCGGTCCGCCGATGCGGGTCCCCAGGAGCCGGGGGCGTAGGTCTCGGGGCGCACGTCATGGGCGGCCCAGTACTGCTCGAACGGGTCGAGGATCTTCCAGGACAGCTCGACCTCCTCGTGATCCGGGAACAGCGGCGGCTCGCCGAGCAGCACGTCCAGGATCAGGCGCTCGTAGGCCTCGGGGGAGGACTCGGTGAACGCATGGCCATAGCCGAAGTCCATGGTGACGTCGCGGATCTCCGACTGCGTGCCGGGGACCTTCGAGCCGAAGCGGATCGTCACGCCCTCGTCGGGCTGGATGCGGATCACGACCGCGTTCTGACCGAACTCCTCGGTGTCGTGCGGGGTGAACAGGCGGTTGGGGGTGCGCTTGAAGATCACGGCGATCTCGGTGACGCGCCGGCCCAGGCGCTTTCCGGCCCGCAGGAAGAACGGCACGCCCTGCCAGCGGCGGTTGTCGACCTCGAGGCGCAGCGCCGCGAAGGTCTCCGTGCGCGAGTCCGAGGGGATGTCCTGCTCCTCGAGGAAGCCCTTGACCTCCTCGCCGCCCTGAAGGCCCTCGCCGTACTGGCCGATGGCCGAGGACTCGCCGAGGTCGTCGCCGAGCACGACGGCCGAGAGGACCTTGGCCTTCTCGTAGCGCAGCGCACGGGCGGTGAAGCTGCCGGGCTCCTCCATGGCGGTCAGCGCCAGCAGCTGCAGCAGGTGGTTCTGGATGACGTCGCGGGCCGCGCCCACGCCGTCGTAGTACCCGGCGCGGGTCCCGATCCCGATCGACTCCGCCATGGTGATCTGCACGTGATCGATGTGGTCGGCATTCCACAGGGGCTCGTACATGGCGTTGGCGAAGCGCATGGCCAGGATGTTCTGGACCGTCTCCTTGCCCAGGTAGTGGTCGATCCGGAAGATCGCGTTGTGGGAGAACACGCTCTCCACGATCGAGTTGAGCTCCTTGGCGGATTCGAGATCGTGGCCGAAGGGCTTCTCGATGACCACGCGGCGCCAGCCCTCGGCCTCGGGGTTCTCCGCCAGGCCGTGCTCGGCCAGCTGCTGGCACACGAGCTCGAAGGCCTTGGGCGGGATCGAGAGGTAGAAGGCGTGGTTGCCCCGGGTGCCGCGGTCCTCATCGAGCTCGGCGAGGACCTCGGTCAGGCGGTCGTAGGCGGCGGAGTCGTCGAACTCGCCCTGCACGAAGCGCAGGCCGGCGGCGAACTGCTGCCACACGGTCTCCTGGAACTCGGTGCGGGCGTTGGCCATCACCGATTTGCGGGCGTAGGCGGCGAAGTCCTCGTGGCTCCACTCGCGGCGTCCGAAGCCGACCAGCGAGAACGACGGCGGCAGCAGGCCCCGGTTCACGAGGTCGTACATGGCGGGCAGCAGCTTCTTGCGGGCGAGATCGCCCGTCACGCCGAAGAGCACGAGGGCCGACGGTGCGGCAACGCGGGCGAGGCGGCGATCGCGGGGATCGCGCAGCGGATTGGTCGAAGGAGGTGCGGAATGCGGCACGGGGCTCCTCTGGAGAGCAGGGCTGGGGTGCGGGCACGACGTCGGGTGCGCTGAGCATCCGAGGACGTCGGGCGGGGATGAGACTACTCCTGCCCGACGACGGCCGAGCGGCGACGGCGGGGGAGCAGCGCGAGAACGCGGCGAGAGCCGGGTCCGGCGTGCGCGGCGCCGCCGCCCTGAGAGCGGGCGACGGCGCGGCGCAGGCTGAGGCCGGATGGGGTCCGGTTCTGCCAGGACCGGGTCAGCGGCCCAGGATCGCGTGCAGGACGTCGAGCACCTGGCTGACGCCGGTCTCGCGATCGGTGAAGCGCAGCTGCAGCACGGGGCGGTCGTGCTCGCGCAGCACCTGGGCGTCGCCGTCGGCCTGGGCGGAGATCAGCTCGCCGAAGGTGAAGTCGCCGCCCGGGATGTCCAGGTCGGTGTCCGAGGCTGCAGTGATCTGCAGGAACGAGCCCACGGGGGTGCCGCCCTTGTGGAACTGACCGGTCGAGTGGAGGAAGCGCGGGCCCCAGCCGAACGTGGTGGGGCGTCCGGTGATGCTGGCCAGCAGCGGACGGGCATCCTCGAGCTCGGTCCAGGTCAGACGGTCGAAGTACGCCTGGACAGCCAGGTAGCCGTTGTCCGGCAGCGTCTTCAGCAGAGCCTGGATGGCCTCGCGCAGGTCATCGGCTCCGTCCAGCAGCGAGGCGTCGCCGCGGATCTCCACGGAGCCGTCGACGAGGTCCGCCGGAGTCGGCTCGGGCTTGTCCGCGAGCACGGCGCGAGTGGCGATCTTGGCGGACTCGACATCCGGCTGATCGAACGGGTTGATCTTCAGCAGGGCGCCGGCCACGGAGGTGGCCACCTCCCACAGCAGCATCTGCGCGCCGAGCGAGCCGGCGACCGCCACGGCGTCGACGTCTCCAGTCAGGACGCTCTCGTCGTCCGAGGCCACCAGCAGCGCCGGCAGGACGTCGGCGGCCACGGGCGCCTGCAGCTCGGGAGCGTCCTGGCCCACGACGACGGGGAGGATGCCGGTGCCCAGCTTGCCGGTCGACTCTGCGATCAGCTGCTCGGCCCAGTCGGCGAATCCGACGATGCCGGAGCCGCGGTCCTGCAGCACGATCTTGTCGCGCAGCGGCGAGGTGCCGCCAAGGGCCGCACCGAGGCGCAGAGCCAGGTTGTCCTCGGCGTCCTCGCGCAGCATCTCGGCGGCGGCCTCGGCGTCATCCAGCAGGGCGGTGATGTCTGCGCCTGCCAGCCCCGAGGGGACCAGGCCGAAGGCCGTCAGGGCGGAGAAGCGCCCGCCCACCGAGGCATCGGCGTTGAAGACGGCGCGATACCCGGCCTCGCGGGCGGTCTGGTCGAACGGGGAGCCCGGATCGGTCACGACCACCAGACGGCGCGCCGGATCGATACCGGCATCCGTGAAGGCCTTCTCGAAGGCGCGACGGGCCGAGTCGGTCTCGACGGTCGAGCCGGACTTGGAGGAGATGATCGCCGCGGTGCGGCCGATGCGATCCGACAGCGCCGCCTGGACCATCACCGGGTCCGTGGAGTCGAGCACGAACAGCTCCACGCCTGCGGTGCGGGTGATGACCTCGGGGGCCAGCGAGGAGCCGCCCATGCCCGCGAGCACGAAGCGGTCGACGCCCTCGGCCTCGAACGCCGAGCGAAGCTCGAGGATCTCCTCGATCAGGGGGCGGGAGACGTCGTGCGCCTCGACCCAGCCCAGGCGCTTCGAGGCCTCGTCCTCGGCGTCGGCGCCCCAGAGGGTGTGGTCCTTGGCGAACAGCCGCGAGGCGAAGCGGTCCTCGACGAGCTGCGGCACGTGGCGATCGATGGCTTCGCGGGCGGCGCCCGCGGCGGTGACGGAAAGGGTGCTCATGATGTCCTCTCGATGAGCGGGGCTCCGGTTCGGCCGTCGGCGGCCGATCTGCCTCGCGATCCGATGCTTGAAGTCCTGCGATGCTGCGGTCCTGCGGTGCGTCGGCCCGTCCGCTGCGGCGACGGCCGGAGCGGACGGGCCGACGGGGGCCACCGGACAGCGAGCAGACGCGAGATCCGGTGGCCTGAGGGACTCAGCGCGAGGAGTCCAGCGCCGACTGCACGGTCTCAAGCAGCTCGGCCCAGGAGGCCTCGAACTTCTCGACGCCCTCCTTCTCGAGCAGGTTCACGACCTCGTCGTAGTCGATGCCCAGCTCGGCCAGGCGGTCCAGGTGCGCGTTGGATTCGTCATAGGTGCCGGTGATCGTGTCGCCGGTGATCTCCGAGTGATCGGCCACGGCGTCCAGGGTCTTCTCCGGCATGGTGTTCACGACGTCGGCGGCCACCAGTCCGTCCACGTAGAGCGTGTCCGGCAGCGACGGGTCCTTGGTGCCGGTCGAGGCCCACAGGGGGCGCTGGGCGTTGGCGCCGGCCGAGGCCAGGCGCTTCCAGCGCTCCGTGGAGAACGCCTCCTGGTAGACCTGGTAGGCCAAGCGGGCATTGGCCAGGCCGGCCTTGGACTTCAGCGCGGTCGCCTCATCGGTGCCGATGGCATCCAGGCGCTTGTCGACCTCGGAGTCCACGCGGGAGACGAAGAACGAGGCGACCGAGTGGATCTTCGAGAGGTCCTTGCCGTTCTCCAGCGCCTGCTCCAGACCGGTCTGGAAGGCGTTGATGACGGCACGGTAGCGCTCGAGCGAGAAGATCAGGGTCACGTTGACCGAGATGCCCTCGGCCAGCGTGGCCGTGATCGAGGGGAGGCCGGCCTCGGTGGCCGGGATCTTGATCAGCACGTTGTCGCGATCGATGGTCTGCGCCAGGCGCTGGGCCATCTCCGAGGTGGCCTGGGCGTCATTCGCCATCCGGGGATCGACCTCGATCGAGACGCGGCCGTCCTTGCCCTGGGTCGCCTGGGCGATCGGGGCGAAGACGTCGCATGCGTCGCGGACGTCGTCGGTCGTGATCCGGAGGACGGCCTCGTCGACGTCGACGCCCTCGGCGGCCAGCTCCTTGACCTGAGCCGCGTAGGACTCCCCGTTGGACAGCGCGCCCGCGAAGATCGTGGGGTTCGTGGTCACGCCCACGACGTCCTTGGTGTCGATGAGCTCCTGCAGGTTGCCGGTGCTCAGACGCTCGCGGGAGAGGTCGTCGAGCCAGATGGAGACTCCGGCCTGGGAGAGCTTGGCAGTGGTGTCGGTCATGATGATGCTCCTGTGATGTCGAAGGATCGTCAGTGCGTCTGCGGTGCAGGCGACGCTGCGTGGTCGTGCTGGGGCCGGTGACTGCGGCCGACGGATCGGCCACAGTCACCGGGTGCGTCACTTCGCGGCGGCGATGGATTCCTGGGCCTTCTCGACGACGGCCTCGGCGGTGATGCCGAACTCGCTGTAGAGGCGCTCGTAGGCGGCGGAGGCGCCGAAGTGCTCGAGCGAGACAGCGCGGCCGTTCGAGCCGAGCAGGTCGTTCCAGGACATGGCGATGCCGGCCTCGACGCTCACGCGTGCGGTGAGCTCGCGGGGGATCACGGACTCGCGGTAGTCCTGGTCCTGGGCGTCGAACCACTCGCGGCACGGCATGGACACGACGCGCGCGCCGATGCCCTTCTCCTTGAGCTGCTCGCGGGCCTCCACGGCCAGCTGCACCTCGGAGCCGGTGCCGATGAGGACGACGTCCAGGGACGTGCCCTCCGGGGCGTCGGCCAGGACGTAGCCGCCCTTGGCAGTGCCCTCGGCCGAGGCGAAGGCCTCGCCCTCGCCATCCGGGTGGATGTCCTCGCGGCGGAACGTGGGGACGTTCTGGCGGGTCAGCGCCAGGCCGGAGGGGCTCTCCGTGGTCTCCATGATGGTCCGCCAGGCCACCGAGGTCTCGTTGGCGTCGGCCGGGCGCACGACGTTCAGGCCCGGGATGCCGCGCAGCGAGCTGAGCTGCTCGACCGGCTGGTGCGTGGGGCCGTCCTCGCCCAGGCCGATCGAGTCGTGGGTCCAGATGTAGATCGACGGGACCTGCATGACCGCGCCGAGGCGCACTGCCGGGCGCTGGTAGTCCGAGAAGATCAGGAACGTGCCCGAGAAGGCGCGCGTCTGCGACGACATGGTGATGCCGTTGACGATGGCGGCAGCGGCGTGCTCGCGGATGCCGAAGTGCAGGACGCGTCCGTACGGGTCCGCCGAGAACTTCTTGGTGGTGCGGCTGGACGGGTTGAACGAGTTGGCCGACTCGATCGTGGTGTTGTTCGATCCCGCGAGGTCGGCGGAGCCGCCCCACAGCTCCGGGAAGGTGTCGGCGATCGCGTTGATGACCTTGCCGGAGGCCGCGCGGGTGGCCACGGTCTCACCGGCAGGGAACTGCGGGAAGGCCTCGGCGTAGCCCTCGGGGAGGGTGCCGTCGCGCAGGCGGTCGTAGAGCTCGGCGCGGTCCGGGTGGGCCTGGCGCCACTCGGCGAAGCCCTTATCCCACTCCTCGCGATCGGCCTTGCCGCGCTCGACGAGCTCGCGGGTGTGCGACAGGACCTCGTCCTCGATCACGAAGCTCTGCTCGGCGTCGAAGCCGAGGACCTTCTTAGTGGCCGCGAGCTCCTCGGCACCGAGCTTGGAGCCGTGGATGCCACCGGTGTTCTGCTTGCTGGGCGCCGGATAGCCGATGATCGTCTTGAGGCAGATCAGCGACGGGGCGGAGGTCTCCGCCTCCGCAGCCCGGATGGCGTCGTGCAGGGCCTGGACGTCCTCGACGTACTCGTTGCCGTTGGGGCCGCCTGCGGTCCAGTCCACGGTCTGGACGTGCCAGCCGTAGGCCTTGTAGCGCTCGGCGACGTTCTCGGTGAACGCGACGTCGGTGTCGTCCTCGATCGAGATCTGGTTCTGGTCGTAGATCGCGATGAGGTTGCCGAGCTCCTGGTGCCCGGCCAGCGACGACGCCTCAGAGGTCACGCCCTCCTGGAGGTCGCCGTCGGAGACGATCGTGTAGACGCGGTGGTCGAACGGGGACTGGCCCGGAGCGGACTCGGGGTCGAAGAGCCCGCGGGTGTAGCGCTGGGCGTAGGCGAAGCCCACGGCCGAGGAGAGGCCCTGGCCCAGCGGGCCGGTGGTGATCTCCACGCCGGCCGTATGGCGGTACTCCGGGTGGCCCGGGGTCTTGGAGCCCCAGGTGCGCAGCTCCTCCAGGTCCTTCATCTCCAGGCCGAACCCGCCCAGGAAGAGCTGGATGTACAGCGTCAGCGAGGTGTGGCCCGGGGAGAGGATGAAGCGGTCGCGGCCGGTCCAGCGATCATCGCTGGGGTCATGGCGCATGACCTTCTGGAAGAGCAGGTAGGCGGCCGGGGCCAGGCTCATGGCCGTCCCGGGATGTCCTGAGCCCACCTTTTCCACGGCGTCCGCGGCGAGCACGCGGACGGTGTCCACGGCGCGGCGATCGACATCGGTCCAGGTGAGTGTCTGATCAGACTGAGGCACAGGTGCACTGTCCTTTCTCGGGGGCGCATGGCACCGCTCGCACGTGCGGCGACGCCGGAGTTGTGGATCCAGCCTAGAACACACGTCGGTCAGCGGAAGGGGTGATTCCGTGGTTTGCCTGAGGGCGTAGTCGATGCCTCCTCCGGTCGCATCGCCGGTGATGCGTCGCGGGCCACGGCGCGAGCGGCCATGAGGGTCTATACTGGCCGGATCATCCCCGTCGCACGCCATCCGCCAGGCGCCGCGCACACCACCTTCCGGGCCCGGGTCGGCCTGGACGACGGGGAGTCCGTTTCCGAGTCATCGACCCCGTCACCGTTCCAGGGAGTCAGTTCACGTGAGTTCAGCGCAGGTCTCCAGGCATGCAGCACCGACCGGTCCCCAGGATCCGTCGGATGCGCGTCGGGAGAGCGGGCGGACCACACCTGGTCAGCGCGTGCGGGCGTACCTGCAGCTGATGAAGCTGCGCATCGTCGAGCTGCTGCTCGTGGCCACGGTGCCGACCATGATCTTCGCCCACCACTACCACGGCAACGGCGGCTTCCCGAGCATCTGGCTGATCCTGGTCACCCTTGTGGGCGGCACGCTCTCCGCAGGTGCCGCGGGCGCCTTCAACTCCTACATCGACCGCGAGTCCGACCGGCTGATGAAGCGCACCTCCAAGCGCCCGCTGGTCACCCGCGTGGTCAACGACTGGGAGGCCCTGGTCCTGGGTTGGGTCCTCTCGGTGGCCTCGGTGCTGCTGTTCGCCCTGGCGGTCAACGTCTTGTCGGGCGTGCTGACGGCCGCGGCGATCTTCCTCTACGCGGTCTTCTACTCGATCATCCTCAAGCGGCGGACCAGCCAGAACATCGTCTGGGGCGGGGTCGCCGGCTGCATGCCGGTGCTGATCGCCTGGGCCGCGGTGACGGGGACCGTCGAGTGGCCGGCCGTCGTGCTGTTCGCGGTGATCTTCCTGTGGACCCCGCCCCACTACTGGCCGCTGTCGATGAAGTACTCGGACGACTACGCCCGCGCCGGGATCCCCATGCTCGGGGCGATCGCCTCGGATGGGCGCGTGGCCAGCCAGGTCGTGCTCTACGCCTGGGCCACCGTCATCTGCTCGCTGCTGCTCGTCCCGGTCAGCGGCGCCGGCTGGGTCTACGCCGTGGTCACGCTGGCCGCCGGAGCCTGGTTCCTGCTGCAGTGCCACCGGCTGCTGGGGCTGGCCAGCCAGGCTGAGCCCACCTCCACACAGGCCATGAAGGTCTTCCACGGCTCGATCACCTATCTGAGCCTCGTGTTCGTGGCCGTGGCGCTGGATCCGTTCCTCGGCGGACCGATCCTCTGAACGTCGCGCAGCTGACGCACGGCGACCCTCGCGCCCGCCGACCAGCCGGCTCGCGCTGAGTCCCCGTTCCCCGGACCCGCACGGGTCGCGGCCCCATCACTCCCTCCAGAATCGAGAGCACGCTCAGGATGGACTTCTCCGGGCTGATCGCCTATCCGGTCACACCGTTCACGACCGCCGGTGCCGTGGACCTGCCTGAGCTCGCCCGCCAGGTCGAGGTCCTGGTCGGCTCGGGCGTGGACTCGATCTGCGTGCTCGGCACGGCCGGTTCCTTCGCCTATCTGAGCTCCGAGGAGCGCGCCACCGTGGTGCGCACGGCCGTCCAGGCTGCCGCGGGCTCCGGGATCCCCGTGGGAGCCGGAGTCTCCGCCATGACGACCCAGGACGTCCTGGAGCTGGCGTGGGACGCGGAGAGTGCCGGAGCGGACGGCCTGGTGCTGAACCCGCTGTCCTATGTGGCCCTGCGCTCGCCCGAGATCGCGGATCAGGTCGAGACCGTGGCCTCGTCGGTCGCGCTGCCGCTGTGCCTGGACAACAACCCTTCGACCACCGGCTTCGTCTACCCCGTGGACCTGGCCGCCGAGCTGAGCGATCTGGGCAACGTCGTGGCGTTCAAGGACACGGTCGACTCCGAGCGAGCCCTGCAGAACCGTCGCCACCTCTTCCTGGAGCTGGCCGAGCCCGGGACGAGCTTCGGGATCGCCGGGACCTCGCTGATCCTGAACTCGGCCGATGCCTCGATCGCCTGGCACACCGGCTTCGCCGCCGCACTGCCCCGGGAGTGGGTCGCGTTCCGCGCCGCCGCTGCGGCCAGGGACGTCGAGCTCGTGGATCGCTGGCGCCGGGCGTTCTCCCCGCTGATCGAGGTGCTGCGCTGGGAGCGGCCGCTGAGCTCGCTCTACGCCCTCAATGACATCTGCGGCATGCGCACCGCCCCGCCGAGGCGGCCCCTGCACCCGGTGGGCACGCCCAGCCGCGAGCGCATCCGCTCGGCCGTCCGCGAACTGCGCGCGGAGATGCAGCAGTGACGGCCGCGCTCGAGATCGAGGACCTGGTGATGGCGTTCCCGCAGCGCCGTGCGCCCAGCCGGCGTCGCCGGGGGAGCCGCGACCCCGACACGGGCGCGGACACGCCTGCGCCGCGCTCGAGGCTCCGGGCCGTGGACGGCCTGAGCCTCACGGCCCGCAACGGCGAGGTCACCGCGCTGCTGGGGCCCAACGGGGCGGGCAAGACGACCACGCTCGAGTGCGCCCAGGGCCTTCGGCGGCCCACGTCCGGGACCGTCCGACTGCTGGGTGAGCAGCCCTGGGGCGCCCGACCGGAGCTGCGCGCCCGCGCCGGCGTGATGCTGCAGGACGGCGGCCTGCCGCAGTCGGTCAGGGCAGGGGAGTACCTGCGCCACATCAGCGCGATGTACCAGGACCCGGTCCCGCAGCACGAGCTCCAGGCGCGCCTGGGCATCGGCTCCTTCGCCGGAACCCCCATCCGGCGGCTCTCCGGCGGCCAGCGCCAGCGCGTGTCGCTGGCCGCGGCGCTGGCCGGAAGGCCGGAGATCGTCTTCCTCGACGAGCCCTCGGCCGGCCTGGATCCCCAGTCGCGCGCGGTGGTCTTCGACCTGATCGACGAGCTGCGCGGCGACGGCACCGCCGTCATCCTCACCACGCACCTGCTCGACGATGCCCAGCGCCTGGCCGACCAGGTGGTCATCGTGGATGAGGGCCAGGTCCGCGCCTGCGGCTCCGTGCAGGAGCTGATCGACGGCGACGGCCGCTCCGGAGCCCTGCGCGTGGAGCTCACCGCCGCCCAGCAGCAGCGCTGGGCGCAGCATCCCCCTGAGCTCGTGCAGCGCCCGGACCTGCAGGTCAGCGCGGAGGGAGCCCGGATCGTGATCAGCGGTGCGACGCGCCCGCAGGAGCTGGCCGAGCTGAGCCAGTGGCTCGCGGCCACCGGCGAGCTGCCCCTGTCCCTGAGCCTCCAGCCCCGCTCGCTGGAGGACGTCTTCCTGGAGCTGTCGGGGAGGCAGATCCGATGACCGAGAGGACCATCCTGTCCCGTACTGCTTCCGAGGACCCGACCCCGTCGCGGCCGGCCCCTGCTGGCCGGCGCGTCGCCGCCCAGGCCGCTTACGAGACGCGCACCATGCTGCGCAACGGCGAGCAGCTGCTGCTGCTGATCATCCTCCCGGTCATGGCTCTGTTCGCGCTGACCTGGATGGATCTGCTCGACGGGGCGCTGCCGGCCGGTGCCGAGAGGATCGACCTGGCCGTGCCCGGGGTCCTGGCGCTGTCGGTGATCTCGAACGCGTTCTCCGGCCAGGGCATCCAGACCGGCTTCGACCGCCGTTACGGCGTGCTGCGGCAGCTGTCCACCACGCCCCTGGGCCGGTTCGGGCTCATCGCCGGCAAGCTCGGCGCCATCCTGGCGGTGCTGGCCGTGCAGACGGTGCTGATCTGCGGGATCGGTCTGGCCCTGGGCTGGCGGCCCGAGCCGCTGTCCGTGCTGGCCATGCTGCTGATCCTCGGGGTGGGCGCCGCGGTGTTCACCGGGCTGGGCCTGCTCGTGGCCGGCACGCTGCGCGCTGAGGCCACGCTGGCCGTCGTCAATCTGCTGTGGGTCCTGCTGGCGGCAGCCGGCGGAACCCTGGGCCCGGCCGCAGCCCTTCCGGGTGTGCTCGGCTGGGCGGCTTCGCTGCTGCCATCGGCTGCGCTGGGGGAGTCGCTGCGCATCGTGCTGGTCGGCACCGGCCACGGCCCCCTGGTGCTGCATCTGGCGGTCCTGG
The DNA here is from genome assembly GCF_005502825.1 of Kocuria sp. 2SI. Lineage (NCBI taxonomy): Bacteria > Bacillati > Actinomycetota > Actinomycetes > Micrococcales > Micrococcaceae > Kocuria > Kocuria sp. 2SI. The sequence goes on along the minus strand of NZ_SCNB01000010.1, from coordinate 77,692 downwards.
CCGTATGGGGCCTGCTCAGCTGGGCGGCGACCGTCCGTCTGTTCCGCTGGAGCTGAGACTGCGCACGGGCCGCCGGCTCCGGTCCGGGTGCACAGGGTGAGGGACTAGACTGGTCGGGCGCCCGGCGCTCCGGTCGCGCAAGCACTGACCCCCCTTTCAGATCCTGGACGTGAGCACGTGAGCACCCCTTCCTCGGCCCCGACCGCCTCGGACCTCGGCGACGACCCGCGGGAGGCTCCGGGGCCCGGACCCGAGCCGCGCAGTGATCGAGCTCCGATCGGCTTCTTCCTGCGCGGCGAGGTCGACGGATGGGTCCGCTTCACGGCCTGGGCCTCCCTGGCGGCCAACATGCTGCTGATCCTCACCGGCGGCCTGGTCCGGCTCACCGGCTCCGGCCTCGGCTGCCCCACCTGGCCCCGGTGCACGGACGAGTCCTGGACCAACACCTCGGAGATGGGCATCCACGGGTTCATCGAGTTCGGCAACCGCACGCTGACGGGCGTGCTCATGATCGTCGCCGTGCTGGCCTTCCTGGCCGTCGTGCGCATGGCCCGCCGTCACGCGTCGCTGTTCGTGCTGACCCTGCTGCTCGGTCTCGGCATCCCCGTTCAGGCTGTGGTCGGCGGCGTCACGGTGCTGACCGGTCTCAATCCGTGGATCGTGGGCATCCACTTCATGATCTCCTCCGCCATGATCGCCATGGCCGCGATCCTCGTGAATCGGACCCGGCGGTTGAGCCTGGAGCACGTGGCGCAGGCGGAGCTGGCCGGACAGTCGCCGCAGCAGCGCGGCCCGATCCGCGGGCTGCTCATCGCACTGGCCGTGTTCGCGGCGCTGAGCATCTACCTGGGCACGCTGGTCACCGGCACGGGTCCTCACGGCGGCGACGCCGGCGACGTCGTGCGGCACACCTTCGACGCCCTCGTGATCGCCCGGCTGCACGCTCTGCCCGCCTACGCCGTCGTCGCGCTGGTGCTGGTCGGACTGCTCGTCGGCCGCCGGACCTGGCCCATGGCGGTGCGCCGGTCGCTGCAGCTCGTGGGACTCGTCGTGATCATGCAGGCGCTGATCGGCTTCTACCAGTTCTTCAACGGCCTGCCGATCCTGGTGGTCGCGCTGCACCTCATCGGCTCGGCCCTGTTCGTGGCCGTCGTGTCCATGGCGGTGGAGAAGGGCTTCCACGTCACCTCCGAGGCTCCCGTGCTGACGGAGGCCGAGCGCCGCGACGGGCCCGTCACCGTCTGAGGGCGCATCGAAGCCCGCACCGGTTCGGGAGGGGCCGCTGGAATCCGTCGCTGCGGAATCCAGCGGCCCCTGCGCGTTTGCGCCTGACCGAGTCGAAGGATGAGGTTCTCATCACATCCCGGTCTTTCTGAGGGTGACCTTGCTAGGAACGCGGAATGGATTTGGACATACTCGAGTTGTGTATTGGACAGGGTCCGCATCACGGGCCCCCGAGACGGCGAGAGGCGGTACGAGCATGGTCCAGACGGACGTCAGGAGCGCGCGCAGCACCGAGGACGCCGCCGAGTCCACCACCCGATCCCGGATCCTCAACGCCGTCCTGGAATCCGGACCCGTCTCCGCCAGCGAGATCGCAGCGCAGATGGGCCTCACGGCCGCCGCAGTGCGCCGTCACCTGGATGCCCTGGAGCGGGATCGGTTCATCGAGGTCACCCTGGTGCGCCGCCCCGGAGCAGGTGCGGGTCGCCCCGCCCGTCGCTACGTGGTGGCCCCGGAGGGCCACGAGCGCCTGGGCAACGACTACCTCGAGGTCGCCCACGACGCGCTGCGCGCCATGCGCGAGCTCGGGGGAGAAGAGGCCCTGCGAGGCTTCGTGCAGCGTCACCAGCAGCGCATCGAGAACCGGTACCGCCCGGCCGTCGAGGCTGCAGGGGAGGACGTCGCCGATCGTATGGACGCCCTCGTGCGCCAGATGGCCGCCGACGGCTACGCCGCCAGCTCCACCGTCGTGCAGGTCGGCTCCCAGCGCCGCGGAATGGCCTCCCTGCAGCTGTGCCAGGGGCACTGCCCCCTGCTCGAGCTGGCAGAGGACTACCCCGAGTTCTGCGAGGCGGAGACGAGGATGATCGGCTCCCTGCTGGGCGTCGACATCCGTCGGCTGTCCACGCTGGCCTCCGGGGGGCACGTGTGCAACACGCATGTGCCCCTCGAGCGCCGGGACGAGGATCCACCACGCAGCGCCGAGCGCACCTGAGACTTTCCCTCACCATCCGAACCACCGCGGTCGACCGGGCAGAGCCCGGATCGGCAGCAGACCACCAGAGGAGGCCGTCGTGACAGATGTGACACAAGCCAACGACACCACCATCTCCGACATCCTGGAGAAGAACCCCGAGCTCGAGGGCATCGGGACGTACGAGTACGGCTGGGCCGACAAGGACGTCGCGGGAGCCTCCGCGCGCCGCGGCATCGACGAGGACGTCGTGCGCGACATCTCGGCGCGCAAGAACGAGCCCGAGTGGATGCTGAACCTGCGCCTGAAGGCCCTGAAGTTCTTCCAGCGCAAGCCCATGCCCACCTGGGGCGCGGACCTGTCGGGCATCGACTTCGACAACATCAAGTACTTCGTGCGCGCCTCCGAGCAGCAGGCCGGCTCCTGGGAGGAGCTGCCCGAGGAGATCCGCGACACCTACGAGAAGCTGGGCATCCCCGAGGCCGAGCGCTCCCGCCTGGTGGCCGGCGTGGCCGCGCAGTACGAGTCCGAGGTCGTCTACCACCAGATCCGCGAGGACCTGGAGGCCCAGGGCGTCATCTTCATGGACACCGACACCGCGCTGCGCGAGCACCCGGAGTTCTTCGAGGAGTACTTCGGCACGGTCATCCCGGTGGGCGACAACAAGTTCGCCGCGCTGAACACGGCCGTGTGGTCCGGCGGATCGTTCGTCTACGTGCCCAAGGGCGTCCACGTGGACATCCCGCTGCAGGCCTACTTCCGCATCAACACGGAGAACATGGGCCAGTTCGAGCGGACGCTGATCATCGCGGATGAGGACTCCTACGTCCACTACATCGAGGGTTGCACCGCGCCGATCTACAAGACGGACTCGCTGCACTCGGCCAACGTCGAGATCATCGTCAAGAAGAACGCCCGCGTGCGCTACACGACCATCCAGAACTGGTCGAACAACGTGTACAACCTGGTGACCAAGCGCGCCATCGCCCATGAGGGCGCCACCATGGAGTGGGTCGACGGCAACATCGGCTCCAAGGTCACCCAGAAGTACCCGGCGGTCTACATGACCGGCGAGCACGCCCGCGGCGAGACCCTCTCGATCGCCTTCGCCGGCGAGGGCCAGCACCAGGACACCGGCTCCAAGATGGTGCACGTCGCCCCGCACACGTCGTCGTCGATCGTGTCCAAGTCGGTGGCCCGCAACGGCGGCCGCTCCGCCTACCGCGGCCTGGTCCAGGTCCGCGAGGGCGCCCACCACGCCAAGTCGAACGTGGTCTGCGACGCCCTGCTCGTGGACACCGTCTCGCGCTCGGACACGTACCCGTACGTCGACATCCGCGAGGACGACGTCTCCATGGGCCACGAGGCCACAGTCTCGCGCGTGTCCGAGGAGCAGCTGTTCTACCTCATGCAGCGCGGCCTGCCGGAGGACGAGGCCATGGCCATGATCGTGCGCGGCTTCGTGGAGCCGATCGCCCGCGAGCTGCCCATGGAGTATGCGCTCGAGCTCAACCGCCTGATCGAACTGCAGATGGAGGGATCCGTTGGCTGATAAGCCCAGCACCGCCGCAGCACCCGGCACCACCACCCCCGAGGAGGATGTGGTCGACGGCGTGCGCACCGATGAGGCGCGCATCGCCATCCCCGGGATGACCCAGGAGGGCGAGAAGCTCGCCACCGCCATGGTCGAGTCCGAGGAGGAGGCCATGGGGGTCTCCGCCTCGCAGGAGGACGGCAAGGTCAAGGGCACCAAGATCGCCGGCACCTCGCGCGCCGATCGGCAGGCGTCCTACGACCTCGCGGACTTCCCGGAGCTGACCGGGCGCGAGGAGGACTTCCGGTTCACCCCGCTCAAGCGCCTCAGGGGACTGCACACGGATGAGCTGACGGGGCCCGCCCCGGCGGTGACCGTGTCCGGCTCCGATCGCGTGCGCGTCGAGACCGTGGGCCGCGACGACGCCCGCATGGGCTCGGCCGGCATCCCCGAGGACCTCCTCTCGGCCAGCGCCTGGGCCGCCTTCCAGGAGGCCACCGTGGTGACCGTGCCGGCCGAGGCCGAGATCGACGGCACCGTGATGATCGAGATCGAGGGCACGAGCCCGGATCCGGCCGCCTCCCACCTGGTCGTGGTCGCCGAGCAGTTCTCGAAGGCGCGCATCGTGCTGCGCCACCACGGCTCAGCCGTGGTCTCGCAGAACGTCGAGTTCTCGATCGCCGATTCGGCGAACATCACCGTGGTCTCCCTGCAGGAGTGGGAGGACGAGGGCACCGTGCACGCCTCGGCGCAGCACGTCTCGCTCGGCCGCGACTCGCGCTTCAAGCACGTGGTCGTCTCCCTGGGCGGCGACACCGTGCGCGTGACCCCGTCGGTGCGCTTCCGCGCACCGGGTGCCGACGTCGAGATGTACGGCCTGACCTTCGTGGATGACGGCCAGCACCTCGAGTCGCGGCTGTTCGTGGATCACTCGCAGCCCAACTGCCGCTCGCGCGTGACCTACAAGTCCGCATTGCAGGGCGAAGGCGCCCACGGCGTGTGGGTCGGCGACGTCCTGATCCGCCCGGCCGCCGAGGCCACCGACACCTACGAGCTCAACCGGAACCTGATCCTCAACGACGGGCCCCGGATGGACTCGATCCCCAACCTGGAGATCGAGACCGGAGTCATCGCCGGCGCGGGCCACGCCTCCACCACGGGGCAGCTGGATGCCGAGCACCTCTACTACCTCATGTCGCGAGGCATCCCGGAGCGCGACGCCCGCGCCCTGGTGGTGCGCGGCTTCCTCTTCGAGATCCTGCAGCAGATCGAGGACGAGAGCATCGAGGAGCGCCTGCGCGAGATCGTCGAGGCCGAGCTGGCCAACGTCGAGCGCGGCGCCTGAGGTCCCGCCACCGAAGCACCTGCCGATCACGGCACCCACACCTTCACCATTTCAGGAGAGACTTTTGAGCACTCTGGAGATCAAGGACCTTCACGCATCGGTCCTGCTCGACGACGAGAACAGCAAGCAGATCCTCAAGGGCGTGAACCTCACCATCAACTCGGATGAGGTCCACGCGATCATGGGGCCCAACGGCTCCGGCAAGTCCACGCTGGCCTCGACCATCGCGGGCCACCCCAAGTTCCGCGTGGACTCGGGCGACATCCTGCTGGACGGCGAGTCCGTCCTGGAGATGTCCGTGGACGAGCGGGCGCGGGCCGGGCTCTTCCTGGCCATGCAGTACCCGGTCGAGATCCCGGGCGTGACCACCTCCAACTTCCTGCGCTCGGCCAAGACCGCCGTCGACGGCGAGGCCCCCGCTCTGCGGACCTGGACCAAGGACGTCAAGGAGGCCGTCGCTCAGCTGAAGATGGATCCGCAGATGATCCAGCGCAACGTGAACGAGGGCTTCTCCGGCGGCGAGAAGAAGCGCATGGAGATCATGCAGCTCGAGCTGCTCAAGCCCAAGATGGCGCTGCTGGACGAAACCGACTCCGGCCTGGACATCGACGCCCTCAAGGTCGTGTCCGAGGGCGTGAACCGCGCCAAGGCCGCTAACGGCATGGGCGTCATGCTCATCACGCACTACACGCGCATCCTGCGCTACATCGCTCCCGATCACGTGCACGTCTTCGCCGACGGCCGCGTGGTGGAGCAGGGAGGCCCGGAGCTGGCCGAGCAGCTCGAGGCCGAGGGCTACGACAAGTACGTCGCTGCCGCCAAGTGACCGGTTGAACCCGGACGAGGAGGACACCATGACCGAAACGACCGCCGACGCGGGCCAGGTCCCCGCGGGCGCGCCGCAGATCTCCGAGGTCGAGGACGCGCTGAAGAACGTCATCGATCCCGAGCTCGGCGTGAACATCGTCGATCTGGGCCTGCTCTACGGCGCCTCCTACATGGAGGACGGGGCCCTCAAGCTCGACATGACGCTGACCACGGCGGCCTGCCCGCTGCAGGACGTCATCGAGGAGCAGGTCGAGCAGAACCTCGGCCCGCTCGTCGACGAGTGGCACGTCAACTGGGTCTGGATGCCGCCGTGGGGCATGGAGCGCATCACCGAGGACGGCCGCGACCAGATGCGGGCCCTGGGCTTCAACATCTGACCCGCCTGCGGCGCACGACAGCGCCCGGTCGCGCAGCTGATCCGCTGCGCGACCGGGCGCTGTCGTCGTGTGCGCGGGCCCGACAGCCCCGCGTCAGCGCTCGATCAGCGGATCGAGTTCGGGTGCTGGCACAGGGGAGTGGTCTCGATCGTCATGTACGGGTACATGGGGAAGCCCGAGAGGATCTCGTGCAGTCGCTGGTTGGACTCCACCTCGAAGATCGAGACGTTGGCGTACTGCCCGACCACGCGGTAGATGGCCTCTAACTCGCCGGCCTCCTGCAGCCCCTGGGAGTACTCCTTCTCCTGGGCCTGCTTCTGGGCCACTTCCTCGGCGGGCATGGACTCGGGGAACTGGACCTGCATGCGGCAGAGGAACTTCACGATCGACTCTCCTGATCTCGGGTGCTGGTTCACGGCCACTCTATCGACCGTGGGACGGGTCACGGCCGGGGCGAGTCCAGTCCGCGGGCAGCCAGGGCCTCGCCGGTGCGCTGCCCGTGGGCCACGGCGGATATCACCAGGGGAGCGGCGAGCCCGACGGGGCCGAGACGGGCACCGCGCGCGGCGGCGGCATCGCGGAGGTCGTCGAGCACGCCGGTCAGGAACGGGATCGAGCGCAGCATGATCTGGATCGCCAGCCCGATCCGCTCCGGATCCGCCCCCATCAGCCGCAGCGGGGACAGCAGCCGCACGAGCCCGTCGAGCAGCTCGGGAAGGGGCGTGGTCTCCAGCAGGACCCGGGTGGCCAGCAGCGCGGTCACGACCGTGAGCAGCACCTCGGCGGCCATGGCGGGATCGCGGCGCAGCAGCAGGTGATAGGCCGCCAGCAGACCCAGGATCCACGAGGCGGGACGGAGACTGTGCCACCAGGCGCGCGGACCTATCCGTGCGGCGGCTGCCGCGAGCAGGACCAGCAGCAGGCACCCGGCGGGCACCGCCCACGAGGTCTCGGGCGCCTCGATGCCGAGCCGTCGCAGCAGCCATGGGAAGGGCAGCATCAGCAGCACCGAGATCACCGCCACGCCGGAGGCCTTGAGCGCCAGCGGGGCGCGGTGGACCGGGGTGTCGGCCGGGCGGTGGAAGCCGAAGAGCTCGCGGCGCGAACGGCTCACGGACCGGCCCCGGGTCTCGACGGAGCGGTGGGGAAGCCCTCGCGGCAGCAGCGCCGGTAGCGGTCGATGACCTCCTCGGCGGGGCCGTCATCCAGCAGGAGGCCGTCGTGGATGAGCAGCGCCCGCTGGGCCGTGGCCGCCAGCTCCAGGTCGTGCGTGGAGATGATCTGCTGCTGGGGCAGGGCGTCGAGGCGCTCGAGCAGGGCATCCCGGTGGCGCAGGTCCAGCAGCGTGGTGGGCTCATCGAGGGCCAGCACCCTGGGCTGCACGGCCAGCACCGCCGTCAGAGCCACGAGCTGGCGCTCACCGCCGGAGAGGTCATGGATCGACTGGTGGCGCTGCCGGGACAGTCCCGCCTCTTCGAGCAGCCGCCCGGCGAGCTCGGCCCGCCTCCCGGGGGGCTCGCCCGCGACTCGCAGGGAGAGCTCGACGTCCTCCTGCGCGGTGGGCATCAGCAGCTGGGCGGAAGGGTCCGAAAACAGGAACCCGACGGCGCGACGGGCCGCGCGGACGTCGTGCACCGCGTCCGTCCCGTGGACGCGGGCCGAACCCGAGGAGACCTCGGCCAGGCCGTTGAGCACGCGCAGCAGCGTGGACTTGCCGGAGCCGTTGAGCCCGATCACCGCGATCCGGCGCTCGTGCAGCGCGACGCTCAGCGGCCCGAGCAGGCGAACGGGCTCGCTGCTGCTCGGCGGGCCGGGGACCTCGACGACGATCTCGCGCAGCTCGATTCCGCGGTGCTGCCCGCCGCTCACGACCGTGCGGCCAGCCGGGGGAAGGCGCGGTGCACGGCAGCGGCGATCAGCGCCGCCAGCACGAGCTTGAGCAGATCGCCGGGCCAGTAAATCAGATCTGCGAGGAAGGCATCGCGCAGGGTGAGTCCGCCGTTGAGCATCATCCCGGGGATGCCGAAGACGCGGGTGATCAGGAACCCGCCGAGCAGCGCAGCGCTGATCAGCCCGAGGAGCACACGGCCTCGTGAGACGCCGCGGCGCAGGACGGCGTAGGCCAAGAACCCTACGCAGGCGGCGGCGATCGGGAACGCAATGATGTAGCCGGCGGAGGGGCCGGCGAGGACCGCCGGTCCGCCGCGGAAGCCGGAGAAGATCGGCAGACCGACGAGGCCCACCACCACATAGAGCGCGACGGCCAGGAAGCCGCGGCGCCCGCCCAGGACCAGTCCGGTGAGGTACACGGCCAGCGTCTGCAGGGTGATCGGCACGGCCAGGGGTCCCACGGGAATGGCCGGCAGGACGGCGCACACGGCCACGAAGGCCGCGAAGACGGCGATCAGGCCGAGATCCGTGCCCGCGCTGCGACCAGGGGCCGTCTGCTTCCGTGCGGCGGCAGGAGCGGTCTGTGCGGAGTCGGCGGAATCCTGAGGACGGGAGGATGCTGGCGTTGATGAAGGCATGGCACAAGGATAGGGGAGGGTTCGGATATCAATCGGCAGCAGGGCGCCGGTCGTGGCAAGAGTCCGCGGTCTCGCCCTCGTCGGGACCGCTGCTCGACCGGCCGCCCGCGCCTGCGGTCTCGCCCCACGGCGCGGGACGACCGAGATCGCCGATCTCCTCGGAGCGCGGATCGGCCCGGGGTGTGCCGCCGTCGGGCTGGTGCACAGGCCACTCGGCCACGGGATCCCGCAGCGGCTGGGTCGGCGGATGCGCGGCCGGCAGCAGCTGACCGGTGGCGGCATCGGTCGCGGTCGCGCCACGGGAGGCATGGCGGGCAGGCTGCAGCCGCATGGCCTGATAGCGCCAGCGCTCGGCCAGCGAGGCCCGACGCGCCGCCGACGTCGCCGGGTCCACCGGGTCCGCCCCCAGCACGGGGTCATCTCCCGACTGGTAGCGATCCGACCAGATCTGGATCACCGACCAGGCCACCGCGGTCAGGGGCGTGGCCAGGATGGTGCCCACGATCCCGCCGACCAGCCCGCCGATCGTCAGCGCCGTGAGCACGATCAGCGGGTGCAGGCTCAGGGACTTGCCCACGATCAGGGGCTGGAGGAGGTTGCCGTCGACGTTGTTGACGATGATGGTCAGCGCCGCGACCGCCAGCGCCGAGGGGAGCCCCAGCGTCACCAGCGCCACGATGGCCGCGAAGAAGCCCGAGAAGAACGGGCCCACGATCGGGATGAAGGCGGACAGGAAGCACAGCACCGCCAGCGGCAGCGCCAGCGGGACGCCGATCGCCCACAGTCCGAGACCGATCAGGGTGGCGTCGACGGTGGCCACGATGACGATGCCCCGGACGTATCCGCCCAGGACCTCGGCCGTGCGATCACCTGTCTCGGCCATGCGGGCGCGGACCCCGCCGTGGAACCAACGCAGCAGGAAGTTCCACATCCGGGGGCCGTCCTTCAGGAAGAAGAACAGCATGACCAGCGAGAGGATCGTGCCCGTGAGGACGCTGCCGGCGGTTCCGAAGCTCGAGAACAGAGTCGAGACGACCGCCTGCGACGAGAGCATGGACCCGGCGGAGGACGTCAGGTCGGAGAGCATCTGGGAGTCGATCGGCACGGAGGGATCCGTGAGCACGCCCTCGATGTCATCGACCCCCTGGGCGAACTGCTGGGACAGCGTGTCCCATTCGGCCGTGACCGTGGCGGCGACCGCGGCGACGATGCCCGAGACCACCACGATCAGCGCCACGAACACGATCGCGGAACCGGCCCAGCGCGGCAGGCCGCGGCGCACCAGGGCGTTGACCAGCGGCCCGACCGTGGTCGCCAGGATCAGGGCGACGAGCGCCGCGATGACCGCCAGCTGGACGATGATCATCACCCAGACGAGGGCTGCCGCCAGGATGCCGAGGATCAGGATCTGCGCGGCGCGTCCTGCGGCACGGCCCATCGCATCGCGCCAGACGCCGCCGCCGGCATCCAGCTGCTCCGGCGGCTGTGCGGGCCCCGGGGCATCCGAGTGCTGGTGCAGCACGGGCTCCGCCGCGGCGATGTGCGAGCCGCCGGACGACGCCCCTCCGCGCCGGGGCGAGCGATCGGGGTCGCCCGTGGACGCGGTGCCGGCCGGGGTCGGGTCACTGGTCATCGGGTTCGCCTTCGATCGGGATCTCATCTGTCGCCTCCATGGCGGGGGCACAGCCTCCGGTCGAGTCTAGGCCTGCGGGGAGGCGCCCCGACCGGGCGCGGGGGCGCGTCGCCGGTCCGGTCGATCCGGGCAGCGGTGTCCCAGCTGACAGCGCCGGGGAATGCTCCCGGCTAGACTGCATCGGTTCCGCCGTCCGCCGACGGCGCCCGCCCCCGTCGAAAGGCCGTGCCTGAAGTGATCACCGTGTCGAACCTCGAACTGCGAGCCGGAGCCCGGCTGCTGATGGACGACGTGGACTTCCGGGTGCAGAAGGGCGACAAGGTCGGCCTGGTCGGGCGCAACGGCGCCGGCAAGACGACCATGACCCGCGTGCTGGCCGGCGAGGGCATCCCGGCCGGAGGCACCGTGACCCGCAGCGGCACGATCGGCTACCTGCCGCAGGATCCCAAGGTCGAGGACATGGAGCAGCTGGCCCGCGACCGGATCTTCTCTGCGCGCGGCCTTGCTGAGGTCATCGCCCGCATGCGCACGGCCGAGGAGGAGATGGCCTCCGAGGACGAGACCGTGCGGGACCGGGCCATGAAGCGCTACCCCCGCCTGGAGACCGAGTTCCAGGCCGGCGGCGGCTACGCGGCCGAGTCCGAGGCCGCCACGATCACCGCGAACCTGGACCTTCCGGACCGTGTGCTCAACCAGCCGCTGCGCACGCTCTCGGGCGGTCAGCGCCGACGCGTGGAGCTGGCCCGCATCCTGTTCTCGGATGCCGACACGATGCTGCTCGACGAGCCCACCAACCACCTCGACGCCGATTCGGTGGCCTGGCTGCGCGAGTTCCTGCGCAGCTACTCCGGCGGCGTCCTGGTGATCTCCCACGACGTCGAGCTCATGGAGATGGTGGTCAACAAGGTCCTCTACCTCGACGCCAACCGGGCGGTCGTGGATGTCTACAACATGGACTGGAAGCGCTACAAGGCCCAGCGCGAGCAGGACGAGCACCGCCGCAAGCGGGAGTACGCCAACGCGGAGAAGAAGGCCACGGCACTGAAGGCCCAGGGCGAGAAGATGCGCGCCAAGGCGACCAAGGCCGTGGCGGCGCAGCAGATGCTCAAGCGCGCCGAGCGGCTGATGGCCTCCGTGGAGGGCGAGCGCGTCCAGGACAAGGTCGCCGCGATCCGCTTCCCGGCACCGGCGCCCTGCGGCAAGACCCCTCTGCGGGCCTCCGGGCTGTCCAAGTCCTACGGCTCGCTCGAGATCTTCAACGACGTCGACCTGGCCATCGACCGCGGCTCGCGCGTGGTGATCCTGGGCCTCAACGGCGCGGGCAAGACCACGCTGCTGCGCATGCTGGCCGGCGTGGCCGAGCCGGACTTCGGGCAGGTCGAGCCCGGCCACGGCCTGAAGCTCGGCTACTTCGCCCAGGAGCACGACACCCTGGATCAGGACCGCACGGTCCTGCAGAACATGAAGACGGCGGCCCCGGAGCTCACCGACACCCAGGCCCGCACCGTGCTCGGCTCGTTCCTGTTCCAGGGCGACGACGTCGACAAGCCCGCCGGCGTGCTCTCCGGCGGTGAGAAGACCCGCCTGGCCCTGGCCACTCTGGTGGCCTCCTCGGCCAACGTGCTGCTGCTCGATGAGCCCACCAACAACCTGGATCCGGCCTCCCGCGAGGAGATCCTGGCCGCGCTGCGCCGCTACGAGGGTGCCGTGGTCCTGGTCTCCCACGACGAGGGAGCTGTGGAGGCGCTGAACCCGGAGCGCGTGGTCATGCTGCCGGACGGCATCGAGGACCACTGGTCGCAGGAGTACCAGGACCTCATCTCGCTGGCCTGAGCCTCGCGGTCCCGGCTCCAGGGCACTGCGGGAGCCGGGCAGCCGCTGCGAGCGAGCCTCAGCGCACGTCCAGGGCGGCATCCTCCTCGGCGGCGTCCTGCACCCCGAAGCGCTTGCGGCGCTTGGGCCGGGTCAGATCGCGCAGATGCGCCGGCATGTCGTCGACCATCTCGAGCTGGCGCATGAGGTCCTCCTCGGTGCGTCCGTCGCCGATGCCGATGAAGCGGCCCTCGGTGTCGTAGTACTGGGCCAGCTCGGTCTCGATCCGGGCGGCGTAGTCGCGGTCCCAGGCGTCGTTGCGCACCTTCTGGCGCGCCGAGTAGCCGTAGGCCACGAAGGCCAGCAGCGCGAAGGCCGACCACTGCATCGAGTACGACAGCTGCGGCCCGTAGTCCAGGTCCGGCTCGGCGAATCCGGCCGGCCGCGTCTGCGCGGCAGGGTCCTCCGCCATCATCTGCCCGTAGGCCTGGTCCACGAGATCCGCGCCGGAGACCTCCTCCACGTCCGGCAGGTGGATCGAGGCGACCTGGCCCTCGGGAGCGGTGCGCTCGGGCGTGCCCTCCGAGGGCTGCACGCGGGCGGTGACCTCGACCTGGCCGGCGGGAGCCTCCGGGACCTCGGAGGGGCTGCCGTCGCCGGTCTCGGACGTGGGGATCCAGCCGCGGCTGATCAGCACGACGGCACCCTGCTGCGTGCGCAGCGGCACCAGGACCTCGTAGCCGATCTGCCCCTCGGAGGCCCGGTTGCGAGCCAGGACGGTGTCCTCCGTGAGGTACTCCCCGCGCAGCTGCACCGGGTGCCACCGCTGGGAGCCGTCGTAGTCCTCGAAGGCGGACAGGGCTTCCTGGCCGGTGAGGGGATCGGCGTCGTAGTTGTCGATGATCAGCTGGTTGCTGTGATCGATCTGCTCGGCGCGGTCGTACTGCCAGCTGCCCAGGTACAGGCACAGGGCCGCGCCCAGGCAGCAGACGATGAACCAGCCGATCCAGCGCCCGGAGAGCAGGAACGAGTAGGTCTGCAGGAACCGCCTCATGCCTGCACCTCTGACAGCGGACGGATTTCGAGCAGGAAGCCGCGAGCGTCCAGGAACTCGCCGAGGTGCTGCCGGTGCTCCTGGCAGGCCACCCAGCGCTTGCGCCGCTGAGGGGCGTGGACGCGAGGATTGTTCCACTCGAGCACCCACACGGCGGCCTGACGGCAGCCGCGGCGCGAGCACTGAGGGGCCGCGCCGTCCTGATCCGCCGAAGCGGCCTCCCGGGGCTCCCGGGGGCCGTCGGACAGCGAGCCGAGCAGATCGAAGGACATGGGGGAGAGGACTCCTGGTGGTCTGGTGAAGAGGTTCTCAGGCGGTGCGGGCGGGTCTCAGTCGGACCCGCCGCCGGCTCCATTGTCCTGCATTCCGGCAGCGGAGCGGCCCCGGCCGGATTCGAGCATGCGCTCGGTGTCCTCGCTCCACTCGCCGTCGATCGTCTCCGCATCGGAATCGCTCGCGGGCTCGGCGGTCAGCTGGACGGGGGCCGGCTCCGGATCAGGGGCCATGTACGACGACGAGCGCTCGGTGCGGTCCGCGCCCACATTGGCCAGCAGCACGGCCGACCAGGGAAGCACGATGATGCCCAGCCCGCACACGATGCGCAGGATCCAGTGGTCCACGAGCACGAACGCGATCAGGCAGACCACGCGCAGCAGCATCTGGATGCCGTAGACGACCATGCGCCGGCCCATGTCCGCCGAGTGGGCCTCCGGTGTGGAGGTGATCGAGTAGGAGTCCGCGTCCTTCCCCCGACGCTTCCCGCCCGATCCTGAGGACGAGGAGGCTCGGGGCTCGACAGCGCGGGAGCGGGCGCGCGCTCGCTCGGCCGTGGCCTGCATGGCGGCGAGGTCGGAGGGGTTGAGGTATCGGGGCGTCATGTCCTCAGCTCCTTCCGCCGCGTTCAGACGGCGCAGCAGGAACCCGGTGCGCCGCGGCCGTCGGATCAGCCGCCCGACGGCATCCCACCATTGTGCACCCGCGCGCTGACAACCTCGGGCCGGGCGGCTGACTGCTGATCGGCACAAGCCGGAACGGGGAATCTCTGAGATGCTCCACCACGGATCGGCGGACGCCGGCCGGTAATGTGTCGCTGGACTTCTTCCGCTTCGAAAGGCTCGACACCACATGACAGCTCAGACACAGGACGCGCAGACTCCGCGAGTGGTCCTGGTGACCGGCGGCAACCGAGGCATCGGACGCAGCATCGCGGAGGCCTTCCGTGCCCAGGGCGATCAGGTCGTCGTGACCTACCGCTCGGGCGAGGCTCCGGAGGGCGTCGACGCCGTGCGCTGCGACGTCTCCGACACCAAGTCCGTGGACGCGGCCTTCACCGAGATCGAGAAGACCTGGGGCCCCGTGGACGTCGTGGTGGCCAACGCGGGGATCACGCAGGACACCCTGCTCATGCGCATGAGCGAGGAGGACTTCACCTCCGTGGTGAACACCAACCTCACCGGGGCCTTCCGGGTCTCCAAGCGCGCGACCCGCGGTTTCCTCAAGAAGAAGGCCGGGCGCATCGTGTTCATCTCCTCGATCGTCGGCTACACGGGCGGTCCGGGGCAGGTCAACTACGCGTCCTCCAAGGCCGGGCTCCAGGGCATGGCCCGCTCCATCACCCGCGAGCTCGGCGGCCGTGGCATCACCGCCAACGTCGTGGCCCCGGGCTACATCCGCACCGACATGACTGCGGAGCTTCCCGAAGACGTCTCGGCCGGCTACGCCGAGCGCATCCCGGCCAACCGCTTCGGCGAGCCCGAGGAGGTCGCCGAGGTCGTGCGCTGGCTGGCCACCTCCTCCGGGGCCGCCTACATCAACGGAGCCGTGATCCCGGTCGACGGCGGCTTCGGCATGGGCGTCTGAGGCCTCCGCCTTCCCGGACGCACCCGACACAGCATCTGAGGCCCTCGAGCGGTCGCAGACATCCAGCAGCAGCGAGCACAGGAGAGCACCATGGACTCAGTGGCAGGCAAGACTGTCGTCATCACCGGATCCTCGCGCGGCGTCGGCGCCGACACCGCCAAGATCCTCGCCGGACAGGGCGCGAACGTCGTCGTGAACTACCGGCAGAAGGCTCCGCGCGCTAATAAGGTCGTACAGCAGATCGAGGAGGCCGGCGGCAAGGCCGTGGCCGTGGGCGCCGACCTCACCGATGATCAGGGCATCAGCCCGCTGCTGCAGGCTGCACAGGACAGCTTCGGGTCCGTCGACGTCGTGATCCTCAACGCCTCGGGCGGCATGGAGTCGGACCTCGGCGAGGACTACGCCATGCGCCTGAACCGCGACGCCCAGGTCCGCGCCCTGGAGACCGCGGCCGAGGCGCTGCCCCAGGGCGGTCGCGTGGTGTTCGTGACCAGCCACCAGGCGCACTTCATCCGCGAGGTCGAGACCATGCCCGAGTACGAGCAGGTGGCGCTGTCCAAGCGCGCCGGCGAAGATGCGCTCACCGAGCGGATCCCCATGCTCTCCGAGAAGGGCATCGACTTCGTCGTGGTCTCCGCGGACATGATCGAGGGCACCGTCACCGCCACGCTGCTCAATCGCGCCCGCCCCGGGGCCCTTGATCAGCGCCGCGAGTCCGCCGGACGTCTCTACACGGTCCAGGAGTTCGCTCAGGAGATCGCCGCCATGGTCACCGCCGACGTCCCCACCGGGCATGTGGAGCTCGTGGGCGGGGCCGAGGACTTCCTGGCCCAGTCGCAGGGCTGATCCAGCACCTTCGACATACGACGACGGCGGCGCCGAGCTCAGTGAGCTCGGCGCCGCCGTCGTCGTGCAGGGGGACCTCAGAGGTCGGCGAAGAAGCGCACCGCATCCAGGTTGGGGATGTTGATCTGGGCGTCGGCGACCTCGCGCAGCACGGGCTTGGCGTTGAACGCGATGCCCACCGCGGCGGCCTCCAGCAACTGGATGTCGTTCGCGCCGTCGCCCACGGCGATGGTCTGATCGGCAGCGACTCCGTCCGACTCGGCCCAGGCGCGCAGCATCGAGGCCTTCACCGAGGCGTCCACGATGGGGCCCAGGATGCGTCCGGTCAGGCGACCGTCCACGACCTCCAGCTCATTGGCCAGGTAGTGGTCGATCTCGTGCTTGGCCATCAGCGGCTCGAGCACCTGGCGGAAGCCGCCGGAGACGACGCCCACGGTCCACTCGGCGCGGTGGAACGTCTCGACCAGCACAGCAGCGCCCACCGTGGGACGCAGCTCCTGGGCGACCTCGCCGATCACGGAGTCCGGCAGGCCCTCCAGCAGGGCGACGCGCTCGCGCAGCGACGCGGCGAAGTCGAGCTCCCCGCGCATGGTGAGCTCGGTGATATCGGCGACGTGGTCCTGCACTCCTGCCTTGGCGGCCAGCAGGTCGATGACCTCCTGCTGGATGAAGGTGGAGTCCATGTCCATGACGAGCAGCTTGCGGCGCTCGGGATCCAGGATCGAGGCGGGGACGACGCTGACGTCGACGTCGTCCCACAGGGACGAGAGGGGATCAGGCCGCACGATCCGGCGAGCCGCGTCCAGGGTCAGGCCCGTGAACTTCGCGTAGGCGGCGTTGTAGCCGATGAGGTCTCCATCCGCCGAGCCGCCGCCGGAGGCGCTGGGCGTGACGCGGACGCGGCCGTGGGACTCGATGTCGCCCCCGGCCTCCTCGATGGTCTCCATGATCTGCCCGACGGTCTCCGGATGCGGTGTCCGCGCCAGGGCGATCAGGGCGAGTTGCTCGGTCATGGCGGCGAGTCTAGCGGCAGTGGGCTTGTCATCCGGCATCGATGACCGAGCGGTTCGCACTCGGCAGGCATGCCAGCGGGGTTAGAGTGGCCGTCATGAGCGCAGCCCTGTCGATGACCGATGTCGATCTCGTCCGCAGCGGGAAGAACCTGCTGGAGCAGGTGAGCTGGTCCGTGCAGGACAGCGAGCGCTGGGTGGTCCTGGGGCCCAACGGCGCCGGCAAGTCCACCCTGCTCTCCCTGGCCTCTGCCCGCCAGCACCCCACCCGCGGCACCGTCGAGATCCTGGACGAGACCCTGGGCCGAGTGGATGTGTTCGAGCTGCGCCCCCGGATCGGTCTGACCTCCTCCCATCTCGCGGAGCAGATCCCCGGCGGGGAGACCGTCGCCGACGTCGTGCTCACAGCCGCCTACGGCGTGGCCGGGCGCTGGCGCGAGCGCTACGGCGAGGCCGACACGCAGCGCGCCGCGCAGCTGCTGTCGGACTGGAACCTGCAGGGACTGGCCGATCGGAAGTTCGGCTCGCTGTCCTCCGGGGAGAAGAAGCGCGTGCTCATCGCCCGCGCCCTGATGACCGATCCCGAGATCCTGCTGCTCGATGAACCCGCCTCCGGGCTGGATGTGGCCGGGCGCGAGGACCTGGTGACCCGCCTGGATGAGCTGGCCGCCTCCGAGCTGGCCCCTGCCGTGGTGATGGTGACCCATCACCTCGAGGAGGTGCCCCCGAACTTCACGCACGCCCTGCTGCTCAGCGAGGGCCGCGTGGTCGCTGCTGGACCGGTGGGCGAGGTCATGACGCAGTCCAACCTCTCGGAGACCTTCGGCATGCCGCTGAAGCTCGTGCGCGTGGGCGATCGCTTCGCCGCGTTCCGCCGCGACTGATCCGGTCCTCTCGATGGAGTGGATGTCCGGGCTGCTCGACTCGTTCGAGTTCACCTGGTGGCAGGCGGGGCTGATCCTCGTGGCCGGGGTGTGGGCCGGTCTGATCAACACGATCGTGGGCTCCGGCACTCTGGTGACCTTCCCCGTGCTGGTCACCATGGGCGTGCCGCCGGTGACAGCGACCATGTCGAATGCCATGGGGCTGATCGCCGGGAACCTCACCGGTGCGTGGAACTACCGCGCCGAGCTGCGCGGCCTGCGCGGGACCCTGCTGAAGCTGCTGCCGTGCTCCATCGTCGGCGGCGCGATAGGCGCCGGGCTGCTCATGGTGCTGCCCGAGGAGGTCTTCTCCTATGTGGCGCCGGCGCTGATCGTCGTCGCTCTGTTCTTCGTGGTCTTCCAGCCCCGACTGCAGGGGATTGTGCGGCAGCGGAAGGAGGCTCAGGCTCAGGAGATCGCTGACGCCGCCCGGGCCCACGGCGAGGAGCCGGCACAGCTGGATCCGAACTCCCTGCCGCAGCCGTCGATCCTCTACGTGCTGGTCTTCATCGCGGGCATCTACGGCGGCTACTTCGTGGCCGCGCAGGGCGTGCTGCTGCTGGGGATCCTGGGCGTGTTCCTGCTGGCGTCCATACAGTCGGCCAACGCCGTGAAGATCTTCCTGGTGGCCGCGGTGAACATCGTGGCCGCCGTGTCCTACATCCTCTTCTCCTTCGAGCGCATCGACTGGTGGGTCGTGGTGCTGATCGCGATCTCGTCGTCGGTCGGCTCGTGGCTGGGCGCCAAGGTGGGCCGCCGGCTCTCTCCGGTGGCTCTGCGCACGGTGATCGTCATCCTGGGGCTGGCCGCCCTGGCCAACATGGTGAGGCAGGTGCTGTGAGCCAGCAGATCCCCCCGTCCTTCGACGAGCTCGGCGCGCGGTTCCCGCAGCTGACGGTCCTGAGGGATCCGGCCGATCCTCGGGTGGCCGACTACACCTCGCTGACGGATGTTTCGCTGCGGCGCAAGCTCGAGCCCGAGCGCGGGATGTACCTGGCGGAGTCCTCCAAGGTGCTGCGCCGGGCGCTTGCGGCGGGGCATCAGCCGCGGTCGTTCTTCATGTCCCGCAAGTGGGTGCTCGATCTGGCCGATGTGCTCGACGCCCACCCCGAGGTCCCTCTCTATGTGGGGGAGGACGAGGTGCTCGAGGGCGTCACCGGCTTCCACCTGCACCGCGGGGCGCTGGCGGCCATGCAGCGCCCGGAGCCGCTGCCGCTGGCCTCGGTGCTGGCCTCGTCGCAGCGCGTGGCGATCGTGGAGGACGTGGTCGATCACACCAACCTGGGGGCGATCTTCCGCTCGGCGGCAGCCCTGCAGGTCGATGCCGTGCTGGTGACCCCGCGCTGCGCCGATCCGCTCTACCGCCGGGCGATCCGGGTGTCCATGGGCACGGTCTTCCAGGTCCCGTGGGTGCGACTGGAGCACTGGACAGCGGATCTGCAGCAGGTCAAGGACGCCGGCTTTCTCACCGCGGCCATGGCGCTGGAGGATGACTCCTTGGCCCTCGACGAGCTCGGCACCCGCGTGCGGGAATCGGGGGAGAGGCTCGCCCTTCTGCTGGGCACCGAAGGCCACGGGCTCACGCCGCCGGCCATCCATCACGCCGATCTCACCGTGCGGATCCCGATGTCCCACGGGGTGGACTCGCTGAACGTGGCCGCGGCGTCTGCGGTGGCCTTCTGGGAGACGCGGCCGGCCTGAGCCGCCTCCGGTCGGCACTGCGGCATCCTGACCGGCCGCGGCCTCCACGGACCAGCGACGCTCAGCCGTCGCGCAGATGCGTTCCCGTGTGCTCGGCGAGCGCGGTGATCAGCTCGTGCTGGAAGCGCTCGTCGTGCACTGCCGGATGGGTCTGCTCCACGCGCCCGTGATGCCAGTACCCGCCGGAGCTCAGCGCCTCGGGGTCCTGGGTCGTCGCCAGCCAGGCCTGGGTGACATGGGCCAGATCGAGGTCCTCGGCGGCGTCGGGGCCGCCCATGCGAGTGGGCACCCAGCCGGGATCGACGGCATGTGCGTGCACGTCCGGGCGCAGCCGCGCCACCGCGGCCATCAGCGCGGTGAGGAGATAGGGCGCCACCACGTTGACCAGCAGCAGGGCGGGCCCGGCGATCATCCCGGCATTGTGGATCACCGCGTCCAGCGGGCCGATCCGCTGGGCCTGCTCGGCGATCCCGCGCACCTGCTCGGGGTCCGCGAAATCGCCCACGACGCATGCGGCTCCGTCACGGATCAGGTCCTCGACGGTTGCCAGCCGATCCTGGGAGCGGGCGTGGACGACGACGTCGTGGGCGTCCTCCAGCAGCGCCGCGGCGGTGGCGCGGCCCACGCCGGTGGTCGATCCGGTGACCAGGATGCGGGTCATGACTGATCCTGCTCGACCGGGCCCGTCACGTCGTAGCGCAGCCACAGGCTGCCGTCCTCCAGAGGCTCCGCGCCCTTCAGCGCGAAGCCGATCGGCAGGGGGGTTGGAGTGCTCGCTGCTGGCCTCGAACAGGGAGTTGGTGTCGGTCTCGCCGTCGGCCAGCGGCATCATCACGATGCTGACCTCATCGCACAGCCCGTCGCGGACCATGGACCAGTTCAGGGTCCCGCCGCCGCCCAGGATCAGCTCGTCCACGCCGAAGACCTCTCCGATCCGGCGCACCGCGATCTCCATGTCCAGCGACTCCTCGCCGGCGATGAGGTAGGAGGCGCCCACCGAGCGCAGGTGCGCCTTGAAGGCGTCGCTGGCGCTGTTCGGGATCAGCTCCACGATGTGGGCCTCGACGTCGAAGTAGCTGAAGGAGCCGCGGTGCCCCGTGTAGAACCGGTCCTTGCGCCAGATCGATGGAAGGTCCTGGGAGGACCCCCTTCATCCCGCGCTGAGCCTCATCCGGTCGAGTCCGCGACGCTGCGCCCCAGGCGGTCGGACAGACGCCTCATGGCCTGGTGAACCTCCTCATCGCCCAGCACGGTGAAGTCCTGCCGCAGCGTGCTCAGCCACCTCGCCGCGTCGTCGGGATCCTCGGCGCCGGTGCGGAACTCGGTCTCGGACTCCCCGACGGGCTGCAGGTGCCCTGCCAGGCGGGGCATGGTCTCCGCGACCTCGTCGAGCGGTGCGTGGATCAGCACGACGACCTGATGCCGCCAGGCGGTGGGCGGCGTGGGCTCGTCGAGACGCGCCAGCACTTCATTCAGGCCGGGACGCGGCGTGCAGTGCCGCAGGAGGATCTCCGGCTCGCTCAGCCGGTCGAAGCGGAAGGTGCGCCAGTCCTCCCGTGCGGGGTCGTAGGCCACCAGCATCCATCTCCCTCGCACCGGCACCAGTCGGTGCGGCTCCACGCGCCTGTCCGTGCGCCGACCATGGCGGTCCGTGTAAGCGAAGCCGAGCATGAGCCGCTGCTGGATGGCATCCATGCAGTGCAGCAGTGACTTCGGGTCGACGGCAGCGGCATCGACGGTGCGGTGGGGGATCCCTGCCTCGGAGGCTTCGCTGAGCCCCCGCAGTCGGCGCCTCACCCGAGGAGGCACGATCTCCTGGAGAAGGTACAGCGCCTGCAGAGCTGCGTCCGCATGTGCTCCTCCGGCTGCGGCGGCGTCGGTCAGGGCGAGCGCGACGGCCACGGCCTGGTCCAGGTCGAGCGCCAGCGGAGGCAGCAGGCCGCCTTGACCCAGGTGGTATCCGCCGTAGAGGCCGCCGCCGGAGTTCACGGTGTAGCCCAGCTCGCGCAGCCGGGCGATGTCGCGGCGCACCGTCCGGGGAGTCACCCCGAGCTCGGCGGCGAGCTCGTCCACCTGCCAGGAGCGGCGCACCTGCAGAAGCCTGAGCAGGGAGAGGGCTCGGGAGGTGGGATCGGTCACCTGCTCATCATCGCTCACCCCGAGGACAGAATCTGTCCTCGGGGTGAGCAACAGTGTGCTCAGCGCCCGGATCCACCGGGCCATGAGCCCTCCTGGAGGACACCACCATGGGATTCCTGACCCCGAACGCCGTCGGCGAGCACGACGTCCTGCGCACCTACGCGCTGCAGCAGCTCGCCCAGATGCGCACCACCGTCCATGGCCTGAGCGATGAGCAGGCCCATGCCGCACCCACCGCCTCGGTCCTGAACCTCACCGGCCTGCTGCTGCACACCTCGGCCGTGGGGGTGTACTGGTCCGCGCTCGCGGCTGCGGCGCCCGGGGCGCCCGTCCTTGCGGACGATCTGTCGGAGGACCCGTCCTTGGACTCACTCATCGCAGACGCCCGGCCCTTGAGCGAGGTCCTGGAGCAGTTCGACCGTCACGTAGCCCTCACCGCGCAGAATCTCGACGAGGCCGCCGACCTGGATGCGCTCGTGCCCGTCCCGCCCTCGCCCTGGATCCCCGAGGACGTCACGCACTGGGAGGTGCGGTGGTGCCTGGCTCACATTGCGGCCGAGGTCGCCCGTCATGCGGGGCACGCGGACCTCCTCCGGGAGACGCTGGACGGGAGGGGCTCCTTCGAGCTCAATGATGCGGCCGACGGGGAGTCCTGAGGCGCGAGCACCCCATCCTCGCCCTGGGAACTGGTGTTCCCATAAGCGTCATATTCGGCTTGTGCTGTCGTACACCTCTTCTAGCTTCGAAGCATCGATCGGGCGACGATCGGGACACGCGGGACGCGGGAGAGCGGAGGGCATCATGGGACTGCTGACGCAGGGTGTGGAGGTCGAGTGCGGGAGGTCGGGAGCGCCCGTGCGGGTGCTCTGGGAGGGGCGCGTGCACAGTGTCGCGGAGGAGCCAGTGCGCTGGCATCGGCGCCGCTCATGGTGGGTGGACGGGCATCGCGCCCCACGGGACACCGAGGTGGTCGATCAGGAGATGTGGCGCGTGCAGGTGCGGCTGAGCCCGCGCGCAGCACTGATCACCCTGGAGCTCGTACACACCATGGAGACCGGGCGCTGGCGTCTGCTGCGGGCCACCACAGAGACCGGAGGCGGGGTGATCGATCTGCCCCTGCGGCGCCAGGAGGCCCTCGCTCAGCAGGCGGCGGGGCCCTCCGGGGTCGAGGACAAGATCGGCGAGCTGCGGGCCCTCGACTCCGCCTCGTGAGCCCCACGCCCGTGAGCCGCCTGCGGTGAGTTGACTCTGATTCGAACATAGTTTCGAATACGGAGGTGACCTTCACCCATCTGCATGTGCGCACGGCCTTCAGCGCGCACTACGGCGTCGCCCGCCCGGAGGCCCTCGTGGCCGCCGCCGCGGCCGACGGCGCCGACGCCCTGGGGTGCACGGATCGCGACGGCCTCTACGGGGCGGTCAAGCATCTGGGCGCCTGCCGGGCGGCGGGCATCGACCCCATCCTGGGCGTCGATCTGCGGGTGGGCGATCCGGACGGCGAGCGCTTCCACCGCGTGGTGGTGCTCGCCGCCGGAGCCGGGGCCGGAGTGGAGCCGGGGGAGGGCTACGCCGCGCTGTGCCGGCTGATCTCGGACGCGCACCGGGTGGAGACTGCGGAGCAGACCGGCGGAGCAGCGACTAGTAAGCGCGGTGACGGTACAGCCGGTGACCGTGCGGCCGGTGACGGTGTGGCCGGGGCGGGTGCACGGGGAGGCTCCGGCGGCGGTGCCCGGACAGGCGCTGCGCGGCTGCGCTCGCGGCTCGGGTCGGGGCCGAGCGCCTCGTTCCTGCCCGGGATCACCAGGCAGCAGCTGCGTCGGCGGGCGGTCCCGGGGGCCTTGGGGGACCCCGGGACCGGCTCCTCAGGTGGCGGCATCTCGTCCACGAAGCACAGCGCAGAGCCGGGGGCAGAGGACACGGCCACAGAGGCGAGAGCGGGAGCCCCCGTCCGGCTGGTCGTGCTGCTGGGCCCGGATTCGGATGTGGGCAGGCTGTTGGCGGCCCGTCGCTATCGCAGCGCTCGGCAGGCCCTGGCTCGCTGGAAGCAGCTGCTGCCCCCGCAGGCGCTGGCCCTGGAGGTCGTGCACCACCTGGCGGAGCCCGGCGCCTCGGGGAGCGCGGGCCACGCCGCCCGGACCCTGCGGATGGGCGTCGAGTCCGGAGTGCGCTGCGTGCTCTCCAATGCCGTGCGCTATCTCGATCCGCAGGACGCGGCCACCGCCGACGTCCTGGACGCCGCCCGCACCCTGACCCCGCTGGCCCAGCTGGCAGCGGGGGAGACCGACAGCGAATCCCTGCAGCCCAACGGCCAGGCCTGGCTCAAGCCCGCCGCGCAGATGGAGGACCTGGCCCGCGACACAGCCCGCAGCGCCGATCTGGGCGCAGCAGGGGTGAAGGCGCTGCTGGGCGGCACCGCCGAGGTCGCCGACCTCACCCGCCTGGACGCCGCCGCCGACTGCGGCTGGGGCAGACCGGTCGTGCCGGAGGCCTCGGTGCTGGGCCTGAGCTCCCCGGCACCCCGCGAGCTGCGCCAGCGCTGCCAGGAGGCCGTGGCCCGCTGCTACCCGCAGGCCGCCCCCGGCTCACCGACCTGGCAGAGGGTGCAGGAGCGCCTGGAGCACGAGCTGGCGATCATCGAGCACCTGGGCTTCGCGTCCTACTTCCTCACCGTCGCCGAGGTCTCGGACATGATCGGTCAGATGGGGGTGCGTCGGGCCGCCCGCGGCTCGGGCGTCTCCTCGCTGGTCAACCACCTGCTGGGCGTCTCCCAGCCGGATCCGCTGGAGCACGGACTGATCTTCGAGCGCTTCCTCTCCCGGGACCGCTCGACCCTGCCGGACATCGACATCGACGTCGAGTCCGCCCGGCGCCACGAGGTCTACGACCGCATCTTCGACCGCTTCGGGCCTGAGCGGGTCTCGCTGATGAGCATGCAGAACGCCTACCGCGCTCGCGGTGCGGTCCGCGACGCCGGCATGGCCCTGGGCATGGAGCCGGGGCAGGTGGACGCGATCGCCAAGCAGCTGTGGCGCTTCTCGGCCTCGTCGTTCCGGGAGGCCCTCGAGGAGAAGCCCGAGCTGGCCGAGTTCGCCCAGCAGGTCGCCCAGGACCGGCAGCTCGATCTGCTGGTCGATGTCGCCGAGCGCCTGGACCGGCTGCCGCGGCACATCTCCATGCACCCGTGCGGGGTGATCCTCTCCGATCAGTCCCTGCTGGATCGCACCCCCGTGCAGGCCTCCGGGCTGGGGCTGCCCATGAGCCAGTTCGACAAGCACGACATGGACCCCATGGGCATGCTCAAGCTCGACGTCCTGGGGGTGCGCATGCAGTCCACGCTGACCTACGCGCTCGACGAGATCCAGCGCCTCGAGCTGATCCGGGCCCGTCGTCGCGATGAGGAGGATGAGGCCGCCGTCGTCCCGCCGCGCATCGATCTGGAGGCGGTGCCGCGGGACGACCCGGCGACCTTCGAGCTAATCCGTTCCACCCACACCCTGGGCTGCTTCCAGATCGAGTCGCCGGGCCAGCGGGAGCTGATCGGCAAGATGGCCCCGGAGAGCTTCGACGACCTGATCGTGGACATCTCCCTGTTCCGCCCCGGCCCCATGCAGTCGAACATGGTGCGGCCGTACCTGGATCAGCGCCACGGCTTCGCCACGGTGCCCTCGATCGACCCGCGCCTGGACCCGATCCTGGCCGAGACCCACGGGGTGACGGTCTTCCACGAGCAGATCCTGCGCATTCTGGACGTCGTGACCGGCTGCGGCCTGGCCCGTGCCGATGAGCTGCGCCGCAAGCTCGGCGGCCCCGAGGAGCCGGCCGTGGAGCGCTTCGTGCGCGAGTCCGCCCGCGCGCAGGGGGACTGGAAGCCCGCGGTGCTCGATCAGGTCTGGGAGATCCTCTCGGCCTTCGGCTCGTTCGGCTTCTGCAAGGCCCACGGCGCGGCCTTCGCCGTGCCCACCTACGAATCCGCGTGGCTGAAGGCCCATCATCCGGAGGCCTTCCTGGCCGGGGTGTGGGAGCACGACCCCGGCATGTACCCCAAGCGCCTGCTCGTGGGGGAGGCCCGACGCATGGGCATCCCCGTGCTGCCCGTGGACGTGAACCGCTCCGATGACCACCACCGCGTGGAGGAGCTGGCCCCGGAGGAGGGCCTGGACGCTCAGGGGCGCCGCCGGCTGGGCATCCGGCTGTCCCTGTGCGAGCTCAGCGGCGTCTCGGAGGCCGAGATCGCGCGCCTGGTCGCCGGGCAGCCCTATGCCTCGCTCGGGGACCTGCGCGCACGGGCGCGGCCGACCAGGCGCTCGCTCGAGCGCCTGGCCTCGGTGGGCGCGCTGGACGGGCTGCTCGAGAGCTCCGGCAGCACGGCCAACCGCGCGGACCTGGTCCAGGCCATGCGCCACCGAGCCGACGCCCGCCCGTCCGCCGTCCGCCGCGAGGTCTCCGGGCAGCTCGAGCTGCCTCTGGGGGATCCCGAGCTGAAGAGCCTGGTCCCGGGACTGCCGCACCCCAGCACGGAGCAGACCGTGCGCGCCGAGCTCGACCACATGGCCCTGGACGTCTCCGCCCACCTGGTCGACAGCTACGCCCCGCTGCTGCGCCGCCTGGGCGCCACCGCCGCCGGCAACCTGCTGGAGCTGCGCTCGCAGACCGAGGTGCTCGTGGCCGGGGTGCGGGTCTCCACCATGACCCCGCCCATGCGCGGCGGGAACCGCGTGGTGTTCATCAGCCTGGACGACGGCAGCGGGACGGCCGACTGCGCGTTCTTCGACGAGGCGCAGCGATTGTCCGGGCCGGTGCTCTTCGGCACGCGGCTGCTGCTGGTGCGCGGGACCACCCGGCGCACCGGTCCGCGGGGGATCAGCATCACCGCGCTGCAGGCCTGGGCCCTGACCCGACCAGACCTGGAGCAGCAGGTGGCTGCCGCTCGGGAGCGCAGCGAGAAGGGAGACGGCTCGGAGCCGGGCCGTCCGCGTCGCCGCGTCGGCTGACGACGCTCCGGGTTCTGCACCGCACCAGCGGCCGCCGCAGACGCCGCCCGGAGGCGGATCCGCTCAGCCGCGGGGCATCTCGTCGCGGATCGACTGCAGGGCGGGAAGGGCCTCGTCGATCATCTGCTCGACGCTCTGGCCGATGTCCAGGACGTAGCCGGTCTCGTCCTCCGTGAGCGCCTCGAGGGTCTCCATCTGCGAGCTCAGCAGCGCCGGGGGCATGAAGTGCCCGCTGCGCCCCTCGATGCGGGCGGTGAGGACCTCCAGCGAGCCGTGCAGGTGCAGGAAGATCGTGCTGGGGGCCGTGGCGCGGATGCGGTCGCGGTAGACGCGGCGCAGCGCCGAGCACGCCATGACCACGCCCTCACCGGACTCCTCGGCCTCCTGCAGGCGTCGGCCGACGATGTCGAGCCAGGGCCAGCGGTCCTCGTCATCCAGGGGAGTGCCCGCGGCCATCTTCTTGACGTTGTCGATCGGATGCAGATCATCGGCGTCCACGAACGGCACGGACCTGGCATCGGCCACCAGGGCGCCGATCGTCGTCTTGCCGGATCCGGAGACCCCCATCACGACGACGACAGGGGCGGGCCTGGCAGCTTGCTCGTTGGCGACCATCACAGAAGTTCCTCTCCTCGGTGCTCGGCGGGGGCATCGTCGCCTCCCGCGGCAGACCGCCCGCCAGGCTACGGCCCGGCGGGACGGTTCTCGGCGAAATTTCCCTCGATTGCCCGCGACGGGGCCGCTCAGCGCGCAGCGGGCCCCTGATCGTCCGGGGCGCTCGAGGAGCCCCCGTCGTACTGGGGTCCGTCGGCTCCGTCGGCGGACGACGGGGCAGCGGCAGGCGAGGCGCCTGCGGCACCGCGAGCGGCCTCCATCTCCTGGCGAGCTGCCGTCGGCAGGATGCCGGTGTCCTTGCGGGTGCGCAGGTCCAGCAGGATCTCCGCGGGGCGCTGATCGGTCAGCGGGTAGAACAGCACCAGGATCGCGGCCAGCAGGAAGAACGCGGCGGTGGCCACGCCTGCGGCCAGGCTGATGCCCGTGATCGCGGAGTCGGGCTGCGCTGCGGCGCCGGAGACGCAGCCGAACTGGCCGATCAGCTGCAGCCCGGCCCAGCCGCCCAGGCCCTGGGCCATCTTGCGCACGAAGGAGAAGATCGCGTAGGTGGTGCCCGCGTTGCGGATGCCGGTCTTCCACTCGCCGTACTCGACGGCGTCGGTCTCCCTGTTCCACATCGCCCACCACGAGCTTGGCCGCCGCGAGGCCGGCACGCCCACGGCGTCGGTGTCGAAGGAGCCGCCCGAGAAGTCCGCGCGCAGAGTCCCCAGATCGGCCGCCACGGTCTCCTCGGCAGCGTCGAAGGACGGCTCCGGGCCGAGGTCGTAGGCGGCCTCGGTGATCGTCAGCGTCACCACGGCGGTGGACGGCGCGGCCAGCAGCTCCCACAGGCGCCGCACATCATCGGAGGCGCGCGGATCGCTCAGGGCGCCGATGATCTCCGGCTCGTCGGACTCGGGTCCGCGGGCCATGAGCGTGAACAGCCCGTCCTGGGCGGACAGCAGATCCGACATGCGCGGCGAGCGGCCCGTGAAGGACGCGAAGCCCCACTGCGGATCGGAAGGATCCGCCTCCGAGTGCTGCGTGTACCAGAGCTGGTGCGCCCGGTGGAAGGCGCCCAGTCCCAGGTGCACGATGCGCCAGGTCCTCCCCGTTGGCGTGCAGCAGCCGCGTCAGGTAGTGGTCCGGGCTGATGAACAGGTCCGCGGGGTCCGGGAACGGGGTGTCGTCGGCGATCATGGCCGGCGGCACATGGCCGTGCGGGGACACGATGGGCAGGTGCTCGTCATCGGCCAGCAGCCTGTCAGAATGATCAGATGGCTTATCAAACCCAGGTTCTCGGACTGCTCGCAGACCCCGGCGTGCCCCAGAAGGTCATCGACGCGCTCGCCGGCAGGATCGCCGAGCAGCTCACCCGCAGGACGGGCACGCCCTGGGAGACCGAGGTCAGCGATGTGACCTTCCCCCTGAACGACGACGGCACCGTGCCCTTCAGCGATCGCGCCCCGGACATCCTGGACCGCCACGGCTGGCGCTACCTGGTCTATGCGACCGATCTCCCGCGCGCCCTGGACCGCGTTCCGGTCGTCGCCGAGGTCGACAAGGCAGGCCGCTCGGCCATGGTCTCCCTCCCGTCGCTGGGCGCGGTGGGGCTGAAGTCCTCGGCCCTCGAGCTGATCGTGGATCTGGTGGCCACGAGCGCCCGCGACGCGCACAGCCCGGTCGAGGGCGATGAGCTCATCGAGGCGCTGCGGCTCTCCCGACTGGCCTCCCGAGCCGGGCTGGAGGAGGGCGTGCACTACCTGGTGCGCCCGGGCCCGACGGCTCGGCTGCGCCAGGTCTCGGGCATGGTGCGCGCCAACCGCCCGGGACGTCTGATCACGGCGCTGGGCGGCGGCATCGCCGCAGGTATGGCCTCGGGCGGGTTCGGCGTGTTCTTCGGCAGCATCTGGAGCCTCTCCGTGGCACTGAGCCCGGTGCGGCATGTGCTGATAGCGGCCATCATGATCGTGACCTTCACCCTGTGGCTGATCACGAGCAACAAGCTGTGGTTCCGCGACCGTGCGGCCACCGGCTCGGGTCGAGCGCTCGTGGAGAACATCGCCACGTTCGTGACGGTGCTGCTGAGCATCATCGCGTTCTTCGCCGTGCTGTTCGCCGCCCTGGGGCTGCTCTCGCTGATCGTGATCGACGCCGACTTCCTGGCCGGGCAGCTGGGGTACGCACCCGGGCCGTGGGACTACATCGCCATCACGTCCCTGTCCGTGTCCATGGGCATGCTCGCCGGCGCCCTGGGCTCCAACTTCGACGACGCCGAGGCCGTGCGCATCGCGACCTACTCCAAGCGCGGCCAAGAGCAGCGCGAGAAGCTCGACGAGTACCGCGACGAGGAGGATGAGCAGCAGGACCAGGAGGATCAGGACGAGCAGGCCGACCGGGAGGACAAGCATTCCGAGGACCGCTCGGACCCCGAGGCGCAGCGCACCAGCGAGGACCGCAGGCGGGCGCAGGAGGATCGGGACCGGCGGCACTGATCCGTGCTGGGTTCGATGCTCCCGCAGCATGCAGAAGGGCCCGTCGCCATCATGGCGACGGGCCCTTCTGCCTTGAGGGGAGGGAGGCCGGGGCCTCCCGGGCGGATCAGGCCGGGACGACGGCCTGGGTGCGGATCAGGTGGTCCCATGCCGAGAGCCCTGCGGTGGCGCCGGCGCCCTGGGCGACCACGATCTGCTTGAAGGGGATCGCGGTGCAATCCCCGGCCGCGAAGACGCCCGGGATGGACCGCAGGCGGAGTCCATGCGACACGGGGGTTATGTGGCGCACCTCACCAACAGCTCCGGATTCCCTGGCAATCCAGTCAGCCTCCTTACTTTTCAGGCTGCGCACGGATAGACAGGAGGCGGGCCGGCGGCCGAAAGCCCCGACCGGCACAGCGACGACGTCAGGAGGATCCGCCATGTCAGATCACCGCCCCGAGCTTCCTCAGGTGCCAGGGGTCCCTGGCTCCGAACCGGCATCCGCGCAGGAGCCCGTCCAGCCGCGCAGCCCGCTGCCTCCCAAGCCCGATCAGTCAGCCCCGCAG
The DNA here is from genome assembly GCF_005502825.1 of Kocuria sp. 2SI. NCBI lineage: Bacteria > Bacillati > Actinomycetota > Actinomycetes > Micrococcales > Micrococcaceae > Kocuria > Kocuria sp. 2SI. The sequence continues at coordinate 47,277 of NZ_SCNB01000010.1, read as the reverse complement.
ACTCGCACGGCCACCGGAGAGCAGACCGGCGCTCCCGACGGCGCCCGAGCCCAGCAGGGCGAGTTCCTCACCACCGCGCACGGGACCCGCCTGAGCACCTCCGACGACTCCCTGAGGGCGGGGCGCCGCGGACCCGCGCTCCTGCAGGACCATCACTTCCGCGAGAAGGTCTCGCACTTCGATCACGAGCGCATCCCCGAGCGGGTGGTCCATGCTCGCGGTGCCGGTGCCCACGGCGTCTTCGAGTCCTACGGGACGGCCTCCCGCCTGTCCAGCGCCGGGGTGTTCGCCGAGGGGAAGCAGACTCCCGTCTTCGTGCGGTTCTCCACCGTGCTCGGCTCACGCGGCTCGGGGGATCTGGCCCGCGACACCCGCGGATTCGCCACGAAATTCTACACCGACGAGGGCACCTGGGACCTGGTGGGAAACAACATCCCGGTGTTCTTCATCCAGGATCCGATCAAGTTCCCCGATGTCATCCACGCGGCCAAGCCCCATCCGGATCGGGAGATCCCGCAGGCGCAGTCCGCCCACGACACCTTCTGGGACTTCGTCTCCCTCCATACGGAGGCGCAGCATCACACGATCTGGAACATGGCCGACCGCGGCATCCCGCGCTCCCTGCGGATGATGGAGGGCTTCGGGGTCCACACGTTCCGCCTCGTGGCCGCCGACGGCTCCACCTCGCTCGTGAAGTTCCACTGGAAGCCCAGGCTCGGCGTGCACTCCGTGCTGTGGGAGGAGGCGCAGCTGATCAACGGCGCCGATCCCGACATGCACCGACGCGACCTGGCCGATGCGATCGAGGCCGGAGCACATCCGCAGTGGGAGCTGGGCGTCCAGGTCTTCCCGGACACCGAGGACGAGACCTTCCATGGGATCGACCTGCTGGACCCCACCAAGCTCGTGCCGGAGGAGCTTGCCCCCGTCGAGGCGGTCGGGCTGATGACGCTCACGGCCAATCCCTCGAACTACTTCGCCGAGACGGAGCAGGTCGCCTTCAACCCGAACAACCTGGTCCCAGGCATCGATGTGACGAACGACCCGCTCCTGCAGGGGCGGCTGTTCTCCTATCTGGACACGCAGATCACACGGCTGGGCGGGCCGAACTGGACCCAGCTGCCGATCAACCGCCCGCATGCCCCGGTCAACGACATGCTGCGCGACGGCATGCACCAGTCCGCCGTGCACTCCGGGGTCGCGCCCTACCGCCCGAATTCGCTGGACGGGGGCAATCCGTTCGAGACGCCCGACTCGCAGCGGCCGTTCATCGACGTGGCGCAGCCGATCGAGGAATCGGTCAAGGAGCGTCGCCGCCCGCAGTCCTTCGAGGATCACTTCAGTCAGGCCCGGATGTTCTGGCTCTCGCTCAGCGAGATCGAGCGCGAACACACCGCGCAGGGATACATGTTCGAGCTCGGCAAGTGCTGGGATGAGAACGTGCGCATCCGCCAGCTGCAGCATCTGTCGGCGATCGATGCGGAGCTGGGCCGCACGGTGGCCGAGGGCCTCGGCCTGCCCGAGCAGGAGCCCACGACGGCCCCCGCCCAGGACGTCCAGCCATCCCCGGCGCTGTCGCAGCTGGGGAGGACCTGGCCGGTCGACGGGCGCCAGATCGGCATCCTGGTCGGGAGCCGCGTGGACGGCGACTCCCTGGCGCAGTTGATCCGCGAGATCGACGGCGCCGGCATGGTTCCGCTGGTGATCGCCCCCACCGGAGGCACCGCAGCCGGGGATGTGGTCGCCCAGCGCACGCTGCTCACAGCCCGCTCGGTCGAATTCGATGCGGTTCTGGTGGCTTCGGACCCCCTGCCCGGACCCGATGCCGCCCAGGGCCTGGACGCCAAGGCCGCTGCGCCCAGCCCCCAGGAGGTGGATCCGCGTGCGAGTCTGCTCCTGCAGGAGGTCTGGCGCCAGGCCAAGCCCATGGGCGCGTGGGGCACCGGCATCGACACCCTGGGGGCCCTGGGCATGGCCGACGGCGCCGGTGTGACCGTGGCGCAGACGCCCCAGGGCGTGCTCACCGGCGTGAAGGAGGCACTGACGCGCCATCGCGTATGGGACCGCTTCCCGACCACCGGCAGGCTGGCCTGAGTCCTCCGGACACCGGCACATGCGAGCCATGAGCGGCCGCACTCGCAGCTCGCACGCGCCCCCGTCGACGGCGGCCCCGGTCCCTCACGGCGATCGGGGCCGCCGGTCCGTCAGGGCCGCAGCGGGTGGGCGTCGATCGCGGCCGAGAGCTCTCCGGGCAGCTCGTCGAGGTAGCGGCTCGTGGTGGACACGGAGCTGTGCCCGAGCAGCCGGGCGACGACCTTGACGTCCCAGCCGTCGGCGAGCATCAGCGTGGCCGCGGTGTGGCGCAGCCCGTGGGGGACCACGCCGCGGGCCAGGCGCGGCTCGGCGGTTCGGGTGCGCTGCACGGCGCGCTCGAGCAGGCGCTCGATATCACGCACGGCCAGGCGGCGCCCGGTCGCCGAGAGCAGCAGCGGCGCAGGCGCCTCCGGGCCCAGGCGGGCTCGATACGACGAGATCTGCTCGTCGATCCAGGCTGCGATCGGGACCACCCGCGTGCTGCGGCCCTTCCCGTAGACCGTCACCCGCGCCGGGCCGGCCGGACCCGCGGGCGAGTGGTGATCCGCATCCAGGCGCACGATCTCCCCGGCGCGCAGCCCGACGACCATCATGAGCCCCAGCGCGATGGCGTCCCGGTCCCAGTGCCGGTTCGACTCCCGAGTGCCCGGGCCGTGGCGCAGCAGAGCCTGGGCCTCCTCGATGTCCAGGGAGGTCCGCTCGACGCGCAGGGGATCCTCGCCCTGGGGTATCAGCTCGGAGGCGGCCATGGGGGAGACGGTGGCCCAGGACTGCTCCGTGCAGTACGCGAAGAACCGCGACAGGGAGCGTCGCATCCGCAGGGTCGAGCCGGCCGACTTGGCCTCCCGTGCGGTGGCGGCCATCCGACGGCGAACGTCCCCGCTCTGCTCGCCGAGCCCCGGCTTGCGCCGGTGATCCGCGGTGCCGGCGAACAGCAGCAGGGCCTCGTCCACGTCCTGGCCGGTGACGGATTCCGCGGTGTGCTCGCTCGCGCGGGGGAGCAGCTCCAGGAAGCGCTCGAGGTCCACGCGGTAGTTCTTGGCCGTGGCCGCCGACAGCGACTGCACGCGCGCCCGTCGATCCACCGAGGCCAGGAAGCGCGCGACGGCCTCCTGCAGCGGGATCTCGACGGGCGGGGGAGGCAGAGCCATGGCGGCGGAGTCCTTCGGGTCGGCGACGACGGGCGGGTCGCCGAGCCCGGGGGAGTCGATCAGCGGATCGATCACTCGATCGGCGACTCGAACATACTATCGAAAAGCGCGACGGAAGAATGGGCCTGCGGGGGAGCGGCGGGCATCTCCCCGGAATCCTCGGGAATCGAGGCCGGGGGAGTCGGCGATACTGGTCTATTGAATGCTGACGAGCACCAGGGATGGCCTCCGCCATCTCGTGTCGTTCTATTTGTCTACTACGACACGGAATCGACGCGGGCGAGATCCTGCGACGGCAGATGCGGTGCCGCAAGACTGTCAGACCAGGAGCGACAAGGATATCCCGACCGTCAGAAGAATAGCCAAGACGAGCTCCAGGTGAAATCTTCCAGGAGCCCTCACGGGCCGGCCAATGCGCCGCGGCAGCGGAATATCCGATTTCCCTTGCACAGAGCGCGCACCATGCGGAGGATATTTCCGAGCGGGTTATGCGAAGCCGTCATGGCCTTTGCGGTGCGGCAGCCCGCACGGAATGCCGTCTGCCGCCTGGGGTGACACAGCTGGCGGTGAGCACGCGCGGCGAGTCGGGAGCATGGAGCGACACAGGCGCCAGCGCAGACAGATCATCGAGGCAAGACTGCAGGGCGGAGCCGAGACCGCCCGGCGGCGTCGAGCACCGCGCGGAGAGATCCGGCGTGAGGCGGCCCGCAGCGAGGTCGGCGCACCGCGCACAAGCCGAGCACTCCGAGGCACGCCTCGAGTGAATGCCCACCGCCTGCGAGGGAGGGGCCATCCGGTCGGCGTCGAGCCCTCCGCTCAGCCTAACTTTACATAATGTAGATTATCGGCGAACGAGGTGCAGGATCGAGCGACCCTCTGGATCCCCGGCACCGCACCCGCAGGACGCCTCCGTCTTCGGGCGAACCATGCTCCGGGACGGGAGTTTCTGCGGCGTTCGGACTACGGTGGTCACGGTCCGATCGGCGCTTGCGCCTCGGATCCAGCCGCAGATCTTCCGGAGAGGCCGCACACCGACCATGAGCAAGGAAATCGAGTTCCTGAAGGGCGTGGACAAGCTGCACGCCTTCTACACGGAGAACGTCCGCATGCTCGCGCATGCCTACGACCTCGAGGACGAGGAAGCAGCCCAGCTCCTCGGGCGCTACGACTACCGCAACGTCTCCCGCAGCATCCTGCGCCCGCCGCGCGTCGATCCTCTCGGGCAGATCATCGGCGATCAGCCGCAGCAGTCGGACTCCGACGAGGACTCGCAGGGTTCCTGAGCGCCCGGCCTCAGCCGAGAGCTTCGGCCGACGAGGCCCCGGTGCGCGCCTGCACGGATCGTGCCTGTGCAGGCACCGAGTCGCCGAGAACGAACTCCCGCTGGTGATCCGCCGGGACGGATTCCGCCAGCGCTCGCACCTGCGCCCGTCGGCGCGCCGAGCAGCGGGCGTCCGTGCGCAGGTCCACCAGGATCGCCGGGGTGTCGTGCTCGGCTTCCAGTGCCCGACGCCACTGCTGGGCCTCGTCCGCAGCCGTGCCGCGGGTGCGGTGATCCGTCTCCCCCGTGCACAGCAGCACCCGACGGCCCGCCAGATCCGGCACCGGTTTCATCAGATGCGCCATGAGTGCAGGCATGTTGGACTGCACCGCCGACAGCGTGATCAGACCCGCCGCCATGCCGGTCACGCCGGCACCCACAGCCGAAGCTGCGATCGAGGCGATGGGTCTCATGGTCGCTCCTGTGCGGACGTCGAACGGTATCCCCAGATGATAAGCGGATGAACGCCAGATGAACAGAGGGTGACGCCACTCCCCTGCTGGACGACGCGATCTCGGGGAATCGACGACACACGCATGGACCTGCCTGTTCTCGAATGCGAATTCTGGCAGGATGGAGACCCGGATCACCGACGACGGAAGGCCGCCCGATGCTCGAGATGCTCGCCGACAGCGGATGGATCGTGTGGCTGATCCTCGCGGCCGTGCTGATCGTGATCGAGATCCTGAGCCTCGACCTGACCTTCCTGATGCTGGGAGTCGGCGCCCTGGCCTCCGCCGGTGCCTCTGCCCTGGGCGGAGGCGTGGTCGTCCAGGTGCTCGTCTTCGTCGCCGTGTCCCTGCTGCTGCTCTTCCTCGTGCGCCCGCGCATCCTCGCCCGGCTGCACCGAGGCCCGGGCCGCGACGGTCTCTCCAACGCCGACCGTCTGCCCGGCTCCGAGTGCACCGTCCTGGAGCCCGTCACCTCGGCCACCGGCCTGGTCCGCCTCCACGGAGATGTCTGGACCGCCCGGACCTCGGGTCCGGAGATCCCGGTGGGCGAGACCGCCTACGTGCATCGCGTCGACGGCGCGACCGTTTGGGTCGAACGCAGCGCCCCCGCCATCGATCCCGCGGTGCACCGGGCCTGAGCCGCCGCGGCCGGCCCGTCGATCGCCCCTGATCCGAACGCCCCCCCCCGAACACCGACGTCACGAGGAGAGCTCCATGATCGCCACGATCATCCTGCTGGTCATCCTTGTCGTGGTCGCTGTGGTGATCCTGCTGAAGGCGGTGCGGATCATTCCGCAGGCCCGCGCAGGCATCGTCGAGCGACTGGGCAAGTACCAGTCCACCCTGTCCCCCGGCCTGCACATCCTGGTCCCGTTCATCGACCGGCTGCTGCCCATGATCGATCTGCGCGAGCAGGTCGTGTCCTTCCCGGCGCAGTCGGTGATCACCGAGGACAACCTCGTGGTCGGCATCGACACCGTCGTCTACTTCCAGGTGACGGACCCCCGCTCGGCCACCTACGAGATCACCAACTACATCCATGCGGTCGACGAGCTCACCTCCGCGACGCTGCGCAACGTGGTCGGCGGTCTGAACCTCGAGGAGACGCTGACCTCCCGCGACAAGATCAATGCGGAGCTGCGCGGCGTGCTCGACTCCACGACCGGCCGCTGGGGCCTGCGGGTCTCGCGCGTGGACATCAAGGAGATCACTCCCCCGGCCTCCATCCAGGACTCGATGGAGAAGCAGATGCGCGCCGAGCGCGACCGTCGCGCGGCCATCCTCACTGCCGAGGGCGAGAAGCAGTCCCAGATCCTCACGGCCGAAGGTCAGCGCCAGGCCTCCGTGCTCTCCGCAGAGGGCGATGCCAAGGCCGCGATCCTGCGCGCCGACGGCGAGGCCCAGGCGATCCAGAAGGTCTTCGACTCGATCCACCGCGCCAAGCCCACGCAGAAGCTGCTGGCGTATCAGTACATCCAGACCCTGCCCAAGGTCGCCGAGGGCTCCGCGAACAAGGTGTGGATGATCCCCGCTGAGCTCGGCGATGCCCTGCGCGGCGTGGGCGAGTTCCTGGGCCGTCCCGACGCCGGACCGGACTGGGGCGAGGTAATGGAGGAGGAGGACGAGCAGGAGGCCGAGGCTCGTCGCCGCGCCAAGGAGGACGAGGGCCTGGTCAAGGTCACCGACGAGGACCTCAACCCCTCCAAGCGCTTTACCGACCCCGATGACTACGAGGTCCCCGGCCCCGAGACCATCGACCCGAACGCCCCGGTCGACCTCAACGCCAAGCTGCCCGGCGAAGACACCCGCGCCGGCGCCCAGCGCCCTCGCCAGGCGGCCGCCCCTCAGGACCGGGACCAGCCGTTCGATCAGCAGGGCCAGCAGCCCCACCCGCAGGCTCAGCAGGGCTACCAGGGCCAGCAGCACCCTCAGCAGCACGGCCGCGATCCCTACCGCCCGAGCGGGCACGACGGATACGGCCAGCCCCCGCAGCGCTGACCCCAGCGGCCGCAGACCACGGAAGAGGACGCGCCGAGAGCGCGTGGGAGGCATCGGCATCGCGACGTCTCGGGAATAGACTCGAGCGTCGCGGTGCTGTGTCTTCCAGCAGAGGTCTTCCCACCGACACCCCCCACCGACAGGAGAAACATCCGATGAGCGATCGCAGCCTTCGCGGCATGCGCCTCGGTTCGCAGTCCATGGAGTCGGAGGCCGGCGTCGAGCCCGCCTCGCGTCAGCGCGTGGAGTACCGCACCCCGTCCGGCGAGTCGGTCTTCGTGACCTTCGCCATGGAGGCGGAGGTCCCGCAGGTCTGGTACACCAAGACCGGCCAGGAGGCCATCATCGTCGACGGCGAGAAGCCGGAGAACCCCAACGAGAAGCACCAGCGGACCCACTGGGACATGCTCATGGAGCGGCGCACCACGGAGGAGCTCGAGGAGATCCTCCAGCAGCGCCTCGAGCACTACCGGGAGCTGCACGCTCTCTGAGCCGCAGCCTCTGACAGGTCCCTCGTGGACCGATCAGTGCGCCCATGACGAAGGCCGCCCCCGAATCGGGGGCGGCCTTCGTCATGGGCGCGGCGGCTACTGAGCCTCCCGCGCGGGGGCTTCAGCGTCCGAGCAGACCCTGGGCCTTGTCCCGCAGCACCTTGGCGCGAGCGGTGACGCCCCACTTGGCCACGTTGACGATGGCCTCGCGAGTGATGTCGGCGCTCATCTTGGAATCGCCCTCGACGCGCTCCACGAAGGTGATGGGAACCTCGACGACCTGCAGGCCGGCGAGCTCGGTGCGCCAGCCCAGGTCGATCTGGAAGCAGTAGCCGCGCGAGGTCACCGAGGTGAAGTCGATGGCTCGCAGGGTATCGGCGCGGAAGGCGCGGAAGCCGGCCGTGATGTCCCGAATGTTCGATCCCAGGAAGAAGCGGGCGTAGATCCCGCCCCCGCGGGAGATGAACTTGCGGATCCACGGCCAGTTCACCGTCGAGCCGCCCGGCACGTAGCGCGAGCCGATCGCCAGGTCGGCGCCGTTCTCGACGGCCTGCAGCAGCTTGGGCAGCTCCTCTGGCTGGTGGGAGCAGTCCGCGTCCATCTCCACGAGGATCTCGTAGCCCTGCTCCAGCCCCCAGCGGAACCCGGCGATGTACGCCTGGCCCAGGCCGTTCTTCTCGGTGCGGTGCAGGACGTGGATCTGCGCATCGGCCTCGGCCATGCGATCCGCCATCTCGCCCGTGCCGTCGGGGCTGTTGTCGTCCACGACGAGGACATCGCCCTGCGGGACGGCGCGACGCAGTCGATCCATGACGGTCGGCAGCGACTCGCGCTCGTTGTAGGTGGGGATGATGATGAGGGAACGCACGCTGCGCGCATCCTTTCGCCGAAGTGCACCGAGCAGGACATCGAGGGCCGATCCTGCGGGAGGCCCCCGCACCGACCGGGAATGGTGCGCCTCCTCGAGCCCTGCTGGGTGCAGTGCCGGGCCGGGAGGCGACGAGCCGGTGCAAGACGGTCAGTCTAGTCGCGGACGCGCCAGAACCCTCGAATGCGACGACAGGTCCCGACGCAGCCGTTGATCAGGCCGCTGTGCTCCGACTCTGCCACGACCAGGCGCAGGGCCCCGGAATCGACAGGCCCGGCACAGGATCACCGAGCGTCTTCCCAGGGTAGGTGACGTGGCGTCGGAATGCCTCAGCTCAGCGGGAGGATGCGTCCGTCCACGACGGTCTGCGTGCAGCGCGGGCTCGCCTCGTCCTCGAGCGCCGGCAGCAGCGGGGTGCGGGCCCGGGGGTCGGTGCTCCAGGAGGCGCCGGTGCCCTCGGCCTGCTGGACCATCAGCGCCTCGACCTCCCACACGGCGTAGGTGGCCGGTGTTCCGGAGGCCAGCTGCCCGGCCATTGGATGTCCTCCGCCCAGAGCTCGCCAGGCGCCGCGGGTCGCGGCCACGAAGGCGGCCCTCGCGGAGATGCGCTGCTGCGGATCGGGGTGGTGCAGCAGGGCTCGCACGGCCTCCCAGCCGTCGAGCAGAGCGGCGCCCGTGCCCCAGACCACCGGGATGCCCTGCCGGTAGAGCTCGGCCACCGGCGCCTCGACCGAGGGATCCAGGCACAGCGTGACGGAGGCGGCGGCGAGGCGCTCGAGGTCGCGCTGGGTCAGCTCCACCGCACCCACGAGGTCCACGCGCACGCCCATGGCGTGGGCGGTGCGCTCCCCCGCGCTGCTCGCCACGAGCTCGAGGCCCTCCAGCGCGATCGCCAGCTCGTCGGCGCGGCTGACGGCCAGCGCCGGGGCCAGAGACTCCTGCGACACGGCCGTGCAGAACGACGCCACGGCCTGGGCGTCAGCGTCCGCCACCGGCAGCCGGAGGCCGACCAGCGCCGCGCTGAAGCGCTCACGGATCTGCTCGACGACCGAGGCGACGTCATCCTGCGGATCGAGGCTCGGCCACAGCAGGACGCGCGCGGCACGGCCCTGCTGCGCCGCCTCGACCCAGTTCTGCAGCGCCTCGGCATCCTGCAGACCGCCGGTGTGCACCACGGCTCCGAGCCCGAGCGCCGCCGCTGCGCTCGGGTGCGCGCTGCGGCTCAGATCCGCGGAGCTGTCGACGAAGGCCGGGGTGATCAGCCGGCCGTCCAGCTCGACGACCTGCATCCGCTCGTCCAGCAGCGAGTCAGCGGCCTGCTCCGATCCGGCCCAGACCACCTGATCCCCCTCGGCGATCAGCGCCGAGGCTCCCGGATCCACCGTCGTGTAGACGGAGCCTCGGCGGTAGAGGACAGGACCCTCGAGGGGGCTTCGCGCGGTGGACTGCTGGGACATGGTGCTCCTTCGGGAGGTTCGGGAAGTGGAAAGGGGACTCGGCACGCCCGGCGGACGGCTCAGTGCTCCGTGCCGGTCACTGCTGCGAGCCGGTCAGCGCTCCTGCAGATCGGGTGCGGGAGCCGGTCGGTGCTCGGTGCGGCTCAGGGCTCAGGGTCCTCGAGGACGGATTGGACGACCACGCCGCGTCTGATCAGGTCGACGGCGCGCTGGCAGCCGGTGCGTGTCTGGGCGTCGAGGCCGCGGATCGAGGCCACCTGATCGAGAAGGTCGATCACCTGCTTGGTCCAGCGCACGAAGTCGCCGGCCGCCAGCTCGGTGTCCTCGAGCGTGGCGCGCAGGGAGCCGCCGCGGGCCCAGCGGTGCATGGGTCCGACCATGCCGAGCTCGGGCTCGGCCGTCTGATCGACGCGGTGCTGCTCCTCCAGATCGGTCAGCCGGGTCCAGTGCGTCACCGCGGTGGCGACGGCCTGCTCGATCTTGGCGGAGGGCAGTCGCGGCCGCGCACCGGCGTCCTGGCGCTTGGCCTGGTACGTGAAGACCGTGGCCACAGCGGCGATGGACGCCGGGTCCAGCCCGTGCAGGATGCCGTCGCGCAGCCCCATGGCCAGCAGGAGATCGCGATCGCCGTAGATCCGCCGCAGGCTCTGCCCGGCCGGGGTCAGCCGCAGCTCGTCGTCACGGCGCTCGAGGTAGTCGAGCTCGTGCAGCACCGAGGTGATGCGGTCGAAGCGGGCGGCCACCGCGTTCGTGCGTCCGTCGAGCTGGCGCATGAGGCGGTCGGTCTCGCGGCGCAGCCGCTCCCAGCGCTCGGCCCAGCGGGCGTGCTGCTCGCGATCGCTGCAGCCGTGGCAGGGGTGCTCGCGCAGGCGCCGGCGCAGCTCCGTGATGCGCGCCTCCGAGCCCGAGCCGCCGCGGGCGAAGCGCGGCTGATCGCTGCGGCCTCCCGTCCGCGGAGGCACGCCCTCCTGCAGCGCGGAGCGCATGGCCCCGGAGATGACCTTGCGCTCCTTCAGCGAGGAGACCGCGATCCGCTTGGGCAGACGGATGCGCGAGATCGGCTCGAGCGGACCCTCGAGATCCTGAGCGCCCAGGCGTCGCAGGTGGGCGTCGTGGGTGACGATCGACGGCCGCGGCTGCGGCGAGTGCGGATCCGGGGAGACCACCACGGCGAAGCCCCGGTTGCGGCCAGTGGGGATGTCCACCACATCGCCGGGCAGCAGGTCCTGCAGCGATGCCGCGGCCTCAGTGCGCCGGGCGTGCGAGCGGGCCTTCTCGGCCGACTTCTCGGTGTCCTTGAGCTCCCTGCGCAGCGCCGCGTACTCCGTGAAGTCGCCCAGGTGGCAGGTCATGGACTCCTCGTAGCCGGCCAGCGCCTCCTGATTGCGGCGCACTTCCCGGGCGATGCCCACGACCGAGCGATCGGCCTGGAACTGGGCGAACGACGACTCCAGGATCCCGCGGGTGCGCTGGGCGCCGAACTGTGCGATCAGGTTGACCGACATGTTGTAGGTCGGCCGGAAGCTCGAGTTCAGCGGGTACGTGCGCTTGGAGGCCAGCCCGGCCACGGCCTGGGGGTCCGAGCCGGGCCGCCACAGCACGACCGCGTGGCCCTCCACGTCGATCCCTCGGCGCCCCGCGCGTCCGGTGAGCTGGGTGTACTCCCCCGGCGTGATGTCCACGCGGGCCTCGCCGTTGAACTTGTCCAGGCGCTCGAGCACCACGGAGCGCGCCGGCATGTTGATGCCCAGCGCCAGGGTCTCGGTGGCGAACACGGCTTTGATCAGCCCCTGGGTGAACAGCTCCTCCACGACCTCCTTGAACAGCGGCAGCAGCCCCGCGTGGTGGGCCGCCACGCCGTGCAGCAGGCCGTCCCGCCACTGCCGGAAGCCGAGAACGTCCAGATCGGCGTCGTTGAGCGAGGCGGCCGCCTCCGCGGTCACAGCGCGGATGGTGCGCCGCTCGGCCTCGGTAGTCAGCTGCAGGTCGGCGGCCAGGCACTGGGTCACGGCGTCGTCGCACCCGGCTCGGGAGAAGATGAACGTGATCGCCGGCAGCAGGCCCTCGCTCTGCAGCTGTCGGAGAAGGTGGGGGCGGCTGATGCGCGGGATGGAGCCGCCGCGGTCGTCGCGCCCGGAGCCGCGTCCGCGGTCGTCTCGTCCGTGCCCGCCGCGTCCTCGGCCGTTCTTCTGGCGCATGCGCTCTCGGGACCGCCCGCCCGGACCGCGCCGTCCGGAGGCCTGGGAGCGGGCCAGATGCAGCAGCTCGGGGTTCACCGCCGGTGGCTCGATCCGGGCCTCGAGCCCGGCCTCTCGCGCTCGCTCGAGCCGTTCGGCCTTCTCGGCGGCCTGCTCGACCGTGTCCGTGACGAACAGGTCCATCAGCTCGGTGCCGACCTGCATGTGCTGCCACAGCGGCACCGGACGGTGCTCGGAGACCACCACGTCCGTCTCCCCGCGCACGGTGCCCAGCCAATCGCCGAACTCCTCCGCATTGGAGACCGTGGCGGACAGGCAGGCCATCTGCACGTGCGGCGGCAGGTGGATGATGACCTCCTCCCACACGGCGCCGCGGAAGCGATCGGCCAGGTAGTGGACCTCGTCCATGACCACGAAGCCGAGGTTGCTCAGGGTGGGCGAGTCCGCGTAGAGCATGTTGCGCAGGACCTCGGTGGTCATCACCACCACGTCCGCCTCGGAGTTGATCGAGGTGTCGCCGGTGAGCAGCCCCACGCGCTCGGCACCGAAGCGGCGCACGAAGTCCGAGTGCTTCTGGTTGCTCAGCGCCTTGATGGGCGTGGTGTAGAACGCCTTCTGCCCGCGATGCAGCGCCAGGTCGACGGCGAACTCCCCCACGACGGTCTTGCCGGCGCCGGTGGGTGCTGCGACCAGGACGCCGCGGCCCTCCTCGAGCGCACGGCAGCCCTCGATCTGGAAGTCGTCGAGCTCGAAGTCCAGGCTGGCCGCGAAGCGGCTGCGGTAGGTCCTGGCCTCGGAGGTGCGGGCCTTGGCTGCCATGTATCGCTCGGCTGGACTGGACATGCCCCCACCCTACGACCCGACGACGACAGCCCCGCGCCCGCCGGAGCGGGTGCGGGGCTGTCGGGTGCTGCGGCCGCCGGCAGGCACGCGGCCCTGAGGCAGACCGATCGGATCGGGTCAGCTCTTCTCGTCGGTGCGCCCCATGGCGCTGAGGTCCTCAGCAGACGTCGCGCTGTCTGCGCCGAGACCCGTCTCGGCCTCCCGGGTCGCCGCCCGCTTGGCCTTGCGGCGGTCGAGCAGCAGGCACAGCGCCACCGCCAGGAAGAACAGCAGCAGCAGCGGCACGGCCAGGTAGAACATGGTCATCATGTCCGGCCCTGGCGCCGCCATGGCCGAGATGATCAGCACGATGATCACGACCCAGCGCCATGAGCGCAGGATGGTCCGGCCCTTGAGCAGCCCGAGCATGTTCAGGCCCACGAGCAGCACCGGCAGCACGAACGAGATGCCGAAGGTCAGGATCAGCTGCATGAAGAACGTGACGTAGACGTCGGCGCCGATCAGGTTGGTGCCGCCGGTGGGCGTGAACGACGTCAGCGCGATGACTGCGGTGGGCAGCACCAGCACGGCCACCGCGCAGCCGATCAGGAACAGCGGAACGGCTGCCAGCACGAAGCCGTAGGCGTAGCGCTTCTCCTTCTTCTGCAGCGCCGGCATGATGAACGCCCAGATCTGGTACAGCCAGACCGGGCTGGAGATGATCACGCCGAGCGTCAGGGCGACCTGGACCATCTGGTTGAACGGGCCGCCGACCGAGTTGTAGTTGACGGCGGCTTCCTGGCCCTGGGCCTCCGCCACCGCCGTGAGCGGCTCGGTGATGTAAGCCATGAACGGGTTGTAGACCACGAAGCCCAGGACCATGCCGATCACGAGGCCGATGGCGGACTTGATCAGGCGGTTGCGCAGCTCGCGCAGGTGCTCGGTGAGCGCCATCTGCGCCTGGGGGTTGCGGCGGCGGCTGCGCACGCGGCGCTGCTCGCGCCGATCCGCTGCTGACAGCCTCCCGGCGGGCTTCTCCGGCTGCATCTCGGTCATCGTCGATCTCCCTGGGGACCGCGGCGACGGACTCGCCGCGGCAGGCGAACCGGGCCGGAGTCCGCAGGGACTTCGGCCCGGAGGTCAGCTGACGGGGCGGTGAGCCCCGGGGTCATCGGACGGTGCCGTCCGAGTTCGAGGCGCTGTCCGCCGCCGTGGAGCCGTTCGTGCCCGTGCTCGTACTGGTCCCGGACTCGCGCACGGTCTCGCCGTCGACGATCGTGGACTCGTTCTCCCCCTTGGAGTCCTTGCCGTCGTCCTTCATCTCCTTGACCTCGGACTTGAAGATGCGCATGGACTGGCCGAGGCTGCGGGCCATTCCGGGCAGCTTGGGAGCCCCGAAGAGCAGGACGATGACCAGCAGGATCAGGACGATGAACATCGGGTTGTCGAAGAGCTTACCCATTCGGGAGTTCCTTTCCTCGTGCCGCGTGCAGGTCCTGGACCCTCTGCGGCTGAGCTCTCAGCGCCCGCCGCGCGATGCGGCGCTCGACGCGCTCGGAGCGTCGTCTGTGACTGTCTTCACGATACTTCAGCCTGGCCTCGCGCACCGGCGTGAACACGTCCGACGCGCCCCGCACCGCCAGGCTCCGGGTCCGCCCGGCGGACCCGGAGGGATGCTGCGACCCCACCCGCTCGATCACGGCCCCCAGCCTGTCGAGCTCGCCCAGTGCGGCCAGAAGCCGCCGCCAGGCGAACCACAGCAGTGCCGCCAGGAACACTGCCGCGACGAGCACGAGCCCGGTCCACAGCAGGAGCCACATCCACCAGGACATGACGCTCACCCTAGTTCCGGTTCCTGATCATCGGCCGTATCCAGATAGGGGGCCATGGCGGTGTTCACCCACTGTTGCCCGGCCTGGACGACCGGCGGCGGGGCCAGCGCGCCGAGCTGCCCGCCGTAGCGGGTGACCAGCGAGAAGGCCTGCTCCGCCGTGGTGAAGGAGATCTGCGCGGCCTCGAACTCGACAGGCGGGCGCCCGCCTCGCCCTCGAGCGGCGGGGGCCTCCTCGACGGCAGCCTCCTCCGCGGCCACCCCCTCCAGCGGCGGCAGCTCGACGACCGCGGTGCGCGTGGCCCGGTACTGATCGGCGATCCAGCGGCTGCGGCGGTCGGTGACCAGGGCGATCTCCGTCTCGGCGGACAGCGCTGGGTCCCGGGGGCGCAACCGCGGACGTGAGGCGGGGTCCTCGTGGACCTCGGCATCGCCGACCACCAGGGCCGAGCGCACGCGGTCCAGGCGGAACTCGCGCAGCGCCTGCGCCTTGGTGCACCACGCGATCACGTACCAGTAGGTGTTGGACGAGGTCAGGTGCAGGGGGTCGATCTCCCGCTCCGTGACTTCGTCGCGCGAGGCCACGATGTACTGGATCCGCACACGGCGTCGGTCGTCGATCGCCCCGCGGACCAGATCCACGAGCGAGTCGATCGGGTCCTGGGCGGCCGACCACGCAGTGATCTCCGGCAGCGGCTCGGGCTCGTCGTGGCCGGCCGCCTCCAGGGAGGCCGCGGCCAGGGCGGTGTCAGCACGTGCTCCGACGGCGTCCACGACCGTGGCCGGCTCCCCCGCCGCCTCCGCGACCTTGCGCAGCGCGGAGTCGATGGCCGGGGTCTGCTCGCCGGGCAGGGAGCGCAGCGTCTGCAGCCCGATCATCAGCGCGGCGGCCTCGGGCTGGGTCAGGCGCACCGGGTCCGAGATCTCCTCGGCGTTCGAGACGTTGACCGGCCCGCCGTCCCAGGAGGCCTCGATGAGCTGATCCGGGGTGTGCCCGGGACGTCCGCACACGAAGAGCAGGCCAAGGTCCTCGACCACCTGGTCGACGTCGACCTCGACGTGCTCGGCGACCTCGCTGATGTCCACGCCCTGGTGCCCGTAGACGTAGCGCACGATCTCGAGCAGCCGCGCCAGGTGCTCCGACGACGACGTGGAGGTGCGCCGGGAGCGCCGCGAGGGGCGGTTCCAGTCGACCTCGGCTCCTCGCAGGCGCTGCTGGAACTGAGCCGCCCCGCGCAGGCGGCGCAGCACGCTGGCGCGCACGCGGGTCTGCAGCCGCGGCTCGGGCTGGCCCGGCTGCAGCAGGGCCTCCAGCGGATCTGCGGCGCCGAGCTCGGCGTCCAGCGGGTCGGCCTCCGGCAGGTCCGCGAGCTCCGGCGACGGCATGAAGGCGTCCGGGCCCACGGCGGCGACCTCATCGGCCACGCGCTCCGGCTCGGTGACGGGCACCAGCAAGCGGTCTCGGCCATCGGTCCCGGCGCCCAGCGACTCGGCAGAGGCCATGCGTCGCAGCATCTGGCCTCGGCCCGGGGCCACGTCGACGGCGACTGATCCCAGTGCCGGTGCGGCCTCGAGCGCATCCAGGCGGTCGTTCATGGAGAACCCGGCCGGGGGCTCGAAGGTCTGGGCGGTGGCTCGGACCTCGGAGACGATGCGCGAGAGCCTGAACGTGCGCTCGGCCTGGCGATCCAGGTCCCAGCCCGTCACGTACCACGAGCCGAACCGGGAGCCGACGCCCCACGGCTCGAGCCGACGATGCGTCTGCTCATCGGTCGAGGCCGCCAGATAGTCGAAGCGCACCTGCCGGTGACGCAGCACGGCCTCCATGAGCGGAGCGAAGGCCGGTTCCTGGACCGTGACGGTGGGCTGGATCATGGGCGAGGGCTCGTCCTGGACGGCCGAGGCCTCCAGCACGGGCTCGAGCTTGCGCAGGGCGCGCCTGGCCACGGTGCCCAGCGACGCCTCGGTCCAGGCGTTGGCGGCCAGGCCGAGCACAGCCGTCTCCTCTGCGGTGAATCGCAGCGGAGGCAGCGTGAAGGAGCCGCGCGGGATCCGGTAGCGGAAGGTGGCGTCGTCCTCGAAGAGCAGCGACTCCGGGACCTCCTCGATCGGGAAGCCCAGGGCGCGCAGCTCCTGCTTGTCGCGTTCGAACATTCGCTCGAAGCCGCTGTCGGTCGTGGCCTCCTGGTAGTCGGGCACGACCCCGCGCAGCTCCGCGCGGGTGTAGCCCCGTTCGCGGTACAGCAGCGCGAGCATCAGATTCAGCCGACGCTCCGTAGCGCGTCGGCGCTGGTCGGCAGGCACTGCTGCGTCAGCGCACGTCGACGAGGTCGACGACGAAGATCAGGGCCTCGTTCGGGCCGATGGCGCCGCCTGCGCCGCGCTCCCCGTAGGCCATGGACGACGGGATCTCGAGACGACGGCGTCCGCCCACGCGCATGCCCAGCAGACCCTGGTCCCATCCCTCGATGACCTGGCCGATGCCGACCGTGAAGTCCAGCGGCTGGCCGCGGTTCCACGAGGCGTCGAACTCCTCGCCGGTCGAGTGGGCCACGCCGACGTAGTGGCAGGAGACCTGCTTGCCGGGCTCCGCCACAGCGCCCTTGCCCTCGACCAGGTCGATCGACACGAGCTCGGTGGGGGCATCGCCCTCGGGGAAGTCCACCTCGGGCTTGGAGCGGTCGAGATTTCGCTGTCCGAAGGACACGGTTTCCTCCTGGGGGTTCGGATGGGGGATCTCTGGGGTGGGAGATCGACGGTCGCACGGCCTGGACCGATGCGACGCGGACTGTGCGACCAGGATAGCCGCCCCTGACCATCAGCGCCCTGCGGATCAGCCCTCGGCGGACGCCTGGTCGTCGGCGGTCGCGGAATCCTCCGCACCGTCCGTCGCGTCGCCGGTCGCCGGCGCCTCCGGCTGCTCGGCGGATTCGGTGGCGCCGAGGATGTCCACGACGAACAGCAGGTCGCCGGCGGGGCTGCCGCTGCCGTCGGCATCGACCTCCTCCTGGGTGCCGTAGGCCTTGTCGGCGGGGATCGAGATCAGCACGCGCGAGCCGACCTTCTGGCCCTCCAGACCCTCCGACCAGCCCGGGATCACGGCCGAGAGCGGGAACGCGGTGGGGACGCCTCGCTCGTAGGAGGAGTCGAAGACCTCGCCGTCCTCCCAGCGCACGCCGACGTAGTCCACCGCCACGGTGTCCTCGGCCTTGACCTCGGCGCCGTCGCCTGCGATCAGCGTCTGGGTGACGACGTCATCCGGCGCCTCGCCCGACGGCTTCTCGATCTGCGGGGTGCCGCTCTCGCCCTCCGAGACCTGCGGCAGACCGTCGGTGCTGGCGGCCATCTCGCCCTCGGGCGAGTCCGGCAGGATCTCCTGGACGGTGTAGCGCACGGTGGTCTCCTGGACCTGCCCGGTGCCGTCGTCGGCGCTGGAGGTGATGTCCACGGAGGTCCCGACCCTGGCGTCGGCGAGCTGGTCGTGGAGGAACTGATCGCTCTCTGCCAGGTCGTCGTCGATGCGCATGACCTGGTCCTGCTCCTGCTGCGGCTCGCCGCCCTCGACCGGCGAGGTGCGCACCAGCAGGGTGTCGCCGTCCTCGACCTCCGCGCCGTCGCCCTCGTTGACCACGGAGGCGGTGGGATCTGGCAGGGGCTCCGGCTCGGGGGTGTCGTAGGAGGCCAGCAGGTCGACCACGAACACGAGGTCGCCGGCCGGGTACTCGGAGTCCTCGCCGAGCTCTTCAGCGGTGCCGTAGGCCTTCTCGGCGGGGATCGACATGATGACCCGCGAGCCGACCTTCTTGCCCTCGAGGGCCTCGGCCCAGCCCGGGATCATGGTGTCCAGCGGAAGAGCCGCCGGGGAGCCGGACTCGTAGGAGGAGTCGAAGACCTCTCCGTCCTCCCAGCGCACGCCGACATAGTCGGCCACGACGGTGTCGCCCTCGCCGATCTCCTCGCCGTCGCCCTCGATGAGGTACTCGGAGGTGACTTCGGACGGGGCCTTGCCCTCGGGCTCGGCGATCTGCGGGGCTCCGTCCTCGCCCTCAGTGACCGCCGGCAGCCCGTCGGGAGACTCCTTCATCTCGCCGTCGATGCCGCTGGGCACCTCGTCGATGATCTCGTAGACCTCCACTGCGGTGGAGTCATCGCCCTCGGTGCCGCTCTGCCCGGCCGTGGCGTCCGAGGAGTAGGCCACGACGCCGCCGACCTTCATGCCCTCCATGGCCTCGTAGAGCTCCGGGACCCGCTCCTTGAGGTCATCGTCGAAGGTGAGGACCTGACCGGCGCGCTGGGAGTAGGACTCCCCCAGCTCCGACTTGTCGCCGCCGCTGTAGATCGACATCTGGACCATCAGGGTGTCACCGGGGTCGATGTCCTCGCCGTCGCCCTCGTCCAGGACCTTGGTCTCGTTGCCCTCGACCTTGATGGGGGTCTCGTAGTCGATCGAGGGGGCCTCACCGGCGGCGCGGTCCTCATCCGTCATCTCGACGGAGCGCAGTCCTCCGCCTCCCGAGCAGCCCACCAGGAGCAGGGCTGCGGACATCGCGGTTCCGGTGACGAGCAGGGGCTTGCGCACGTGTTCCTCCAGGCCGCGACCAGGGGCGGCATCTCGGTGGGGTCATCCCGGAAGCGAGGCGGCTTCCCAGGACGGACCGGTGGTCGGCGGACAGGCTATCGGTCGGGGCTGAATGCCGCCTGTGCCGACACTGGCGGCGCAGGCGGCCGGAGCTCAGTCCTGCGGAGTCTGCTCCCGCGGATCCTGACGCGCCAGGGCATCCGCCTGCGCGGCGCGATCGGCCAGGTGGCGGGCGTCGCGACTGGCGCGGCGGGCCTTCTTGTCCGTGACCTCGCGCTCCCCCAGTGTCAGCGGGGTCCAGGCCTGCAGGTCCTCCTGGGTGTACTCGGACTTCGACGCACGCCGCTTGGGCGCCAGCCGGCGGGCGCCGTCGGCCAGGCGACGGCCGGTGATCAGGAACCCGGTGTGGGCGACCATGCGGTGGTCCGGGCGCACGGCCAGGCCCTCCACGTGCCAGCCGCGGACCATGGTCTCGTGCGCGTCGGGCTCGGTGTAGCGCCCGTCGGCGCGCATGGCCTCGGCCACCCGCGACAGCTGCGTCACCGTGGCCACATAGCAGATCACCACGCCGCCGGGGACGAGCACCCCCGCGACGGCATCCAGGCACTCCCACGGCGCCAGCATGTCGAGCACCACGCGGTCCACGCTGCCGGGCTCCTCGCGCCGGCCGAGCTCCTCGGCCAGATCACCGATGCTCAGCCGCCAGGCGGGGTGGGCTCCGCCGAAGAACGTCTCGATGTTGCCCTGGGCGACCTCCGCGAACTCCTCGCGGCGCTCGAAGGAGTGCAGGCTGCCCTCGTCGCCGATCGCACGCAGCAGCGCGATCGACAGGGCTCCCGAGCCCACGCCGGCCTCGACCACGCGGGCGCCCGGGAAGATGTCGCCCATCGTGACGATCTGCCCGGCGTCCTTGGGGTAGACCACCGCGGCACCGCGCGGCATGGACAGCACGAAGTCCTTCATCAGCGGGCGAAGGGCCTGGTAGGCGATGCCCACGGAGTTCTCGACCACGGTGCCCTCGGGCTGCCCGATCAGCAGATCGTGCGGCAGGACGCCCTTGTGGGTCTGGTACTCCTGCCCGGCCGTGAGCGTGATCGTGGTCAGCTTGCCCCGGTCGTCCATGATCTGGATGCGCTCGCCCTCGCGCATGGGCCCGCGGCGGTTGATCGCCCCGGAGGGGCCGTGCGCGCGCTCGCCGGAGGTCTGCGGGGAGCTGGTGGGGGTGCTGGCCTCGGTCATGGACTGCCTTTCGCTGGCGGGAGAGCTCGCTGCACGAGCACGGGACGGGTGCGCCGGTGGCGGCTTCGAGGATTCGGGGCCGAGGCCCTTCGGGGCTTCGGCGACGGACATTGTCGCATCACCGCGCTCGACCGGCCGACCGCGACCGGCGCCCACAGGTCTCAGGCTCGGGACCGACGGGCGTCGGCAGTTCTCAGGATCCTGGAAGAGGGGGTGCGGCTGCGTCGCTTGCCTGGCGTCAGCCGGGTGCCTCGTGCTCAGCGTGCCGAGCCGTCCGGGCGGATCAGCCCGGATCGCTCGAGCTCGGCATTCAGACGCGCCGCCGACAGGGTGCCGATCACGGTGCCCTCGGCATCGACGACGACCATCACCGGGCTGGCGCAGCGCACCGCAGCCTCGAGCAGGTCGTGGCCGGAGAGCTCCTCGGGCAGGATCGCCGACGGGCGGATCGGCAGCAGGGCGCGGCTCAGCGGGGAGGCCGCGCGCTCGTGGGACGGCACGGCGCTGAGCCGGCCGCCGTCGAGCACGCCCACGGGGATACCGTCCTCCATCCCGACGACCGAGGTGCCGGGCTCGAGCTGGGCTGCGGTCTGCTCGACGGCGCGCAGGCTCTGCCCGGCGGGGATGCCGACCGCCGGCTGGCTCAGGCCCAGGGCGGTGCGGCCCTCCATGGCCGCCGAGGCCTTCGAGCGCCGCAGGCCATCCGCGGCGCCGGAGACCAGCATCCACACGAGCAGACCCGCCACGATCAGGCTCAGGGGACGCTGCCACATCCCCAGCAGCAGCACTGCGGTCACGATCGCCACGGCGCACAGCCGACCCGTCCAGGCCGCGGCCACGGTGCCCATCCGCTCGCTGCCGGTCAGTCCCCACACCAGGCCCTCGACCACCCTGCCGCCGTCCAGCGGAAGGCCCGGGACGAGGTTGAACAAGCCCACCAGGAGGTTGGCGGTCGAGGTCAGCGACAGCACTGACCAGCCGATGCGGGCAACCATGGCGCCGTCGACCTGCGCGGCCTCCCCCAGCCCGGGCAGCAGCGCGAATCCGACCGCCGCGATCAGCAGGTTCACGATCGGACCCACGACCGACACGACCGTGGACGCCCACCAGCGCGGATTCGTGCGCCCGAAGGCCGTGTGCCCGCCGGCGATCGAGAGCACGATCCGATCCACGGGCCAGCCGAAGGCCCGGGCGGCACCGGCATGGGCCAGCTCATGCAGCAGCACGGAGACTCCGAGCAGAAGGCAGAAACCGAGGGCCACCGCGTAGGCGCCGAGGCCGAGCTCGGGCATCGACCGGCGCAGAACGGGGCCGTAGAGGAGCACGACCAGGAAGCTGATGATCAGCCAGGAGGACTGCAGATGCAGCGGCATCCCGGCGATGCGCCCCAGGGGCACGGACCCGCGCGGGCCCCTCCGCCGCCGCGGCTGGGACGCCGGCGCTGCGCTGCCGGAAGGCGCCCTCGTCACGGGCGGCGCCGCTCGCGCTCGTCGACCCAGGTTCCGAGCGCTGCCGGGGTGACCTCGCTCAGGGAGCCGACCTCCCGGTCCAGACCCACATCCGAGATGTCGATCAGGTTGGACACCCCCAGGACGAAGGCCCCGGAGCCGATGGCAGAGCGGATGCCGGTCAGCGAGTCCTCGATGGTGACCATCCGGCGGATGCTCAGCTCTTCGGGGTTCTCCTGGCGCTCGGAGACCAGGGCGGAGAGCCGACGGGCGGCGAAGACGTAGGGGGCCGGATCCGGCTTGACCGGCAGACCGATGTTGCCCGTGACGATCAGATCGAACAGCGGGCCGTCCCAGCTGGTGGCGGGGTCCTCGCCGGAGGCGGCGATCGCGCCGAGCTTCTCCACGACCACATCGGCCACCGGGGACTCGGAGTTGGTCACCAGCGCTGTGGGAATGCCCTCGCGCCGAAGGGCCACGAGCAGCTCGAGGGCCCCGGGGCGCAGCTCGAGCTCGCGGCGCACGCCTGCGGCCACGCGCTCGCACAGGGCGTCGACGACCTCGCGCACGCTCAGCGGGATCCCGGCGCGGACCATGATCCGCCCGGTCTCCTCGAGGTCTCCGCCGACCACGCTCAGGGAGTCCTCATCCGTCCAGACGAGGCCGTGGGAGCCCATGAGGTCGGCCTCGGCGGCGAACCAGTGCGGCTCGGTGTCCACGAGAGTTCCGTCCATGTCCCACAGGACGGCGTGGGGGCGCGCGGAGGCCGCGGCGGCGGAAGCGGTCTCTGTCGCTGGATCGGGACTCGTCGGAAGCATGCTGGGATCCTATCGGCTCGCCCTGCCCCGGACCGGTACCGCGCCTGTGAAGTGATTGTGTGCGCTCACGGCGAGCAGCGGGCTCCCCAGCCGGGCGGACCGCAGGCCCCGCGCGTACAGTGAGTCGCGTGAGCGGATTCGACGAGACCTTCCCCCAGCCCGAGGCGGGCCCGTTCGGCATCGTGCAGGAGGCCGGATCGGGCGAGCGCGTGCGGGTGCTGATCGGTGCCTTCGAAGGCTGGAACGACGCCGGCGATGCGGCCACGGATGCCGTGAAGCTGCTGGCCGAGGCCTTCGGCGCGGTCGAGGACTTCGAGGTCAGCCCCGATGAGTACTACGACTACCAGTACTCGCGTCCGCGCATCGTCCGCTCCGCCACCGGCGAGTCCAGGATCGTGTGGCCGACCACGCGGATGCTGCGGGCCTCGGTGCCCGGGACCAACCTGGATCTGATCCTGCTGCACGGCTGGGAGCCGTCGTACCGGTGGTCCAGCTTCGCCGCCGAGATCCTGGAGCACGCGACCCAGCTCGAGGTGGACTTCGTGGTGATGGTGGGGGCGCTGCTGGCCGATGTGCCGCACACCCGCCCGATCCCCATCACCGTCACCTCGGAGACCGAGGAGCTGCAGCAGGAGCTCGAGATCACCGGCTCGGACTACGACGGCCCCACCGGCGTGGTCGGAGTGCTCAGCCACCTGGCCTCGATGTCCGGGATCCCCGCGCTGAGCCTGTGGGCCGCCGTGCCGCACTACGTGGCCCAGTCTCCCTCCCCCAAGGCGCAGCTGGCCGTGCTGCGCCGGCTCGAGGACCTCCTGAGGATCACGGTGCCCATGGACGCGCTGGTCGAGGACTCCGAGGCGTGGGAGCGAGGGGTGGACGATCTGGCCGAGGAGGACCCGGAGATCGCCGCCTACGTGGCCAAGCTCGAGGAGGCCAAGGACACCGCCGATCTCCCCGAGGCCAGCGGCGACGCGATCGCCCAGGAGTTCGAGCGCTTCCTGCGCCGCCGCGACCAGGGCTGAGACAGCCGCCGAACCGGCCAGGGGCCCGTGCGCATCTCGCGCACGGGCCCCTTCCTCATGTCCTGCAGCAGCTCTTAGAGGACGACGCCCAGCCGTGCCTCGATGGCCTGCCGCGCGAGGTCGTCTCCGGAGCCGCGCTGTCCGCCGACCAGCACCCCTTCGGCCCAGACGTCGATCGCCTCGATCGCCCGGGGCGAATCGAGGTCATCCGCCAGGGCGTCGCGCACCGAGTCGAGAGCATCGGCGAAGGAGCCCTCCACGGCGACGTCGGCGGCCATGCGCCAGCGCGTGAGACGCGCCTCGGCGCGGGTGAGGACGTCCTGGCTCCAGGACCAGTCCTCGCGGTAGTGCTGGGACAGGATCGCCAGGCGGACAGCGGCAGGCTCGACGCCGCGCTCGCGCAGCCGCGAGACGAGCTCCAGGTTGCCCAGCGACTTGGACATCTTGTGCCCGTCCAGGCCGACCATCCCGGTGTGCACGAAGTTCCGGGCCATGGGCCGACCGGACAGCGCCCAACTGTGACCGGCTCCCATCTCATGGTGCGGGAAGACCAGGTCCGAGCCGCCGCCCTGGACGGTGAACGGCGCCGGCAGCAGCTTCAGGGAGATCAGCGAGCACTCGATGTGCCAGCCGGGACGCCCCTCGCCCAGCTCGCCCCCCTCCCAGGAGGGCTCGCCCTCGCGGTGCACGCGCCACAGCAGCGGATCGAAGATGTCGCGCTTGCCCGGGCGCTCGGGATCGCCGCCGCGCTCGCCGAAGACCTCGAGCATCTCGTCGCGGGTGAGCCCGGAGATCTGTCCGAGGCTCCAGGGGCCGGGCGCGCCGTCCTCGTCGCCCTGCACCTTCGGCTGAAGCACCGGGATGTTGCTGTCGCCGGCCTCGGCGACAGCGCGGACGTCGAAGTAGACGTCGCCGTCCGGCTCGCCGTCCTCCCCCTGGACCCGATAGGCCAGGCCCTGGGCCAGGAGCCCCTCGACGGCCGGGACGATCCACTCGAGCGTCTCCGTGGCGCCCAGGTAGTGCTGCGGCGGGATGACATTCAGCGCGGTCATGTCCTCGCGGAACAGGTCGGTCTGCTCACGGGCCAGATCGCGCCAGTCCACGCCGTCGCGATCAGCGCGCTCGAGCAGGGGGTCGTCCACGTCGGTCACGTTCTGGACGTAGTCGACCCGCATCCCGGCATCGAGCCAGGCCCGATGCAGCAGGTCGAAGGCCACGTAGGTGCTGGCGTGGCCCAGGTGGGTGGCGTCGTACGGGGTGATGCCGCAGACGTACAGCGAGGCTCGCTCCTGCTGCGGCAGCTGCTCCACCTGCCGGGTCCGGGAATCGAACACCGCGGGCGGGGCTGCCTGACCGGGAAGCTCGGGGACGGGGCGTGCGGACCAGGACTGCATTGTCACCTCTGGGGACGGTCGTACTGAAGATGGGGCGCGGAGGCCTGACCGCGCGGGGGGGGCGCTCGCTCGGCGGGGCGAGCGCACGTCTCGTCCAGTCTCCCACGTCGGCCGAGTGCAATAGACCCCGCCGCGCTCGGCTCCGCCTGCCGCGGCGGACGGCCGGGGCCCACGGGGTCGGATCGACGGGGTCCGGACGGGGCCTCGCAGCGGCGGATCAGCCGCCGGCGCTCAGCTCCGGCACCGCGGAGATCACGCCGGTGCCCAGGAGGATGAACAGCACGATGCCCAGGATGATCCGGTACCACACGAACAGCGAGTAGGAGCGGTTCGAGATGTAGTGCATGAACCAGCCGATGATCACGTAGCCGATCACGAAGGCGACGATCGTGGCCAGGGCGGTCTGGGCCATCGAGTACGGCTGGGGCGACGGATCGACGATCTCCGAGGCCAGCTTGTAGAGCCCCGAGGCGAACACCGCCGGGATGGCCAGCAGGAAGGCGTAGCGGGCGGCGGCCTCGCGCTTGTAGCCCATGAGCAGGCCCGCGGTGATCGTGCCGCCGGAGCGCGAGACCCCCGGGATCAGGGCCATGGCCTGGGCGAAGCCGTAGAGCACGCCGTGCTTGACGTTGAGGTCCTCGAGGTCGCGGACCTGCTTGCCGATGTGATCGGCGATGCCCAGGATCACGCCGAAGACGATCAGCATGGTGGCCGTGATCCACAGGCTGCGCAGCGTGGTGTCGATCTGGTCCTCGAACAGCAGTCCCAGGATGCCGATGGGCAGCGAGCCCACGATGATCAGCCATCCCATGCGGGCATCCGGATCGGAGCGATCCATCTTTCCCACGAGCGACAGCGCCCAGTGCTTGATGATCCGGACGATGTCCCGCCAGAAGTAGAGGATCACGGCAGTCTCTGTGCCGAGCTGCGTGATCGCCGTGAAGGCGGCACCGGGGTCCGCGGAGCCCGGGAGGAACTCCCCCACGATGCGCAGATGGGCGGACGAGGACACGGGGAGGAACTCCGTCAGGCCCTGGACCAGGCCGAGGATGATCGATTCAAGCCAATTCACGCCGTTCACCCTATGGCACGGCCCTGCGACTGCCACCGAGGGACGCCGTGCGATTCCCGGCACACATGCGCCGACACCCACCCCACGACGACGAAGCCCCCGGTGACCGGGATCACTGGGGGCTTCGGATGCCGGACGTCAGCCGGCAGCGGGATCAGGCTCCGCGCTCGTCGTCGGAGTCGTCCTCCGCGTCGTCGTCGAAGTCCTCGAGGTCGTCCTCGTCCTCCTCGAAGTCGTCGTCGTCCTCATCATCCTCATCGTCTGCGAAGACGGTCAGAGGCGTGACCTCGTCGTAGTTCTCGTAGAGGGACTCCTCGTAGGCGTCGAAAGCATCGGCGATCGCCACGTAGGCGGCGTCCACCGAGGGGTCGTCCTCCCCGCGGCGATTGGACAGGGCGGCCAGGTGCTCTTCGAGGGCGGAGACGAGGGACTGGAGTGCGACGCGCGGATCGTTGCTCATGGACTCGACGTTACCGCCCCGAGGAGCAGAATGGGAGCGATGAGAGAGCAAGTCATCCAGAGTTCCCCTCGCGACCCCGGGGTGGGCCAGCCCCTGCTCGACCCGCGCTTCGAGTACCTGGTGCTGACCGTCGGGCCCGGAGAGCGCCTCGCCGACGCCCGCGCGAGAGTCGTCGAGCACGCCGAATACGGCAAGTGGGAGCTGCACCGAGTGGTCCATCTCTACAGCGGGGCCCGCAAGCACTGGCTGCGCCGCCGGGTCATGCGCGTCGAGCGCACCCTCTGAGAGCAGTCAGCCAGCGCGTCGACGACACGGCATCAGCCCCATTCCCACCCCGTCTCCATCGAGTGGCCGATTCGCCGCCGTCTCAGCCATGAACCGGTGACAACTCGGCCGCTCGATGGCTGGACGGGCCGGATTCGGCCGCTCGAGGGAGCGACTCAGTAGCCGGTGAGCAGCGTGTGCAGGACGTCGGCGCCGAACTCGAGCGAAGCGATCGGCACTCGCTCGTCGACCCCGTGGAACATGGCCGGGAAGTCGAGCTCATCGGGCAGGCGCAGCGGCACGAAGCCGTAGCCGGTGATCCCCAGCGGATCCAGCGCCTTGTTGTCCGTGCCCGCCGAGAGCATGTACGGCATGACCACGGCCTCCGGGTCGTGCTGCTTCAGCGAGGCGACCATGGCATCGACCACGTTGCCGGAGAACGGGACCTCGAGCCCGATGTCGTCGGCCTCGAACTCGAAGCGGATGCCCTCCCCCGCCAGTTCGCGCAGCTTCTCCAGCACGATCTCGCGCTGCTCCGGCAGGAAGCGCACGTCCAGCCCGGCCTCGGCGGTGCCGGGGATGACGTTGACCTTGTAGCCGGAGCTGAGCATGGAGGGGTTGGCCGTGTTCTGCAGCGTGGCACCGACGAAGCGGGCCACCGAGCCCAGCTCGTCGAGCATCCGCTGCGGATTCTGCGGATCGAACTCCACGCCGGTCAGCTCCGTCACGGAGTCCAGGAACTGGCGCGTGGTCTTGGTCAGCTCGATCGGCCACTGGTACTCGCCGATGTTCGCCATGGCCCGGGACAGCCGCGTGACCGGATTGTCGGTGTTGACCTGGGAGCCGTGTCCGGCGGTGCCGTCGGCGAACAGGCGCATCCACATGAGCCCCTTCTCCGCGGTCTGCAGCAGGTAGGCGCGCTGGCCGCCGATGTTCGCCGAGTAGCCGCCGACCTCCGAGATCGCGTCCGTCACGCCCTCGAAGAGCTCCGGGTGGTTGCGCACGACCCACTTGGACCCGTACTCCATCCCGGCCTCCTCATCGGCGAAGAAGCCCAGCATGATGTCCCGCTTGGGCTTCTGGCCGGTGCGCACCATGTGCCGCACGACCGAGAGGATCATGGCGTCCATGTCCTTCATGTCCACGGCGCCGCGGCCCCAGATCATGCCGTCGCGGATCTCGGCGGCGAAGGGGTCCACGCTCCAGTCCTCGGCCACTGCAGGAACCACGTCCAGGTGTCCGTGCACCAGCAGGGCATCGGCCGACGGGTCCGTGCCCTCCATGCGCGCGAAGACGCTCGTGCGTCCCGGGGCGGATTCCACCATGGTGGCCGTCAGCCCGACCTCCTCGAGCAGCCCGGCCACGTACTCCGCGGCACGGCGCTCCCCCTTGGACTCGCCGCGCCCGTAGTTGGAGGTGTCGATCCGGATCAGGTTCCGGCAGATCTCGGCGGCCTCGTCATGGGCCGTGCCCGCTGAGCCGGCGGGGGTGATCGAGGGGTTCGGGGTGTTCACGGAGAGCTCCTGAGGGGTTCGAGGGACGTGAGGGACCTGAGGCCATCGTCCGCCCGGTCCGGAGCAGGTGTCCAGCCCGGGCGGCGGCGGCCCAGGATCGGCCGCTCGGCTCAGACGGCCGGCGGCAGCGGCGAGGACGTGACCTCGGTGGTGCGCTCGGCGCGCAGCCGCTCGAGCAGCTGCTCGGCGGCCTCGTCGTGCGTGGCGAACGGGTCCCGCAGGGTCACCACGCGCTGGGCCGGCCCGTTGACCTTCATGTTGACCCAGTCGGCCGTGAAGTGGACGCCGGCCTCCATGCCCGCCTGCACGAGCGCACCGCGCAGGGCCGCGCGCGTGGCCGGGGGCTGGTCGACGGCCGCCTCGGCCTCGGATCCGTCGGTGCCCGGCAGCCTGGCTGCCATGCCCCGTTCCTCCAGCATGCGGAACAGGCCGCGGCCCGGGGCGATGTCGTGGTAGGTCAGATCCAGCTGGGCGGCGCGCGGGTGGCTGTAGTCCGCACCGGCTCGCTCGGCCCACGAGTCGATGAGCTTCTTCTTGATGGCCCAGTCGATCTCGGTGTCGATGAGCGAATGGTCGCCGCTCTCGACGGCCTCCAGGGACCGCGCCCACAGCTCCAGCAGCCAGTCCACTCGGTCGTGGTGCGCGCCGTTGGCCTGCACGAAGCGGGAGACCACCTCCCAGTACTCGCGCTGCAGGTCCAGCGCCGAGCGGGTGCCGCCCTCGCGCATGGCCACCTGGAAGGTGCCGGTCAGATCATGCGAGATCTGACGCAGCGCCATGGCCGGCGAGTTCAGCGTGCGGTCCTGCAGCGGCTGACCGGACTCGATCACCCGCAGCATCAGATCCGTCACGCCCAGGCGCAGCGCCGTGGTGGTCGTCGACATGGTCGAGTCCCCCACGATCACGTGCAGGCGGCGGAAGCGCTCGGAGTCCCCGTGGGGCTCGTCGCGGGTGTTGATCAGCGGCCGGGCGCGCGTGGTCGAGGACGACGCGTCCTCCCAGATGTGATCGGCGCGCTGCGAGAACGAGTACGAGGCCTCGCCCTGCCCGCCGCCGAACGTCTGGCCCTCGCCGAAGCCGACCGGTCCGTTCGGGTGGATGCGCCCGGTGCCCGAGTAGAGCTGCCGGGTGACCAGGAACGGGATCAGGCTGGCCACGAGGCGCGCGAAGCGGGTGTCCCGCCCGATCATGTAGTTCTCATGCGAGCCGAACGAGTTGCCGGAGCTGTCCACATTGGTCTTGAACAGGTAGACCGATCCCCCGGTGCCGTCGGCGGCCAGCTTGGCCTCCAGGGCCTGGCGCATCCGGTCGACGATCAGCTCGCCGGCGCGATCCTGCGCCACGATGTCCTGGAGGTTCGCGCACTCAGCGCTGGCGTACTCGGGGTGAGCGCCGACGTCCAGGTAGAGCCGGGCGCCGTTGGGCAGGAACAGGTTCGAGGACCGCCCCCACTCCACGATCGGCTGGAAGAGCAGCCGGGCGGCGTCGTCCGGGCTCAGCGTGCGCGCGGGCTCACCGAAGGCGGCGTCCCCGCGCTGCGTGTGGATGATCCCGAACTCGGTCTCGACGCCGATGATCCGCTGATCCATCGGATCACTGACCGCCCTTCTGCACGAAGCCCTTCACGAACTCCTCGGCATTGGCCTCGAGGATCGAGTCGATGTCCGCCAGGAAGTCATCGGCCTGGCTGCTGCGGGCCTGGGCGGCCTCCGAGGGCGCCCCGCCGCCGCTGGGGGCCGGGCCCGTGGGCTCGACGTCCTCGTCGCGACGCTGCGGCTCGTTGTGCTGGATGCGCTCTGCCATGTTCGTTCTCCTTCGATGTTCGCTGCTGTGCGCGGCCGTCGGACGGTCGCTGCGTGTGCGGTGCCATGCGCCCCGGCTGAGGCCGGGGACCACGGAGGCTGTGTCAGCCGATGCGGGCGGAGACCTCCACCAGATCGGGTCGATCCCGCTGCATCCGCTCGATGAACTCCTCGATGTCGGCTGCGGCCCACCAGTCCTGCGTCTGCCCCCGGGTCAGCTCGGTCGGCTCGGGCATGCTGATCCGCGCACCGCGGCGCAGTCCGGGGAGCTCCACGGCGATGGTCTCCCAGCCGGCGGCGATGACGTCGTCGGGGAAGCGCGCCACGAGGCGGCCGCGGAAGTCCGCGCGAGTGTCGGCCGGCGGGGTCCACATGGCCTGGCGGATCTCCTGCTCGTCGAAGAGCCGACGCATGCGCCCGGCGGATTCGAGCTTGGAGTACAGGCTCTTGTCCGGGCGGACGTCGTGGTACTGCAGATCGATCATGGCCAGCTTGGGGTCGTCCCAGCCGAGGCCGCCGCGCTCGCGGTAGCCCAGCAGCAGCTTGAGCTTGGCCAGCCAGTCCAGGCGATCCGCCATGGCCATGGGATCGGTCTCCAGCGTATCGAGGGTCTCGCGCCACATCTGCAGGATCTCGGCGGTCTCCGGATCGGGGCTCGCTCCCCCGGCGGTCTCCATGGCCTCGGCGGCCTCCAGGTACATCCGCTGGATCTGGAGGCCGGTCAGCGGCCCGCCGTCACGACGGCCCACCGCCACCTGCAGCGACGGATCGTGGCTGATCCGGTGCAGCGCGAGCACGGGCTCGGTGAGCTCGATCCTGGGCTGCAGCCCCTGCTCCACCAGGCGC
The DNA here is from genome assembly GCF_005502825.1 of Kocuria sp. 2SI. Classification (NCBI taxonomy): domain Bacteria; kingdom Bacillati; phylum Actinomycetota; class Actinomycetes; order Micrococcales; family Micrococcaceae; genus Kocuria; species Kocuria sp. 2SI. The sequence continues at coordinate 16,136 of NZ_SCNB01000010.1, read as the reverse complement.
AGCACGAGGGACGTCGTGCCGAACTTGAGCACCTGCGCCCAGTGGGACAGGTTGGCGTCGCCGATGATGACGTGCAGACGGCGGTAGCGCTTCTGATCCGCGTGCGGCTCGTCGCGCGTGTTGACGATGGGACGGCGCACGGTGGTCTCCAGCCCCACCATCCGCTCGAAGAAGTCCGCGCGCTGGCTGATCTGGAAGCCGGCCCCCTCGCTGCCGGGGCCCAGCCCCACGCGTCCGGCACCGCACATGACGTGGCGGGAGGCGAAGAAGGGCAGCAGGGCGGCGGTCAGGGCGTCGTCGTCGATGTCGCGGGGCACGGTGTAGTTCTCGTGCGTTCCGTACGACGACGACTTGCCGTCGGTGTTGTTCTTGTGCAGCAGCACCTGCTCCTGGTCGCCGACCTCGGCGGTGGCATGCAGCGTGGCCACGATCTCGGCCGCCACACGGTCTCCGGCGAGATCGTAGAGGGCTGCATCGCGGGGGGTGAGGACCTCGGGCGAGGAGTACTCGGGATGCGAGTGGTCCACGTAGAGCCGGGCGCCGTTGGGCAGGACCGTGTTCATCACGACCTGCGGCGTCTGCTCGGACCACAGCCCGGACTCGGTCAGCGCCTCGGCCGCGATCTCCTCTGAGGTCAGCACCGGGGCCACGTCCGTGAGCTGGGTGGGGTGAGCCTCTGCCCGGGACATCTCGAAGCCGCGGGCATCGCGCAGCGGCGTCTCCGAGCTGTAGTCGAAGTCCACGGTCCGGTCCGCGCGCGAGCCGAGCTCGCGGGCCACCAGGGCTGCGTAGGCCGTCACTGCCCGCGTGGAGAGCAGGGTCGAGTTGGCCTTGGGGTTGCCCGGTGCCAGGATCCCGAACTCGGTCTCGGCCCCCATGATGCGGCGCACGGTCATGACTGCTCTCCTGCCCGGGCGGTCGGTGCGGAAGCGGCTGCAGCGCGCGAGCCGCGGTGCAGCACGAAGCGCAGGTCCGCGATGGTGTCCTTGCGGCGCCCGGAGATCCGGGCCCACTCCTCCGGATCGGAGGTGTCCGGCAGGTCCTGCTGCTCCAGGAACTCCTCGGCCACCGCACGGCGCAGGTGCTCCTGGGACAGGCCGCGCACCTGATCGGTGAGCAGGTCCTTGATCGCCATCTTCTTGGCGCGGTCCACCACGTTGCGGATGACCGCGCCCGAGGTGAAGTCCGAGAACCACAGGGTCTCGCGCGAGCCGTCCCGGTAGGTGATCTCCAGGAAGCGGGTGGAGTCGTCCTGGGCGTACATGGACGACACGCCCACCTCGATGAGCTGCTCCAGGGCCGCCTCGCGGGAGCCGGCGGCGATGACCTCCTCCTGGCGCAGCGGCAGCGTCTCCGTGAGGTAGAGCCCGAATATCTCCCGGGCGCCTTCGGCGGTGGGGCGGTCGATGCGGATCTTGGCGTCGAGGCGGCCGGGGCGCAGCACGGCCGGGTCGATCATGTCCTCGCGGTTGGTGGCGCCCACGATGATCACGTTGTCGAGCTTCTCCACGCCGTCCATCTCGGTCAGCAGCTGCGGGACGATCGTGGTCTCCACGTCCGAGGAGACGCCCGAGCCGCGCGTGCGGAACAGCGACTCCATCTCGTCGAAGAACACCACGACGGGCACGCCGGAAGCGGCCTGCTCGCGGGCGCGGGAGAAGATCTGGCGGATCTGGCGCTCGGTCTCGCCCACGTACTTGTCCAGCAGCTCCGGGCCCTTGATGTTCAGGAAGTACCCCTTGGCCTCCCTGCGCCCCGACTGCTCGGCGGCGCGCTCGGCCAGGGAGCGGGCCACGGCCTTGGCGATCATGGTCTTGCCGTTGCCGGGAGGCCCGTAGAGCAGGATGCCTTTGGGCGGGGTCAGCTGATGCTGGCGGTAGAGCTCGGGGTGCAGGAAGGGCAGCTCCACCGCGTCCTGGATCGCCTCGATCTGCGGGCCCAGGCCGCCGATGTCCGTGTAGCGGATGTTCGGGACCTCCTCCAGGACCAGCTGCTCCATCTCCTGGCGCTCGACGAGCTCCAGGGCCATCCCGTTGCGGGAGTCGATCGAGACCATCTGGCCCGGGCGCGGCTTGGCCTTGCGCAGGGCGCCGGACATGCGCAGGACGCGGTCGTCGCCGGAGCGTCCGCCCACGACCAGTCGGGTGGCGTCCAGGACCTCCTGGACCGGTGCCAGCTCGCCCGACTGCTCGTAGCCCAGCACGGCGACCACGGTCGAGTTCTCGTTCATGAGCACCTGGCGACCGGGCTCCAGCTGTCCCGCCGTGGCGATCAGCGGCGAGACGGGGCAGCGCACGAGCCGCCCGGAGATGTGGACGTCAGCGGTCAGGGTCGCCGAGCCCACCGTGGTGGACGGCGGGACCACGCGCACCAGAGTGGCGATCGTCAGCGGGACCTCGACCTCGTTGGCCAGGAACTTCTTGAGCTGCTCGATCTGGCCGCGGGCGGACTCCAGGGCGGTGCGCAGCTTCTGGTTCTGATCGCCGGCCGTGGCCAGCTGCCGGTCCAGATTGCGCTTCTCGTCCCGGACCAGAGCGACCTGCCGACGGGCGGTGGCCAGCGCATGGTCCTGCGCCGTGCCGTGGGGGTCTACTCCGGAGGTCGATTCGGTCATCGTCGAAGGTCATCCTGATCTCGCCGTGAGGGGCGTACGGTGCTGTGGGTGCTGGGGCGGCCGGCTCGCGGCCGCACTGCCGAGCATGTGTCTAAGGTTCACCTTATGCCTGTCCATGCCCTGCGTCACACTCAGACCAGCAAGTGACACAGTCGCCAGCACTGATTCGATCAGGCGTATCGATCTCCGGCCTCTGCCGGAGGAGGACACGAGGCAGGGAGGGGAGCTCGCATGTCGGTGAGCCGACCTGAGGAGGGGTTCGCGGCGGGGTCGTCGGGCTATCGCCGAGTGCTCGCAGTGCTCGCGCTGGGCGGTCTGGCGAACTTCGCGCTGATCTACTTCGTGCAGCCGCTGCTTCCCGAGTTCGCGCGCGTGTTCGGCGTCGAGGAGGGCGCCACGGGGGCCGCGCTGTCCGCCACGACCCTGGCGATGATCCTGGGACTGCTCATGGCGGGGCCGCTGGCCGATCATCTGGGGCGCATCTGGGTGATGGCCGGGTCGCTGGTCCTCTCCGGGGCGCTCAGCGCCCTGTGCGCGGTGGCCCCGAGCTGGGAGGTCTTCCTGATCCTGCGCGCCGCCGCGGGCATCGCCCTGGCCGGGCTGCCTGCGATCGCGCTGGCGTATCTGCGCGAGAAGGTGGCCGCCTCCGCCCACGCCAAGGCCAACGCCATCTACATCATGGGCACGGGCCTGGGCGGAGCGGCCGGCCGGCTGCTGCCGGGACCGCTGTCCGGGCTCGGCGGCTGGCAGCTGGTGAGCCTGGTGCTCGGGGTGTTCTCGGTGCTCGTCGGAGTGGCCGTGGTGGTCCTGCTGCCGGGTGATCGACCCACGCGGTTCCCCTTCTCGGTGGTCGATATCGCCACGGGGACGTTCAGCCTGCTGCGCAGCGGGCGGATCGCCCTGGTGTGCGGCCTCGGCTTCTCCTCCATGGCCGTGTTCGTGGGGGTCTACAACGCGGTGTCGCTGCGGCTGGAGGCCGAGCCGTTCGCCATGAGCCCCGAGCAGGCGGCAGTGCTGTACCTGGCCTACCCGGCCGGCCTGCTGGCACCCGCCTTCTCCCGGCGTCTGGCCGAGCGCACGGGGCGGCCTGTGGCGGTCACGCTCGGCATCGCGGGCATGGCAGCAGGCGCCGCGCTCACGACCCCGGATGCCGTGCTGCCCATCCTGCTGGGACTGGGCCTGCTGACCTTCGCGTTCTTCGCCGCCCACTCCGTGGCCAGCGGATGGGCGGTGGACGGCGCGCACCGCGCAGGTCTGGACACCGCGCGCGCCTCGAGCCTGTACCTGATCTTCTACTACGCCGGCAGCTCGGTCTCCGGGACGCTGTCCACCCACATCTGGAGCGCCGCCGGCTGGTTCGGGGTCCTGGGGATGATGGGCATGTGGATCGTCCTGGGCCTGGCCTGCGCCCTGGTGCTGGCGCGGCAGGAGCGCTCGCGCTGAGCCGTCCTCCGCCCTGCTCGCCGTCGGAGCGTAGGGTGTTCAGCATCACACCCGAGGAACGAGTGCTCAGCGGAGGCGGAGATGACGCAGCACAGCACCGGACGGATCACCCGACGATCGGCCCTCGCAGCCGGGGCGGCACTGGGGGCCGGTGCCCTGGGTGCGAGTCAGGCGATGGCGGCAGCTCCAGGGCCTGAGGCACCAGCCCCGTCGGATCCCGGGCTGGGCTCCGCGCCCGAGCCGCTGAAGCTCAACGAGGCGGTCGGCACCACCGCTGCCGTGTCCTGCGTGGACCCGTACGCCAGCGACATCGGCCTGAGCATCCTGCAGGGCGGCGGCAGCGCGATGGATGCCGCCGTGGCCATGGCAGCCGCGCTCGGGGTCACCGAGCCGTACTCGTGCGGGATCGGCGGCGGCGGCTTCCTGCTCTACCGCGATGCCGCCACCGGCCTGGTGCACACGATCGACGGCCGCGAGACGGCCCCCATGAGCTATACCGAGACCCAGTTCACCGACGCCTCGGGCGCCGAGCTGGACTTCGACGCCGTCGTGAACTCCGGTCTGTCCATCGGGGTGCCAGGCACCCCGGCCATGTGGGCCCTTGCCGCCGAGCTCTTCGGGACGCTTCCGCTGGGTGCGCTGCTGGAGCCGGCCGAGCAGCTGGCCCGGCGCGGCTTCGTGGTGGACCAGCACTTCCACTACCAGACCGACGAGAACGCCGAGCGCTTCTCCAGGTTCCCGGAGACCTCCCGCGTCTTCCTGCGCGACGGCAGCGCCCCCGAGGTCGGGAGCACGTTCGCCAATCCCGATCTGGCCGAGGTCTACCGGCGGCTGCGCACCGAGGGCATCGACGTCTTCTACCGCGGCGACATCGGGGCCGCGGTCCTCGCGGAGGCGAACGCACCCTCGGCCGTGTCCGGTCAGGAGGTTCAGGGCAGCCCCATGACGGCGGCGGATCTGGCCTGCTACTCCCCCGTCCTGCGAGCGCCCACGGTCAGCGCGTACCGCGGGATGACCGTTTTCGGGATGGCGGCGCCGAGCTCGGGAGGCGTGGCCGTGGGCGAGATCCTGAATCTGCTCGAGCACTACGAGCTGCGCACCGGGATCGGCTTGGCCCAGCTCGGCGAGACCGACTACCTGCACCGATTCTCGGAGGCCTGCGCCACGGCCTTCGCCGATCGCAACCGCTGGGTGGGCGACGTCGCGGACGTGCCGTACGCCGAGCTGCTCGGCGACGGCTTCGCTGCCGAGCGCGCCGAGATCATGCAGCCGTCGTCGGCCCGGCCCCGTCCGATCCCGTTCGGCTGGCCCGACGGCGACTACACGACGGCCCCGCCGGCCGGCGCAGCGCAGCCGGAGCCGTACGAGGGGCAGTCGACCACGCATCTCAACGTCGTGGATCAATGGGGCAACGCGGTGTCCTACACGCTGACGATCGAGCAGACGGGCGGCTCCGGCATCACGGTGCCCGGCCACGGGTTCCTGTTGAACAACGAGCTGACGGACTTCAACTTCGTGCCGGTGACTCCGGGAGTGCCCGATCCGAACCTGCCGGGTCCAGGCAAGCGGCCGCGCTCGTCGATGGCGCCCACGATCATCACCGACGCCGCCGGGCTGCGCCTGGCGGTCGGCACCCCCGGCGGGGCCACGATCATCACCTCGGTGGCCCAGATCATCGCCGGTCACTTCGAGCGGGGGCTGCCGCTCGTGGACGCGATCGCCGCCCCGCGACTGAGCTCGCGCAATGACGAGGACGGCGAGGAGACGGACCTGGGTCTGGCCGGATCCCCCGCCGGGCGCGGACTCACCGGACTGGGGCACCACCTGGCCCCGCGCGAGGAGAAGGACTGGATCGGCAACGCCTCCGGGATCAGCCGGGAGGCGATCGGGCTGGTGGCGGCCGCCGAGACGGTGCGCGGAGGCGGAGGGGCGGCTCGCGCGTGGTGAGGCGATGGCCGTCTCCGCCTCGATCCCGTTCGCACCCCCTCAAAGGGCCTGTGCACATGAGCCTGGGGTTCACCCACACCACACTGCCCCAGCGCGTGCTCTTCGGCTCCGGCCGCGGCGCCGAGCACCTGGACGCAGAGGTCCGGCGCCTGGACGCGTAGCGGGTCATGGGCATCGCCGGTGAGCGCGAGCTCGAGATGGCCCGCGGGATCGCCTCACGGATCGACGTGGCCCTGTGGCACGACGAGGTCGAGATGCACGTGCCCGTCGAGGTGGCCGAGCGCGGGCGTGCCGCGGGCGCCGAGCACGGGATCGACCTGCTGGTCAGTGCGGGCGGCGGGTCCACAACCGGGCTGGCCAAGGCCATCGTACTGATCAGCGGCGTGCCGATCCGATCAACGCCGCGCTGGCAGGGGAGGCGATCCGGGCCCTGAGCCAGGGGCTTCCCGCCGTGGCCGCCGACGGCGAGGACGTCGACGGACGCGATCGGACCCTCTACGGCGCCTACCTGGCGGCGGTGTCCTTCGCCTCGGCCGGCTCGGCCATGCACCACAAGATCTGCCACGTCCTGGGCGGGACCTTCGATCTGCCGCACGCCCCCACGCACGCGACGCTGCTGCCGTACGTGCTGGCCTTCAACATGTCCCATGCCCCGGAGGCAGCCGACAGGATCGCGGCGGCCTTCGGCAGCTCCACCGCGCTCGAGGGCCTGCAGCAGCTGCGACGGGTGCTCGATGCCCCGCAGCGGCTTTCGGATCTGGGCTTCACGGCCGAGGGGATCCCCGAGGCCGTCGAGATCGCCCTGGCAGCCAACCCCCCCGACAATCCCCGCCCGGTCACGCAGGAGAACCTGAGCGAGCTGCTCACCGCCGCCCTGAACGGCGACGACCCGCACACGCTGGTCTCCGCGACCGGCGCAACCGAAGGAGACCCGTCATGAGCGCCCAGCCCGAGATCAGCCCCGAGCAGACCGCGGTCGAGGAGGACCTGATCGAGCGCGTCCTGGCCTCCTTCGCCCAGACGCAGGATCCGCGCCTGAAGACCGTGATGGAGTCGCTGACCCGGCACCTGCACGCGTTCATCCGCGATGTGCGCCTCACCGAGGACGAGTGGAACGCGGCGATCGAGTTCCTCACCGCCGTCGGTCACATCACCGATGACCGGCGTCAGGAGTTCGTGCTGCTCTCGGACGTCCTGGGAGCTTCCATGCAGACCATCGCGGTGAACAACGAGGCCTACGAGAATGCCACCGAGGCCACGGTCTTCGGCCCGTTCTTCGTCGAGGACGCCCCCGAGATCCCCATCGGCGGCGACATCGCCGGCGGCGCATCGGGCCAGCCCTGCTGGGTCGAGGGAACGGTCACCGACACGTCGGGCCAGCCCGTCCCCGGGGCCCGGATCGAGGTCTGGGAGGCCGACGACGACGGGTTCTACGACGTCCAGTACACCGACGGCCGCGTGGCCGGGCGCGCTCACCTGCAGGCCGACGACGAGGGCCGCTACTCGTTCTGGGCCCTGACGCCCACCCCGTACCCCATCCCGCACGACGGTCCGGTCGGACAGCTGCTGGAGAGGGTCGGCCGCTCCCCCGTGCGGGCGGCGCATCTGCACTTCATGGTCACCGCACCGCAGCTGCGCACGCTGGTCACGCACATCTTCGTGACCGGGGACCCTCAACTGGAGATCGGCGACTCGGTCTTCGGCGTGAAGGATTCGCTGATCAAGGACTTCGTGGAGCAGCCGGCGGGCACGCCTGGTCCGGACGGCCGTGACCTGGGCGATCAGACCTGGGCCAGGGCGCGGTTCGACATCGTGCTCGCCCCGGAGAATGCCTGAGAATCCGCCTGAGGCCCCTGTCTGGCGCCTGGCGGCGGGCCTAAGCTGATCCCGATCTGCCCCGCGAACCGAAAGGAGAGGACCACGATGTCCCCTCGCAACCAGGATTCCGACCCGGCACTGACCGGCGGCGCCGACGACGCCGTCGAGGAGGCCCGCAACATCCAGGAGATGGACGAGGCCCAGGAGCCCGCCGATGAGGGCGTCGGCGCCATGACCGATGACCAGGATCGCGACCCCGACACGCAGAACTGAAGCCCTCTCCCACCACGACGGCCGCCGCCTCGCCTTGAGCGAGACGGCGGCCGTCGTCGTCTGATCGATCTCTTGTATAACGTTCGCGGTCGATCGTTGTACAAGCCCCTCTCCTGATCAGCTCTGGGGAACCCCTACAGCAGCACGACCGTCCTGTTCCCGTTGAGGAAGACCCGCCCCTGGCAGTGCCACTTCACGGCATCCGAAAGCGCCTTGCGCTCGGTGTCGCGCCCGGCGGCCACCAGGTCCTCCGGGCCGAAGGTGTGATCCACGGCCAGGACCTGCTGGGCGATGATCGGGCCCTCGTCGAGCTCGGCGTTGACGTAGTGCGCAGTGGCTCCCACGGTCTTCACGCCGCGCTCGAAGGCCTGGTGATAGGGCTTGGCGCCCTTGAACGACGGCAGGAACGAGTGGTGGATGTTGATCACCCGGCCCCTCCATCCGGGTGGCCAGTGAGTCGCTGAGCACCTGCATGCAGCGGGCCAGCACCACCAGATCGACCTCGAAGCGATCCACCAGGTCGAGCAGCTTCTGCTCGGCCTCCGGCTTGGTCTCGGGGGTCACGGGGACGTGGAAGAACGGGATGCCGTGCCACTCCACCAGCGACTGGTGATCGCGGTGATTGGACACGACCGCCACAATCTCCACGGGCAGCTCGCCGGTGCGTTCGCGGTAGAGCAGGTCGTCGAGGCAGTGCCCGAATTTGGAGACCATGACCAGCACCCGGCGCTTGGCACCGTGGCGGACCAGCTCCCAGCTCATCTCGAACCGCTCGGCCACCGGGGCCAGGCGCTGCTCGAGCACCGCGGGATCCAGCGGGGCCTCGCCGGTGGGGGCCACGCGCACCCGCATGAAGAAGCGGCGGGTGCGCTGGTCGTCGAACTGGTCGAGCTCGATGATCGTGCAGTCGTTCTCGTAGAGCACCTCGCTCACCGCGTGGACGATGCCCGCGGCCTCCGGGCAGGACAGGCTGAGCACCAGGTGGTCATCGCTCGGGCCGACGGGAACTGCGGCCGTGGTGGTGCGCGGGTCCATCAGGCCACCTCCTGCGATCCGAACTCGGTCATCCCGTCCATGAACCAGCGCGCCGTGTGCTCGGCGAACGACGCCCGCGGCATGATCCGCCAGGTCTGCTCGCCCGTGCGCCACAGCAGCACCTGCACGACCCCGTAGTTGGTCGACACCGCGTGACCCACCGGGAAGGCCCGAGGGTGCAGGTCCATGCGGCAGCCCTTCTCCAGCACGGCACGGGCCGAAGGCCCGGAGACCTCGATCGTCGTGCGGTTGGCCGAGACGTCGACAGCCTGGCCGCGGGCCTCGTGCTCCTCGAGGATCCCCGCCAGCTGGGCCGTCAGCTCCTCCGGCAAAACGCCCCCGGAGGCCATGGCATCGGGCTGGACGACCGTGAACTCGTCAGGTCCGTTCCACAGGACGGCAGTGGCCTCCGGCGAGCCGGTCACCTGCCCGACGCCCGACGCCCGACGGCAGCGCGACGCCGAGCTGCGACTCGATCGCCGCCGCCTCCGTCGTGCCGGGGGCCACGCGCAGTGCGATCAGCGTGAGGAAGGGGATCTCCCGGATGCTGACGCCGCGGTCGCCGGTCACCTCGGCCTGGGCCATCTCCTCGCGCAGATCATGCAGCGGGCTGCGCCGCAGTGCGGCGATCTCTGGTGCGGTGGTCTCAGCCATCTCGGCGGTTCCCTTCGGGGTCGTAGAGGACGGGTTCGGCGATCACGACGTCGACGGTCCGATCGACCAGCGGCGCCTGGAGCGTGTCGCCGATCCGCTGGCGGCCGCCCAGCACCAGGGCCAGACCGAACGTCCGGCCCAGGGCGGCGCTGCGGTAGGCCGAGGTGACATGCCCGACCATGGGCACGGGCCCGTCCTGCGGTGTGATCGGCGTGCCGGTCTCCACGAGCTGTGCACCCTCCGGGATCGGCTCGTCGTGATCGATGGGCAGGACGGCGATCAGATGCTTGCGGTCCTCACGGGAGGTGTCCTCGCGGGCGTAGGAGCGGTTGCCGATGAAGTCCTTCTTGGTCGAGACGACCCACGACATCCCCAGGTCCTGCGGGGTCACGGTGCCGTCGGTGTCCTGCCCGACGATCGGGTAGGCCTTCTCGGCTCGCAGCACGTGCATGGTCTCGGTGCCGTAGGGCGTGATGCCGAAGTCGGCCCCCGCTGCCGCGACGTCCTCCCAGACCCTGTGGCCGTACCAGGTCGAGACGTTGATCTCGTAGGCCAGCTCGCCGGAGAAGGAGATCCGGCACACCCGCGCGGGGATCCCCGAGGCCAGGGTGGTCTCGCGGAACTCCATGAAGCCGAAGGCCTCCTGGGAGACGTCCAGCTCCGGGGCCATCCGCGCGATGACCTCCCTCGACCTGGGGCCCACGACGGCGACCGTCGTGTACTGCTCGGTCACCGAGGTGAAGACGACGTCGAGCTCAGGCCACTCCGTCTGGGACCACTCCTCGAGCCAGTTCAGCACGTCGGCCGCCCCGCCTGTGGTGGTGGTCATGAGGTAGCGCTGCTCTGCCGGCTCGCGCATCCTGGTCGACGCCTCGATCGCCGACGAGCTCGCCGGGCATCTCGCCGCCGCAGCCGAAGCCCACGTGGTCGACGACCCGCAGGATCCCGGCACGACCATGGGCTCGCTGATCGAGGAATCCGCTCTCACTCGCGTCTCCGGCTACGTCGACGACGCCATCTCGGACATCGACGACGCCCTGCGCCTGGCCCGCTCCGTGCGCGCCGGCGCCATCTCCGTCAACAGCTACTCCGAGGGCGACATCACCACGCCGTTCGGCGGCTACAAGCAGTCCGGCTTCGGCGGCCGCGACAACGGCCTGGAGGCCTTCGCCCAGTACACGGAGACGAAGACGATCTTCATCAACCTGCACTGAGCGGGACTTCCCCACCACGAGAGCTGTCTCCTGTCCGGCATCGAAGGTCGATGCCGGACAGGAGACAGCTCTCGTTGATTTCCCGCGGATGTCGACGCAGCCCTAATCGGCGGCAGTCTCCGATTTCATCCGGGGTCTCCCCCAGGTGGCGATAGTCATGACCGGCAGTCCGAAACCCAGAGTGATCACGTTGAAGACGATCGCCGCAGCCAAGAGAAACAGCGACGAGATGATCGCAGCGATCGCTCCCGCCAGCCCTGTCCCCGTCTCATCAGGCCAAGCATCGGTCGTCGCCATGTTGTTGACCACCAGGAAGCGCACTAGCACGACTGCAGACACGACCGTGGGGACTGCGATGAACCAGACCGGGAGCCAGACCGGGAGGAAGGCGAAATAGTCGAATGCCCAGAACGAGACAGGAATGGAGATCGCAAGCGCGATCAGTGCAAGCAATGCGAAGGAGACGTTGTCCATGGAGTCTGAGTCAGGTCTGTTCCCGGCAGCTGCCGAATGGTTCGGCCCTCCGGACGAGGGCGACGTCGAAGAGGCCATCGTCTGGCTGTTCGTCGGCAGCGCTGGACGGGTCGCCGCTGACTGTTGGCTTCGTCGCACCGGGCGGCCGTCGGCCCAGTCGTAGCCATTGACCTCCGCTTCGACCATCCGGTCCGCACTACTCCTGTCTCTGGACATGCACGGGTGCAGCGGCCAGGGCTTGCCGAGCTCGTCGAAGTAGGCGCAGCCGCCGTTCTTGTTGCGGATGAACCAGACATCGGCCCCGCAGACAGGGCATTCGGCGTTCGGCGTGGATGAGATCCTCGACCACTGGATATCGCCAGTCGCCTTCAGCTTCTGTCGCGGCTTCGGGCTGTGTGTCGGAGCTGTCTTCAGATGAGCGGCCCCGAGCAGATGCCTGTAGTCGCCGGAACCCATCCGGGAGAAGTCGTCGCGACGCACGTTGTGGGAGCTGACCCAGTGGTAGTTCCCGTTCCGCCCGCGTCTCCAATGACCGCGGCGACTGAATCTCGCCATTTCCGTCCTCCCGAACAATGCCCCGTGGAGGTTCCGACGCTCCCCAGGACCAGTGCTGCCCCGGCGTGGAAGACAGCAGGACCCTCCTGGGCCAAGGACGCAGTCAGCCGGGCACGTAAGGCCCGATCTTATGCGACTTCATCGACAGCGGGGTGCAAGCCTCGACAGCGTCGCGCTGCACTGGAGCGGCACCGACCGGACCAGCACAGCAGCGAGGCCGCCGTCCCCGATTCGGGACGGCGGCCTCGTCGTCTCAGGAGGTCACTCGGTGGACGAGCCCTTGGTGCTCTTCCTGCTGCGCCGCTCCTCCCTCTTCACGACCTTCTCCTCGCGCTTCACTTCCTTCCTTCCCGCCTTCATCTGCTTCTTCTGCTTCATCTGCTGCTCGTGCGTGGTGCGCTGGAGGTCGCTCAGGTACTCGCCGAGCTCCCCTTCGCCCATCGAGGACATGTCGATCTCGGAGGTGTCGAGGGCCTCCCGGTAGACGTGCTCGTGCATGAAGTCGCCCAGGTGCCTGGCGCGCAGGTTCGACTCGTCGGCCGCCTGGATGAGGGCGTTCGCGTGGCGGGGCGTCCAGCGGCGCTGCGGATCCAGCTTGTAGAGCAGCAGGGCGCGGACGCGGTCGCGGCGCAGGCTCTCCTCGGAGATGTCCGTGCGGCCGCTGAGGATCCAGGAGCCCACGAGGACCAGGATGAAGATGATGCCGAGCCAGCCCAGCCACGGGAACACGTTGTTCACCAGCGAGGTGAAGGGGATGAAGCTCAGGACGAAGCCCACGAGCGTCACGGCGATGAAGATGAACCGGTAGTACTGCGGCTTGGGTGCGGCCAGGCGCTTGCCCAGCGAGTAGAAGACGCCCAGGGACGTGCTGAAGATCATGAGGTACGTGGCGATCGAGGCGATCAGCCCCAGCACGGGGTTCATCTCGTTGACCAGCGCGAGGGTCGGCAGATCCGAGCTGTAGATGTCCTCGACGCTGAGCAGGAGCCCGATCGTCATCAGGATCAGCAGGGCCCCGAAGATGGCGCCGCCCAGGAACCCGCCCCAGCCTGCGGCCTGCGGGCTCCAGTTCTGACCGCCGATGATGATCGCCATGGCGATGCCGCTGAACATGGACAGACCGGTGTAGTTCACGGTGGCCAGGAACCAGTTGGGCAGGGTCGAGGTCACGTTCTCGAGGGCGAACTCGTGCACGCCGCCGAGGGTCCCCGAGAAGGTGGAGATCGAGTAGATGGCGGCGCACAGGATCACGACGATCATCGCCGGGGTGATCATGCCGATGATGCTACCGACGCGGTCCGCGTTGAACATGCCGGCGATGATCACCATGAGGACCATCAGGGCCGAGCCCACCCACAGCGGCAGGCCGAACTGCTGGTTCAGGTTCGATCCGGCGCCGGCGAGCATCACGAAGCCGATGCAGAACTGGGCTGCGGACAGTCCGTAGTCCATGAACCTCGAGACCAGCGACGTGGTGATCGAGTCGAAGACCTTGCCGTGCGTCTGGGCCCGGAAGTAGCTGCCGTACTGCAGGATCGCCATGGCCGTCAGCGGCATGATGATCAGGTTCACGGCGGCACCGGCCACGCCCCACCAGCCATAGGAGACATAGAACTGGAGCATCTCCTGCCCAGATCCGAATCATGCTCCGACGGTGACTCCGAAGTACGCGAGTCCGATGATCAGGATCTTCCTGAGGACAGATCGTTCCTCTCGTGTGGGGGTGGGGTGGTGCGCGCCGAGCTGCTCGACGGCCGCCCAGCAGGCTATCGCGGAACCAGCAAAGCTCCGGGCGGCCGAGGCGCTGCCCCAGCCGCTTCCGGTGTGATCACACGCATCGAGATGCCCAGTTCAGCGTGTCGCCCGCACGTAATTCCTCTCCCAGCGGTTCATGAAGGTCGATGTGATGAGGGGCCTGCTGTAATTCTCGAGCGGCTCGTAGACTCCCGGATCACCTCGTTCAACGGCATACGCCAGCGCGTTCTGGTCCAGTGTCCATGCTCGCGGCTGATCAAGACCAGCAGTGATATAGGACTCCAGATCCCCGATGAACGAGGCCCCGAGCAGCTTCTGAGTCGCCACCAGATTCCCGGCCATGTATCGACGCCATGGGACCATTCCCAGCGATCCACCGATATGGGGGAACGACAGTACAACCTTTGCAGTCTCCCTGAAGAAGGCCGTCGGGTCGTAGCGCATGATCAGATCCGCATCAATGGAATATACATATTCATACTGCTCCAGGATCTGGGGCAATGCGAGAAACCGAGCACACGCATAGAATGTCGTCCGATCTCCAACCCAATCCGGTACGGGAAACGCATGGAAGTGAACATTTCGCGGCACGTTCTGCTTGTTCATTCGGGACAGCGCTTCCAGATACTGTCTTGACTCCTCGATCAGCTCTCCTGCCTCATCAGCCCCCGCACAGACCAAGAGGACCAGGTCCACTCCAGGAATCTGCTGCGCATTGAACAGAAACATCGGGGCATAGATTCGGAAGAATACCGGGTCCACCGATATGACGAAAGCTGATTTTGAGGTAGCCACCTCTGGAACGGTGCCGACAATATTTTCGGCCGACCGCGACCGCTCGAAGACTTGGTTGGAATTGAAGTAGCTCAGCGCGCCCCGATCCCACGATTTGGCCAATGATGCGTGCTTGGGGTGCCCCCGCACCTCCTCAAAGGTCTGACCGGCAACATCACGCGACCACAGCGACTCCACCTGACCGCGAAGTGCAAGAGTCTGCACTTCGGTCAGGTTGCCAGAGCCCTCGTAGAGACGGGCGATCCGCTCTGACACGGCGCGGGCATCATCGGGGGATGAATCAACCCGCAGGTCACCCATTCCGGCATTCCATGCAGACTCGTAAGCATTGAGCCGAGCCTTCAACAATCGCGACGCAGGGTGATTTATGCGATCGATCCAAGGACCTGTGAAATCTCTGTACTTCTGAAATACGTCGTCCACGGAGTGCTTGAACGCCTGCTCTGCCATGGTGTATCCAAGCTTATTGAGGGCGCTGTCGTAAAGATCCGATCGCTCCTTCGCCAGCCACAGGACGTCTTCTGCGGAAACGGCTGCCGCTGACCCGCCTGGGCCAGACCTCACATAAGTGGTGATCTGATGGGGAGTTGGACGCTTCGCCATGGGGTCCTCCGTGAATCTGCGCGTTCGGGGGGGGGGCAACAGTCTGCACGAGTGTATACATCACAGACGCCGGTTCTGGATGGTGACCCGACAAGGGCATGATATTTCCCAATTGACGCCGTGACCGACCCCGCGCCAGCTAAGATGCGGTTCGATTCTCCCTCCCCTCACCCCCTCGGAAGGATGACAAGTGCAGCAGATCCCCGCAGTCAGCGTCGCTGACCTTGATGTCGACGCTGCGACTCGGCAAGCACTGGGGCCGTCGTACGATCGGCCCGCAGCGCTTTCCGATGACCTGTCGTCGCACTGGGCGGGCAGACTGGTCCTGCCTCCCCACCCCTCTTGGGAAGGCGATCGAATGGACTGGACCGCCGATCCTTTTCAGGATCGCAATTGGCAGTTCCAGCACCACACGTTGCGCTGGCTCAATCCCCTCCGGTGGTCGGCCCTGGACGGCGACGCACGCGCCCGTGATGAATGGCGAGCCGTGGCGCGCTCCTGGTTCCATGCGAATGTGCCCCCGTCATCGGCAGCCAGTGCATTCGCGTGGAAGGACATGGCCGATGGGAATCGAGCACTGCAGCTATCCCTGGGCGCAGCTCTTCTCGCTGATGACGACGAGTGGTTCATAGATCTGCTGAAGGCGCACCGAGAGTGGCTCATGGATCCAGAGCACATCGTGGGCAAGAACCACGGCCTTCACCAACACACAGGACTCTTCGTCCTGGGGGCAGTGATGCGCGATGACGAGGCCATGGACACGGCTGTCACCCGGATGACAGACCAGTTCGCGACCACATTCGACGCCCAAGGTTGCAACGACGAAGGCTCCACTGCTTATCAGGGCCTTCACAGCTGAGTGTGGGTAGCGGTCTTCCGCCAGGGGCGATGACCGCCTGCGGCGAGCAGGGCCCGTAACCGGTAGTTGTCGAAGTTACGGAAGCCGCGGGCGACGC